>JBAXOP010000060.1:0-21667 GCA_037133195.1 Verrucomicrobiota bacterium | reverse complement strand
CGATCAACCAGCACTACTCCTTTCTAACATTTTAACGTAAAAAAATCCGCCGCCAGTTGCGCCCAAGCCAGAGTAAACTCAATCATTTGCTTTCTTTAATCGAGTTTTAAAGCACTGCTGAGGAATCCGCCGAGGCAGCGCAACGGGTGCTCCGCATGACGCGGGGCGACGGCTAGATAGTGCTTGAGCTTCGCCTTGGCGGCCGGACGCGATTGCATGGCCTCCAACATGGCGCGGCGATAACGTGCGTCGCGTAAGTCCGCAAATAAATTGGCCAGGCGCACCGCCGCCTCGCGACGCAAGTCCGGGTGGCGCAGGTCGTCGAGTTGCTCAATAGTCAGGTCGAGGGCACTGCCATACTCACCGCTGCGCCAGGCGATGATGGCGCGGAAGTTGCGAATTTCGGCGGGATAGCGTGGCTGGGGGAATTCCTTTTGATAGGCGGCGATAGCGGCGAGCAATGGTGCGGGGCGGAATGGTTCGGTGGATTCGACGATGGCATATCGATCCGAATCTTCAGCCGTTTTTTCGGCATGGCCGAAGCGTTCTGGCAACTGGCGGTAGATGGCGCGCAAAAGCAACAGGCTGCAGGCTTGGCGGCGAGGTGAGTTAGGATATTTTTCGAGGAAAGCGCGGCAGCCCTTTTCGACCGAACGGTATGATGGATAGACCGGCGAGAAAGCACCATCGGGTCCGCGGTCGGCTTCGTTGGCATAGAGTTCCGCATAATCGATGAAGTCGGCAACGGCGGCGAGTTGCGGGTTGTTGCGGGCGTGTGCTAACAAATCATGCAAGGAGGGGCGCGGATCGGGTTTATTCTCCCAATGATTGAATGTCGGGTAGTCATCCGCCCGCAAGCGCAACCTGATATATTCATTGCGGGCGGAAGCGCTGAGGTCAGGCAACTCCTGAAAGAGCGTCAAGTCCTCAAACAGATTGACGATTTTGACTTGTGAGGCATTCTGGGCGGAAACGAGGGCCGTCTCGAACGCCGAGCGCACCAAGCCTGCAGGGAACTGGGTTGATAGATCGGTGGAGTTCACCGCCACGTCCGCCAATTCCTCCTCCAAGGTGGCGGTGGCGGGGTTAGACGGGGCATCCCCACTGCTCAGTGCTTCGAATTCGCCGAATGCATCATAGGGCAACGCATGATAGCCACCTAGCAGTGAGGCCGCTTGGAATTCGCGATTCCAAACGTCCACGCCGCGGACACTCCAGGAGGTGATATCCACCGCTGCATCATCGGCCTCGCCCGGCGGCGGTTCAGGCTTGGGAGCGGGTTCGAAGTCCCACGACACCGCATCGCGGGCTTCCAGTGAATCTGGCGACTCCTTGCGCAGCACGGCAAGGATATCGCGCGATGCCTTGGAGAGGTTAGACTCGATAGCGCGGGTAAAATCGTAATCGCTGCCTCTAGCGGTTAGCTCGATGCCTTCGAGCACCTTGCAGCGTGCCTTGGCGGATAGATCCGTGGCGGGCAGACTGCGGGCCGCACGCAACCACCAGCGGGTGGCATGACGCTTGGGATTGCGGTTTTCCAATTCGCGGTCAGGCTCGGCAAATCCGAGGGCGCGGGCGTTGTCGCGCCACGTGAGAAATGAGCCTGATGAATCGGCGTCCACATCCGCGGCAAAGGCATCGCCGAGGGTGAGCATCGCTTGGGCGCGGGCCGCTGTTTCGCCTTGCGTGGTGGCATTTACGAGTCCGGTGTAGCGAGTCATGCGGGCTTGAAACTTGGGATCCGCATTGAGGAGAGCCGCCCCCGCAAAATCCTCGTTAGCCGCCTTGCGCACGGACAGGATATTTTTCAACTCGGCCAACTCCTTGGTTTTATTTTGCCATTCCTTGCGTTCGAGCACGGCCTCGAGTTCCGGCAATGCTGCGAAGTTCACGATGGTCTCCTTCAATACAGCACCGGCATCCGTGCCGTCAATGTCTGGATAAACGGCACTGCTCTCCAGCCCGAGGTCATGCTCCGCTGGCGGATACACCCCACAGTCCCCCACCCCTCCGCGGTAATGCGTGGTTAGGTCGAACTGGCACAAGTAAAAATATGCCTCGCCGGCGCGGTGCGCGTCCACCATCACTTGAGCGAGGCGCACGGGCACTGCCGCACGCAATGGCGAAACATGGTAGGTTTTTAAAAATAGCAAACCCGCGTCGATCGCCTGCGGGGTCATGCCGGCGCGTTGCAGGGCCACCAAGCGAGCGAATAACAAGTCGTCGCTTTGGGTTAGTTCGGTGCCGGTGGGGTCCGTTAGTTTGATAGCTTCCTGTTGGTGGCCGGCGGCGCTGGCGGCCTGAGCGAGCATGGCCCGCAAGCGCCAGGCCCAGTTGCCCTGATAGAGGTTTTGTTCACTGGAGACAGCGGCGGCGAGTTTTGGCAACACTTTGAGACGCCATTGTTTCAGGGCGTCGGGCGTATCGTATTTGCCATCGCTCGGATCAGTCTCCGGGGCGTTAAGCACAAAGTACACGGCGGCCTGCGCGATGCGCGGATGCTGCGCCACAACCTTGAGCACAGCCTCGTTATTATCCTCGGCATTGGCCACGATGCGGCTGAGCACCCGCTCAATCATGTGGGCGGCGGATTTCGCGCATTCCGGGTGGGCCTGGTCCTCGAGTTGGGTGATGAAATGCATGAGTGCCTCGTCGGGGCGGGTTTTCCATAATATACCGCCGAGCCACCCGTGGGCGTCGGCGGCATAACGGCCATGCGGATAGAGGCGGAGGAAATCGCGGAAGGCCGCCTCGGCGAGAGCCAGGCGCTTATCATCTTCGGCCGCATCGAGGATCTCGCCGGTGTAGCGAGCGGACCACAATGCGCAGCGAGCCAGCAGGAAACGCGCCGTCTCCGCCCGCGGATGAGCGGGATGACGCTTCAGGATTTCCGCAAACCAAGCGCAGCATTCCCGGCGGTCGCCGCTAGAGAATCGCGCGGCCCCCTCCAGATAGAGCCGGTGCGCCCGCATCGAATCGCCCTTGGCATAGGCCTCCGGCGTCTCATGCGCCACGGACCGCGGCGGCTCAGCCACCCGCATTTTCGCATATGCCTGGCGTGCTGGCTGGTCAGGTCCGGCGGCGGTGATAGCGTCGCGCACGTCGTAAAGCGTGGCGAGCAATTCAGCGCTCTCCGGATAGGTGGCGCGGGCCCGCATTACCAGAGCATCGATCCGGGCGGCCAGCGCCGCGGGTTTGGCATTGCCACTGTCTTCGATGATGGCGGTGATTTCCCCAGGCGCGACCGGTTTGGGCGCTGTGGCCGGCGGGATATCGGCGGCGGTTTCCAACAATATCTGGCCGAGCGACTTGGCTGGCAGACGCTCCAAATCACCGGCCAACGAGTGAGGCGGTTCATCGTCAAACCACCCACCACTGGCGGCCACCCGGGTGGCTGTTAGCAAGATGGCGATGCAGATGCGGCGGATCAAAGGACGGGGGTGAGTGGTAGCCATGGCGGGTGAGCTTGGGAATTGAGAATGCGGTAGCGCAGCGGCGAAGAAGCGGCGGCCGGGGCGAGTTGGAATAACCCGGATTTCAGCGAGCTGCCAGCAGGTAATGCGCTGAACCAGTACGTCAGCCGAGTGGCGGCCGCCAGCGGCACCGCAAGACAAGCATCTTGCCTGTCTTGCTCGACGGGCTTCCAGCCTAGCGACTCATGCGCAGACAGGCGCGACGCAGTGTCTTCCCTCACAGGCGGGACGCCCGATTTCCTATCTGTCTGCGCATCGAGACGCCGATGCCCAAGCACCCGGAAAAACCCACCCGCCCCGGCTTCGCGGAAAACCGGACCCGTGGCATCCACCTCCAGCGCATAACCACGGTCTGCTGGCCCGTCGCCCACCGCCCGCGGTGGCAGGTCGCGATCTCCGACATTTGTTAGAACGAGATATCCGTCTGCGCGGGTGAGCGACAAGCATGGGGCACCAGCCCCCCCGCGATGGGCGAACTCGCGCAGCGACCCGCCGCCCGCCGCCGTCGCATCCGGCAACCGGAAAAATACCAACTCGCGCGCAGCGATTTTTTCGATATGTGCCATATCGGCCGGATCCGGCCAGCGAGCGACGAGAGAGTCGCCGACTTGAAGCGAGGCATGGCCCAGTGTGCAGGGTTTTTCCGCATGGAACACACTGATGCCGTGTGCTGGTGGTTCTAACATGTGCAATTCCCGGCGGAAAATCACCTCATCCCACGACCACTCCCGCAGATGCCCGCGCGATTTGCCATCACTGCCGTAGAGCGTGAGCCGGGCGAACCACGGCAATCCGGCTTTCCACGGGATAGTGCAGTGGGTTCGCCAGGAACCTAGCAAAACCGCCGTGGTATCTGGTTCTAGCAACGGTTGAAGTGCTGCGGCGGTATCGGGTTCGAGGTCATAGAACATTGGATAGAGTTGCGCCACGCTGGCGCAAAGGTGGGCAAACTCAGGCAACCGCACCCAACCTGCAAGTGCCGTGGAGCTGAGCATTGGCGCGGCCCCGCGCAACTCCGCTAAAAACTCCGCATAGCCACCTACCAACCGGTCCGGCGCATCATAATCCACCTGCCATTCGTCCGCTCCTAACGGCTGCAACGCCGCCACGATGCGTTGGCGCAGCGCGGCGCGGGCCACCACTGAAAATGGCGCGGCGACCGAGGCTTCCAAGCGAATCACCGGCACCACCCGCAGTGTGGGGGTCGTTGGTTGGGGCATGCGTGCGAGGCGGGATTTCCATGTCCATTCGCCGGAGCGGTTTTCTATCTCCGCAAAGTGCCAGTAAAGCGTGTGGATCCCCGCCGCCTGCACGTCCCGCTCTTCGACGGCTGTTAGTGGCGTGCTGCGGTTCCACACCCAGCAACCCGTGCCACCCCGCGCCGTGAGCGCCAGCAGCCAACCTAACAAAACAATCATCCTCAGCCCGGCCATCGCCACAATTTGCCGCGCTGCCTCAATGCGCCAGACGCGTGACCATGGCATAGATGATGAGGCCCAGTAAAAGCAGGCCGATACCGAAGAAGGTGAACCCGATGGGGCGGGCGATTTTTTTCCAGCGTTCCCATTCGTCACGCACCCGGTACTGGTCGAGCTTGCCGGTGGCGACGAGACGATCATACCAACTCTTACGCTCGTGGAGCATTTCAGTTTTGGATATGCGACCGGAGAAAATCACATTGTCCATGGGGAATTTTTCCAGCCGGAAATGAGTGTTGAAGAAATGCACCGTGAAGATGAATCCAGCGGCTAACAACGCTTCGTCAGAGTGGATAATCAAGGCGATATTGATGACCCAACCGGGCAGGAAGGCCGTGAAGAATTGCGGGAACCACATCACCATGCCGGACATGCCGATAGCAAAGATGCCCCAGAAAACCGCGAAGTAATCGAATTTCTCCCAATACGTCCAGCGGTCGAATTGCGGCTTGGGCCCCTTGCCGAAAAACCACTTCTGATGAGCGACAAAATCGCGGATGTCTTGCAAGGTGGGCACCATTGAATCGGGACCGAACACCGCCCCCAAAGCCCGTTTGAATTCCCATTTGCCGGTTTGCGGGTTGCGCATGGCAGCGCGGTTTTGCCATGAGGAGGTAACGAGGTCAAACAGGTGCAACGTAAAGTAGAGGAAAGTGACCAGCGCTCCGAAACGGTGCAGTGCGCGGGCTGTCTGGGCACCGCCGATTACTTCGAACAAGGTTTTCGCCCAATCGGTGTAGTAAAACTTGAGCGGCATCCCGGTGATGACTAACAACAGGAAACTGGTCACCACCAAAAAGTGCAGGAACCGGTCGAATGGCGTGAAACGGGTGAACCATTCGTCATCGCGCTGCGTATCAAATTTTGTCTCCCGATACGCTTTCGAGTCGTGCCGGTAGATCCACACCGAGCGGGCCAACCAAAGCAAGGTATGCCCACCAAAGAACGTGAATACGCACAGCAGCAACCCGGTCATCAACAGGAACGTCAGATGTAGCGCCGGATATTTCTTGCCATCCAGCGGGTTGGCGTGGGGCACGTATTGGGTGAAACCGACGGTGGCTCCGGGATGACATTTGGTACAAGTGGCGCGAATGTGTTGCGGCGAGAGTTGCGAATCTGGATGAGACACTGGCTGGATATTGTGGTCACCATGACAATCGAAGCATGCAGCGACGTCGCTGGCGATGTTAGGCCGTCCCAAAGCCATAGCCTTGCCGTGATAGGTATCGCGATAATGCTTGAGGCTTTCCTCATGGCACTTGCCGCAACGGCCGTCATTGGCTTGCTTAAAGTGAACACTGGTGGGCGTTTCGATGTCATGAGCCGAGTGACAATCCGTACACACCGGGCCGCGGGCATCACCCTTAGCCAGCAACTGGCCGTGGATACTCTTGTTATAGGTTTCCTCAATGCCGAGGTGACACTTGCCGCATGTCTTGGCCAGGTTGGCTTTATTGATGGGCGAGGAGCGATCCACACTTCGCTTGATGTCATGCACGCCGTGGCAGTCATTGCAGGAAGGGGCGATGACCAAACCCTTTTTCATTACACCGAGGCCGTGGATGCTGTCTTGGTAATGCGCGGCGACGTCAGGGAAGCGCATGCGGTATTCCTCGTTGATACCGGCGTTATCGTGGCACTTGGCACAGGTGCGCGACAGGTTGAGTTTGAAAGTAGGAGAATTGGGATTTTTGGGAGAGAGCATGTCATGGGTGCCATGGCAACTCGTGCAAGACGCGGCACCCGAGGAGCCCATCGCCCGGCTGATGCCGTGAATGCTGGTCTTATAGATATCTGCTTGCTCCTTGTGGCAGGTCGCACAATCCACCAGCTTGGTCGGCTTGGCATCGTCGGGATGGTCGCCAGTCAGATCGCTGTGGCACTCGGCACATGCCAGCTTGGCGTGAACCGAGGCCTGGCGGATTTTCTCGTCCACAAACAAAGATGTCGTCTTGCCGCCCGGCAAATCCTTGGTTAAATCCTTGTCGTCGTGGCATTCCAGGCACTTATCGTTGGGAATAAGTACTGCGGCCGGCTTAATGGTGGCTGCGACTGGCGCGTCTGTGGCGGCAAAGGCCGCAACGGGCCAAGCCAGCAAACAAAGGCTGGCGATCCGACAGGCGGAGAGATGGAAGGGTTTGTACATAGGGGTGGTATGGATGCGCAAACTGGCGTGACCAACGGGTGCAAAAAATCGTTTGCATCCGCCTGCCGCAACAATTTACAAGTGTCCGGAAGGCGGGACGTTATGGTTTTACGGGTCACTCGCAAGGGTGGAAACGCAACCCAGGCCCTAATCAGGACTGATGCGCAATGATTGCAAAGCGATGCGCAGGCACGGACGCATTGGGCCTTGTCGCTGGCGGCACATGGCCTATCATCGTGATCGCGGAATGGCTCCGTGCTGGCGGCTAGCCAGAGGTTGCGGCCCTGTGTGCACCTGCTCAATAGCCCATGGCATACGCCGCCAATCCGCTTACCGCAAATCTCCTATTTTTTATGAACCGTCATCTCATTGCGCTGCTCTCGATCGTCGCCTGGTTTGCGTCCCCGCATGGGGCCGCCGCAGAGCGGATTACCAACGACAAATGCTTGGAATGTCACGACGACAAGGACCTAACCAAAGATATAGCGGGCGGCAAGACTGTGTCGATGTATGTGGATGCGGCGAAATTAAAGGACTCGGTGCATGCCAAGACCCAATGTGCGGAGTGCCACAAGGATCTCACGGCGGACCATCCGGACGACGCGAAAGCGGCCAAGCCGGTGGATTGTGCAGCGTGCCATGAACAGCAATCGAAGAGTTTTGGGGCGAGCGTGCATGGCATCGCTCTGGACAAGGGCAACGACACGGCGGCTACCTGCAAGGATTGTCATGGTAACCACACCGTGTATCCGCGCAACTCTCCGCTCTCAAAAATCCATGTCACCAATCTGGAAAAAACCTGCGGCGAATGTCACGCCGACGAGGCCGCTGAGGTGGCAGCGAGCGTCCACGGCCAGGCGCTGAGCAAGGGCGAGGGCGCCACGTGCATCGATTGCCACTCCGAGCACAAGATCATCGGCTTGAAAGGGCCAGCGGCATCGTTCCATACGGCGGAGACGTGCAGCAAGTGCCATGCGAGCGAACGGATCAACAGCCGATTTGGCATGCCTGGCGACCGGGTAAAGACCTTTTTCGAGAGTTACCACGGGCTGGCCGCCACCGGCGGCTCGACGATGGCGGCGAATTGCGCGAGTTGCCACGGTTTTCACAAAATCTTGCGTTCAAGCAACCCTGACTCGACAATTCATCCGGCGCATTTGATGCAAACCTGTGGCAAGTGCCATCCCGGGGCGACGCAGAGTTTCGTCGGCGGCAAGATCCATGCCGATGAAGCCAGAGGCAACGAAACTGGCGTCGTGGTGAGCCGCTGGGTGCGCAATATCTATGTGCTGCTCATCGTCATAACCGTTCTTCTGTTAGGAACCCACAATGCTTTGGCATGGTGGCGCAAGGTGGCGCAACGGCGGCGGGCGAATGGTGCCATGGTCGTACGCATGGACCGCAACCAGCGGTTCCAACATTTCACCCTGATGGCCAGTTTCATCCTGCTGGCCGTCACCGGCTTCGCGTTAAAATTTCCTAACACATGGTACGCGCACCTGATGGGTACTGAGGAAATCCGCCGCTGGACCCACCGCATTGCCGGGCTGGTACTCATTTGCGGCGGATTTTATCATATCTATTATGTCGCCTTCACCCACGCCGGCCGCCAATTGCTACGCGACCTGTGGCCCCGCTGGCAGGACGCCCACGACCTGGCCACCAACGCCGCCCATCTCACCCTAGGCAAGCCCAAAGCCCGCTTCGGACGCTTCGGCTATCCGGAGAAACTTGAGTACTGGGCAGTGGTGTGGGGCACTGTGGTGATGGGTGCCAGCGGCCTGGCCATTTGGTTCAAGATCGACGTCACCCATTGGTTCCCGCGCTGGGTCATTGACGTGGCGGTGACCATCCACTACTACGAAGCGATCCTCGCTTGCCTGGCTATCGTAATATGGCATTTCTATCATGTTATGTTCGACCCCGACGTCTATCCGATGAACTTTGCTTGGCTCGACGGTAAGGTGGCCCGGCATTGGCACGAGGAGGAACATCCGCTGGAGAAAGTTGCATCGGCAGCACCGGAGGAAGAGAAAACGCCATAAGCAGAGAGTTATGCTTATGGGTTAGGAGCAGCGCAAAAAAGCCAGCGATTTGCTCTGCTAACTCCGCGCCTCCGCGTTTCGATAACTTCGCGCATGCCCACAGAGAACCGCCAGAGGGCAGGAGCAACCGCTGGGATCACAGAGGGATACGCGTGACCATCACTTGGCAGATGCTTCTGCAAGCACGTCTAACTACAGGATGCCAACCTGGGTATTGTTACGCATAACCCGCAGCTTTCAGCGGTGGAATGGCTGGGTATAAGCCGTTAATTCAATTCAACTGTAGAAAGAGCTTGATTGAAACGGGCATTTTATGACATATCTCCACCTAATGTGGTTGGCTGTCAATTATAGCAGTCGAGTGCCGCAGGATTCAGAGCCAGCAATCATTCCAATGCCATGAAAAATTCGTTTCGTTTTGCTGCAATTGTTGTAGCCTCCCTAACCGCCACAGCCCTCACGTCCCGCGGTCACAATCTCGATACCCGTGCCACCGGCCTGAGTTTGGCTCAGGACTTTGTACAAACCATGACCAGTCGGGCTGCGGCCTGCCAACCGCTCGTGCAAGTCAATGATACGTTCTGGATCGTCATGAAGACCACGCCCGGGCCGGGGACTAGTACAGGGGTTGGTGGCTATCAAACTTTCTATGTGCCGCAAGGGATGCAAGTAGTGGACGTGGCATATATCCAGCCAACACCGTGCGATCAGCGCGGCTTCGTGCCAGTTCCGATGAAAGGCCAGTCACCCATCGCCATCGGCGACGGCTCCTGCGGCGCTAAAATATCGGTGGGCTTGAATCCCAGCAGCAGACCCGTGATACTCGGACCTAACATTAACGGGGTAAGCGAGCCCTGCGTCACCTCTTCCGGCTTGGCACGAGGCACCATCGCCGGAGTCTATGCTGACACCGGCATTTTCTACTCCACCGATACGCGAACCGCCTTCAATAGCTATGGCGCAACTCCATCGGGAGGCACTGTACCCATGACTAATAACTCCGGCGATACGGTGGGAGAATGGGATTCGGCGAACGTCGCCGGTGCGGATGTATTGGGAGTCATGACGTTGTGGGATGCCGATCAGTTGCGGGCATTCGGCCGCAAGGACGTGCCCGCTATCATTGACCCGGCGGACGCACGCGGCAACGCCCCTTGGGGGATGGCTTGCGCCGTGGCCGGCCCGCAAAGCGGCTACGCATGGTCATTTAACTATTCCAAGTACAACGGCACCGCGGCCAGTATTCCGGGTGCAATCGAGGTCGGTCCTTGGAATCGCGTCAAGTATCCCGGAAGTCAAGTTAGCAAGGACAAAGCCGGGCTGATAAGCACCTCGATAGGCTACGTCGGTGTTGACGCCAGCAGCCTCGGGATTAACACCACGGCAATTCCAGCCACGGCCACGGCGGTGCGCTTTGCCATCGGTCAACTCGAACTTGGTCGCTCCGAGTATTGCGCTGTGAAAGTCAAAATCCTCAATCTGGCGTCCTTCGCTGGCAGTAATATCTATGCTGATGCCTTCGGCGGCGATGCCGGCGGCGCATCTAACGGGAAAGACCATATCTGGCGCTACTTCGATCCGACGGTAGTGTCGCTGCAACCGACTACTTTGTTGCAAAAAGTGGCGAGTGAGGCGCATATTGCCCCTGGTGGCAGCACCTCGTTTGCTATCACGTTTGCCAATCTTGGTTTGGTGAGTCTATCTAACATAACTCTCACGGACATGTTGCCTGCGGGGTTGACCTATGTCAGTGCGGTGCCCGCGCCGAACAATGTTTCAGGTAGCACGGTGACATGGAATATTGGCAGCGTGATGCCAAACCAGATAGTCAGTCTCACCATTAATGTCAAGGCCACGGCAACCGGCACCCTGCTTAACACCGTTACGGCCGCCAGCAACGGTCAGGTATTGGCCAACGCCTATGATACGGTCGATGTCGGGGTTTTCTCCTTGCTTGGCGAAACCAAGACAGCCTCCCCATCGTCGGTCTCCGCGGGGCAAAATGTCACTTATACCATTGCGATAAACAACAACGGCACCGGCCCCAACGGTGTGCCGCTTGTGGTCACCGACTTTTTACCCGACGGGTTCATTTACACGAGTTTCGTCAGCGCCACTATCAACGGTGCAAGCGTCACGCCTACCATCACCACCACACATATGAATGCGCCTGTGTTCACCCTAGCTCAATCCATCCAGGCAAACAATGCAGCAATGATAACTTTTGTGGCCACCGTCGGCACGGAGGTTCCCGCCGGCACCTACTACAACGGGGTGGATCTGGCCTTTGAAGGCAAGAAGATAGGTCCACATCCGGAAGCCCCGGTCACGGTGGGAGGCGCTCAGATTGGAGACACCGTATATACAGACACCAATGGCAACGGCACCCAGGACGCGGGTGAACCGGGAATCACTGGTGCCACCGTGACGCTCTACAACGATGAGAACAACAGCGGAATATGGGATACTGGCGACACACTCATTGGAACGAAAATCACCGATACCAACGGAAATTACCTTTTTACCGGCTTGCCTGCTGGCAATTATATCGTGAAAATCCCCTCACCTCCTGTCGGCACCAACACTGGCAATCCACCGGGCGCAGCTGCCAATCCTATCAATGAAGGTGCCGCCTCGCTCCCGCTCAACGGCTCGGTTCTTACCGTCGATTTCGGTTATCAACAATCCGCCACCACCGGGTCGATCGGCGACATGGTTTTCTACGACGCGGATGCCGATGGGATATACGACACTGGTGATTCGCCGCTGCTAAACGTTACCGTCAATCTCTACGCCAGCAACGGCACTACCTTGCTCACCACGACCAAAACTGATAGTAACGGACTCTACACATTTGCAGGACGCCCGGCAGGCACCTATGTCGTCAAACTGAACCTCACGAACTCCGATATTCCAGTGGATCTGGTGTGCTCCGTGAGCGGTGGAGCTTACAGCGCCTTTACCCTCGCAGCGGGCCAGGCTCTAACCACCATTGATTTCCCATTTACCCTGGTGTTCATCGGTAAGACCGTGAACAAGGCCACGGCGAGTGCTGGAGATCCCCTCACGTTCAATATCCGTCCCTATTACCCGGGACCTACCCAGCTAACCAACGCCACAGTGACCGATGTCGTGCCGACCGGTACGAGCTATCAGAATGCCAGCGCCAATGCCGGTGCCACGCAGGCGGGCGGCACACTCACATGGAATCTTGGTTCAACTGCCACAGCGGTGATTGGGGGGCCGACGACGATTTCAATAGGACCCACCATGGCCATAACCCAACGCGGCTCAACCACCAAGGCCAGCGCCTCCAAAGTCAAAACACTGACCATTAACAAGCCGACCGGAGTGCTGGCGGGAGATGTCATGATCGTGAACATGGCTCTGGCTGATGGCTCCGTATTCCCTTCATTGGCCGGTTGGAATACCATATGCAACGCATCCTACGAAGGGAAAAATAGACTTCATCGAGGTGCAGTTTTATATAAGGTGGCCAACTCTACGGATGCGGGCATCACAAGTTATACATTCACCTTGGATACGACGAATTGTGAGGCGGCAGCGGCCATCGTTGCCTTCTCCGGAGTTGACACCGTCGGCGGCAAGAAACCCGATGGAACCAGCGGCGGCCCCTTTGATATTGCTAACAAAACAGCCACGGTCAACACCTCCAGCAGCGATGTTTCCGGCGTGACTTCCATCACCACGGTTTCGGCCAACGCGTTAGTGCTGATGCCGGTGATGGCTTGGGACGATGCCGGAACGGTGTCCGTAATCGCGACGGCGACTTCACCGGGCGCACTAGCCACCGGTTCGTTCAGTTATAATCCTACCCAAACCATTGCTGCGGGATGGGCCACGAAAGCCATGCCAGGCCCGACCGGTGCCGGATCAGCAACGTTAAACAAACATCAAAAATGGGGTGCAATTCTGCTAGCTTTGAAACCCGCCGCTGCCAGCGTCAACGTCACCTCTACCCTGAGCGCCAACCGCAGCCTGCTGACCTCGGGTGACAAGCTGAGCGTCACGCTGACTGCCTCTGCCACAGGCAATGTAGGCACACTCACCCCCGGCGGGTTGATCGCCACCGGCAGCAACGGTGCGTCGGTCGTATGCAGTGCGGCCACACCCACGACTGCCACGCTCAACAATGGCTCGGCCACCTTTACCTACACATGCACAACGGTGGCTGGCAGCAATCCAGGTGAATTAACATTCAAAGTCACGCCAACCAGCAGTATCGGAGGAAATTGGGCACAAGCCACCGCCAACACCGTGCTGGTCACGCCACCGCTAAGTTTTGCCACTACAGTTAACACCAACGCGGGTGTGAGTGTGGTGACAAACACAGCGCAATTGAAAAACAACGCAACCTTGCTCCAGACTTCTCCCACAACCACCACCACTTTGTATGGCACGCTGGGCGGCTGCGTGTGGTGGGACGTCGATGATGACCAAATCTGGAACAGCAACGAACGGCCCATAACCAATGCCTATGTGACGCTCTATGTGGATATTAACAACAATGGCATTCTTGATGTTTCCAACGGGGATTATCAGATTGCAGGCACCCTGACGGATGCCAGCGGTCATTACCTTTTCAACAACCTGCCGGCCGCCAACTACCTGGTGGATGTGTATGAGGACAGCTTCATCACCGATGGCATCCGCAACGTGGTGCCCACCACGGCCGAAGTCCAAGTCAAAACTCTTGCCGGCGGCCAAACCTATCTGGGAGCCGACTTCGGCTATTTCCAAGGTGCCCGCGTGAATGGCAATGTCTTCTGGGATGCCAACCGCGACGCCGTCTTTGATGTCGGCGAGGCAGGTCTGCCGTCGGTGACAATTTCCCTCACCGGCTTTGATCTTTCAAATAGCCCGGTGGCGGCCACTGTCACCTCCGATACCGGCGGCCACTTCTACTTCATCGTCCCCGAGGGCGACTACACACTTACCTATAGCACCCCGAATGTACTGGCCAGTAACCCGTCACTCACCGATACCACCACGCCAACCAGTTATGCGTTTCATGCCTATCCAGGCGATGATTTCCATCCGGTATTTGACTTCGGTGTGGATAACTGCGGCAAGATCGGCGGCACCATTTTCGCTGACGTCAATGGCAACGGTGTGCAAGGCGCTGGCGAAGCTGGATTGGCAAGCGTGACGCTAGAACTGTACATCGACACCAATAACAATAACATAGCCGATACCGGCGACACCCTGCTTGACTCCCAACTGAGCGATGCCAGCGGCAAGTATCTTTTCGTCGGAATAGCCGATGGTAACTACATCGTCAGTGTTGCTAGAACTACTGTTCCCACCGGCTATGATGCAGCCCCGAGCGCCCATCCATCAACCGAATGGACGAGTGGCAGTACGGCGGGGGCCACCATCAACGGTGGTATTCCGCTGCTGGATCGCAACTTCGGTTATCACCCAACGGCCACTAACTATAGCGTAAGCGGCAATATCTGGAACGACAATGGAGCCGGTGGCGGTAGCGCCGGCGACGGCATCAAGACAGCAGACGAACCCAATCTGGCCAACGTCACTGTCATGCTTTCGATCGCTGGTATCACCTACACGGTCATAACCGACGCCTCGGGCAATTACTCCCTCAGTGGAGTACCGGCTCCCGCCTTAGTCAATATCACTGTAAACACGGCCACCCTTCCGAACTGTGCATTCGTTAATACTTACGATCCAGATGGCGTTAATAACAGCACCACCACCTTCACCATGGCCAATACCGCCGTTAACGGAAAAAATTTCGGCTATAACCTAGTGCTCGGCAGCATCGCCGGCACGGTGGTCGCCGGATCTAACGGAAATGGTTTGGCAGATACCGGAGAGGCGGGTCTGTCCGGTGCCAGCATCACCCTGTGCTATGCGGGAGTGGATGGAATCCTAAACACGAGCGACGATGGAGTGTTCCCCCCCCAGACGACCAGTGCTAGTGGCACCTACAGTTTCACCGGTCTGGCACCGGGGATCTATCAAGTATGCAAGACCAACCCGGCTTCTTATCTGAGCTGGGCCGACGCCGATGGCGCTAACCCCGACAATATCACCGTGACCCTGAATTTCGGTGCCGATGGCATCGGCGGCAATACTGATGATCGCATGGTCAAAAACCATCAGGATTTTGAGGACTACCGACTTGGGACCATTTCCGGATCGGTGCTCGCCGACACCAACAGCGACAAGCTTGGCGAGGCCCCGATCAGCGGCGTGACGCTTGAGTTGCGAGATGCCGCTACCAGCACGCTCGTTACCACGACCACGACCCTTGCATCAGGAGCCTATACGCTCGGCTCTGTGTTACCAGGCAGCTACATGGTGGTGGAAAAAGATCCAAGTGGTTATGTTTCACTGACACCGAATCAGGTCGCAATACTAATATCTGCAGGCGAATCCGGAATTGCTAACTTCGTGGATTCCATGCTCACCGACCTGGCAATCAGCAAGAACGTCGATCACCCGGCGCCAAATGTCGGCTCGCAAGTCGTATTCACGCTGTGCGCTACAAACAACGGCCCATCGTCCGCCACCGGCGTGAGCGTGACCGACACACTGCCCAGTGGCTATGAATTTATCAGCGCCAACCCGGCCCCGGCCTACAATGCCGCGACCGGAGCCTGGGTCATCGGCGATCTTGCCAATGCTGGCAACGCCACGCTGCAAGTTACAGCCAAGGTCAATGCCACCGGCACTTACCTGAATGTGGCTACTATCAACGGCACCGAGCAGGATCCAGATACTACTAACAACACAGCCAGTATTGCGACCACGCCGATCGCACTTGGTTCGATCACCGGCACCGTGTGGCTCCACGCGGACGGCTACCCCTACACCACCGACAACGACGGCAACCCGGTGCGCAACACGGCACTGGCAGGAGTGCTGCTCTCGCTGCTCGATAGCAACGGCAAGGCGGTTCTCAACGATCAGGGGGTTCCAATGACGAAGATCACAGGTTGCGATGGCACCTATGGATTCACCGCGGCACCCGGCAACTACAAGATTGCTGAAACCCAACCGACCCACTATGGCAGCCTATCGGACAAGGATACGTCGTTCGAAGATAATCAGACCGGCACGGGCGATGCCAATCTCATCGGCGACCAGACCCCCGTCGCACTCGTTGCCGGGGCGACCAATACCGACAATGACTTCATAGATTTCCGGCAGACCTACCCGGACCACAGTCCATTCATCATTGCTCCAGGAGTTGAGGCCATTGACGGCCTGTTCCGCCGCACCGCAGGTGGCGAAAAGGATATGACTTACACCCTGGAATACGCTGCGTCGCTCACCAACCCAGTCGTCTGGAACTCGATGACAATCATTGTTGATCCCTCTGCCTACGGCTACCTCACAGACGCCAACGGCAGCGTCGTTCTAGACGCCTCGGGCATACCACTGAGTGTTTATGTATTTAGCAATCTCGATAACGATGGCAATCCCGATGGCACGGAAACCGTCGTCATCCGCGACCTTGAGAATGTGACTTGGCCAATTGTCGATGGCGAAGGCTTCGTACGCATCCGCGTGGATTTCACTGGGCCTGGTGGGGGAACCTCACACACCGAAGTGCTCGGTTGGAGCGAAACAAAGTTGGCACCCGGCACCAGCACATTCAACAAGCCGTACCTGGCCACCGCGGTTTTCAACGGCACCGTAGATCTTGTCAACGGAGTCATCGGTCAAACGCTTAACTTCACCACAAGTGCGGGTCCCGTAAACCTTGCCAACATCATTCCAGCGATACCCGGCGTCACCTACTACCTTGAAGTGAGCGCCGGCACCCATGAAGGACAGCGCTTTGATGTGGTATCTGTGGGCACCAATTCGCTGACCCTGGCCAATGACATCAACCTCTACGCGGCCACACCACCATTCAATACCCTCACTGGTGCCCCGCCAGCCAGTCTAGCAGGTTCCAGTGTAATCATTCGCCCACACTGGACGCTTGACTCAATGTTCCCGCCGGGTGCCCTCGGGGCGACCAGCAGCCAAACGACGGCCAACCAAGTACAGGTGTACGCGGGTGGCGCATGGAATACATACTGGCTCTACTACGACGAAGCCACTGACGAGTCACATTGGGTAGTTGTAGAGGACAACACAGACAAGACCGATGAAGGATCCACTGTGATTCCACCGGGGCAAGGTGTGTTTTTCTATAACAACCCCGATAATCGTCCCACGCCAGCCCAAGTGATTATATTGAACTATGGCGAGGTGCGCATGAATGATTTCGTTCAACCGCTAGCTGAGGGCAACAACCTGGTGGCCGGCGGCTATCCGGTGACCCAGTCCGCTACTGGCGCCGACAGTCGTGAGATGACTCTGGCAAATGGGTTCTTCGGAAGTCTGGAAGCCACTACCGCCGATTCGTTTATGCTTTGGAATGCGGATGCCACCCCCGGCACTATGGATTATACTAGCTATTACCTGTACAACGATCCATCGCTAAGCCCCGCCCAGATAGGCTGGGTCGAGTTAGACGGCACCACCGCCACCCTGCACGATAGCGAAAAGCTGCTGCTAGGTAACCGTGCTGCGTTCATCAATGCCGCAAGTGCCCGGCCTGCCTACCACTACGCCAGGCCATGGTCACCGTAGTTTCCTGGGTGTAGCAGGTTGAAATCCACCTTCTCACGGAACCTCAGCCATGGCGGGGTGGATATCAGACAAGCAGCACGTCCTTGCCCAGCGGTGCCTTGGTCACCTTGCGCTCGGTCGTCTGGGTATCCCACAGGCAGAATCCGTCGTGGTGTTTTGCTAGGAAAAGAATATAGCCCATGCCAGCCTCTTTGGCGGTGCTAGCCCACTGATCTGTATCGACCCCGGAGGCCTTGAAGCCAGGTGTTCTGAGGCTGGGTCGGGCACCCCGGACGTGAGCGCAAACAGGTCTAACATATACCTATCAGTCAATCGGCTCACCGGCATGTCGATCACGGGCTTCAATTTGAAATTGTCTGCCTCGATATTTTCAGACTAGACAGCTCGACGGATTTTTAGATAATAGAGCTGCAACAAGCCCTCACCCCTTTTTTCCTGCCCACAGGTCCGGCTTGGGCGGAAGTAACACAGCCAAGCCCCCCGCCGGATCCTTCAACTACACACACCCCGAAAGCAATTTCCTAACAATAACCATGAAAAAACCACAGATAAGTCATCATGTCAGTTCCGCCCTGAAACATCTCGCTCTGGCAGCGGTCGCAGTGGCGGTGGCGGGAAGCGCCCAAGCGCAACTGCCTGTCATCAACGGCCTACAATGCTGGTTCGATGCCGCGCAGGGCGTGACCACCAGCGGCAGCAACGCCACCGGCTGGGCCGATCAATCGGGCAATGGCTACCATGCCACCCTGGGAGCGGGCACTCCCCTATTGGCGACCAACCAAATCAATGGCCGGCCGGCGATCAAGTTCCAAGGCGGCAACAACTATCTGAAGATCAACTTCAACATCATCCCCCAGCAGGAATACATCGTCTTCAAATCGGGCAATTACGCACGTGACGCGGCGAACCCGAACCAGTGGGGTGGCGACTGGGGTGGGCCCTTCGGCCAACAGACGCTCAACAATCACTGGATGCTGGAGAATGGCACCAAGCGGATGTGGGGCAGCAACATTCCGTTGGCGGTATCGCAGAACGGCACGGCCGTGGTGCAGAACAACGCCAACGGCAATCCCTACGGCATGGCAGACGTGTATAGCTACATGGTGCTCAAGGTCAATCCTGTCAATTACCCCAGCGCCTACGGCTTGATCGGCCGCCCGAATACCAATTGGGGCAACGGCTACCAAGACGTGGCCGAGATCATTGCGTTCAACCGCGTGCTGACTACCGCCGAGGAAAACCAGATCGGCGGCTACCTGGCCACCAAGTACGCAATCACAAGCACCTACACCCCCATGCCGCTGATGATGAGACTCGACAGCCCGTTCAGTGGCCAAGCCTATCCGTCCGGATCGTCCGTTTCGGCCAGCGCCACCGTGGTTTCGCCATTCGGCACGAGCCCCTATACGGTCAAATTTTTCGCCAACACCGGTGTCGGCATGGTTCAGGTAGGCAGCACCCAGAGCGGTACCGGCCCGACCTTCACACAATCCCTCGGCACTCCGGCAAACGGCTCCTATCAGGTTTACGCCAGGGTGACCGACAGCGCCGGCACGCCGGTCACTGTCGATTCCATAACCAACAACTTCACAGTGGCCGCTCCCGCCACCACCACCACCACGCTCGCCGCGACCAGCACCTCAACGTATGGACAATCCGTGACCCTTACGGCCACGGTGACGCCGTTGCCCGCAGGTGGCACGGTGCAATTCTACGATAACGGTAGTACTTTGGGTGCTCCGGTCGCGATCAACGCCGGCACCGGCGCGGCAAGCTACGCCACCACCACGCTGGTGGCCGGCACGCATCCGATCACTGCGGTTTTCAGCGGCTACGGAGTCTCCCTGACAAGTTCCGCCGCGGCCAAGAGCCAACTCGTAAACAAGGCGCCCCTATTGGTGACGGCTGACAACAAGATCCGCAGCCCGGGGGATGCCAGCCCGGTGTTGACCTATCAGATTAGTGGGTATCAGAACAGTGAAACCCTCGCCACTGCTGCGGTGACCGGCACGCCGATCCTGGCGTGTGCCGCAGACCCACTTTCTCCGGCGGGAATATACCCCATCAGCGTCTCAGTGGGTGGCATGGCCGCAGCCAACTACAGCTTCACTGGGGTCGCGGGAAGTTTGAAGGTCGTCGCCGGGGCTCCTCCAACCATCTCCAATGCCAACGTGGCCTGCTGGTACGATGCCGCCCAAGGCGTCACGACCAGCGGCAGCAACGTAACGACTTGGAACGACCAATCGGGCAACGGCCATCACGCAACTACGGCGAGCGGCACACCGACCCTGGTGGCGAGCGACACCGAGATTTCAAAGCCAGCGGTGCATCTCAGAGGCGCTTCGACCTACCTCAACTGTGCCGGAGCTATGTTCACCAAGGAGCAATACCTCGTGGTGCGCTCACCTAACGCCACTTGGAATGGCAGCGGCTCATTCCTCGGCCGCAAATCAGATACTTTCCTAACAGTGCGATCCTCCAGCTACAATATGGCCAATGGCACCGACGGGTTCTGGCAAGACCACTTCCCGGCGTCCGTTTCCAAGAATGGCACACCGTTGACGCAAAATAGCATATCTGGCAGCGCCTTCCATCTATCGCCTATCACCAACTACATGATTCTCAAGATCACCGTTGATAACCAAGCGAGTGCAGCGAATCTCGCAACCTACCCATTCTATCAGATCGGGAAAAATGAAACCCTTGGCACGATGGACTTTGATGTTGCCGAAATCCTCGGTTACGATGCCGCACTATCGTCGGCGGATGAGGCATTGGTGGGCTCCTACCTGACGGTCAAGTACGGCATGAACACGGCATACGCCACCGCCGGGCCAAGGCTGCTAGTCACCGGTTTTCCATCGGTCCAAGCAGCGGGCACTGCGGGCAGCGTGACGATTATCGTCAAGGATCCCGCAGGCAACACACTCACCGGCTACACCGGTACTGTGCGTTTCACCAGCAGCGACGCCTCAGCGGTCCTGCCGGCCGACTATACATTTGTCAGTGCTGACAGCGGCATGCACACTTTCACCAATGCCGTAACGCTGAAGACAACGGGGTACCACACCCTTACCGCGTTCGATACCGTGACGGGCGCAATCACCGGCTCCCAGTCCGGCATCACTGTGTCCGCAGGCGGCGCGACCACGCTGGCGGTCACCGGATTTCCAAACCTAGGAGCGGTCGGCGTGGCGGGCAGTGTGACGGTAGCCGCCAAAGATGCTTATGGCAACACAGTCACCGGCTACACTGGCACGGTGCGTTTCACCAGCAGCGATACCACCGCAGCCCTGCCTGCCAACTATACCTTTGTCAGTGGTGATGCCGGCGCGCATACCTTCACCAGCGGCGTGACGCTCTTTGCCTCCGGCACCCAGTCGATCACCGCCACAGATACCATGACCGGATCGATCACCGGCACTCAGTCGGGGATCACCATGACATCAGGCACGCTCGTCATGCCCGTCACCAACGGCATAGTCTGCTGGTATGATGCGTCGCGGGGGGTCACCACCACCGGCGCGAATGCCGTCACGGCCTGGGCGGATCAATCGGGCAAGGGAAATAACGCCGTCACCGGCAGCGGGACGCCGGTGCTCGTGGCGAGCGATACCCAGATTTCCAAGCCCTCAGTGCATATCAGGGGCACGGGCACATGGCTCGATTGTGCCGGTCTCATGTTCACCAAGGAACAATATGTCGTCGTGCGTTCGCCCAACGCCAATTGGAACGGCAGCGGTTGTTTCCTCGGTCGCAACGCCGCGCGGGACTCGAGCTACAATCTCGCTAATGGAACCACCGGATTCTGGCAAGACTGGTATCCGTCCGGTGTTTCCAAGAATGGTGTCGCCTCGTCCTATCCACTTCCAGCGGCAGTACTAAACT
>JBAXOP010000059.1:0-21733 GCA_037133195.1 Verrucomicrobiota bacterium | reverse complement strand
CCACCATGCGCTGCGCACGCAGCACGGCGGGGTCAACAGTTTTCACCTCAAGCACGGCTTGAACGTCGGCAACAATGGTGACCACGTCACCTAGCAAATCATTGCGCCGCTCTATATTTAGCAAAGCGTCATCCGGCAACACAAGCGCATCGGTGCGTAAATCGTCGTGGTCGATGGCCTCGACGCAGTACACCAATGGTCCGCGTTGCAAGGCCACTCTGCCGCGGTCTGCCAGAATTTTGTTGTTGGCCAGCACACGGCGGACAGGCATGGGGAGAGACAACTCGATCACGTCGCCGGGAAGCCATGAGCGCAGCAGGCGAACATATCCGTTGCTAACGGGAGCGTTGGGCAAGGGAATTTCCGGGTCCAAGGCAAACGCCTTACCATTGATGGAGATCAAGGGGATGTCCTTGCTGGGCGTGGCGAAGTGATAGAGGTCGCTGGGAACCGGCCTGTTCATCGCCCAACCAGGAATCCTCACTGCGATCGTCAACGGGTTGCTAGTTGCGGACTCGACCGTGATTCTGATCCGCCCATCGAGTGGGTAAGCGGTTTCCTGTTTTAGGCGCAGGGTTCCTCCCGCAGTGTCAAGAGAGGCCTCGCCAGCCACGAAGAGGTTCACATAGGCGGCTGCGGCATTGCTGGCATAGGCCATGGCACCCACCTGCGGCAATATCCTAACAAGGTTGGATTGGCAGCAGGCCGGATCGAAGCTGGCGTGGCGGCGGTCATTACCGCGGCTGGCCAACGGATTGGTGTAGAAGAAACTGTCGCCGGTGAGCGAGATGCCGGAGAGTACGCCATTATACAAGGCACGCTCAAGCACATCGATATAGCTGGCGTCACCGTGCAGCAGTGCCATGCGTTGACTCCACAGGACGGTTGCAGCCGTGCCGCATGTCTCACAATAAGCCGTTTCGTTAGGCAGGCAATACGGATCACCGAACCCCTCGTCGCCATACTGACCCGTGGCCGATGCGCCGGTGATATACAATTTTTTCTCAACCACATCGCGCCAGATTCGGTCCAGAGCCCGCGAGTAATGGGCATCGCTGCATAGCGCGGCGATATCTGCCATGGCGGCATAGGTATAGCCGGCGCGCACGGCATGGCCGACCGCCCGAGTTTCCTCGATGAGTGGCACCCGGTCCTGGTCGTAGTCGGCGGAGCGGGGTTTTTCGGCGTGCCCGTCCTCGGCACCCCCGTGCACGTGTCCGCGCTCATCGAGGAAAAACTTACAAAGGTTGAGGTATCGTTGCTCGCCGGTAGCCCGATAGAGTTTGACGAGAGCCAGTTCGATTTCCTGGTGACCGGGGACATCATGAACCTTGCCCGGCCCGAACCTGGCATCGATGAGATCGGCGTAGCGGCGGGATGCCTCGAGCAAGTTTCGCTTACCCGTGGCATCAAAGTAGGCCACGCCGGCCTCGAAGAGATGGCCGGCACTGTAGAGCAGATGCGACTTGCGGTTATCGTCCCAGCGGGTTGCGGGTGCGTCCAGAATATACTTGGTGCATAAAAACCCGTCGGGCTGTTGGGCGGCGATGATGCGGCCCACTTGCCGCTCGAGCGCATCGGCATCGACGTCACCGGGCCGGGTCTGCAACGTGTAGGCGGCCCCTTCGATGATTTTGAAGACATCGGAATCGTAAGCGGCATTGCCGGCGAATGGCCGGTGGTCGATACCTGCGGCTTTGTCGAAATTAGCTAGACGCGGAGATTTTTCCAAAAAATTAAGATTGTGAGGCAAGGTGGAAGTGGCATTGGAAGAGAGCCGGGGCCCCCAGAAACCGCCGGTAACTTTGACGCTGCCGACGGGCGGGCTACCCAGAGGATAATCGGCCGCAGTGATCTGAACGCTCAGTGCGGCTGCAACTAGCATGCAGATGGCTGGCAGATTTTCAGGACTAGGTCGTTTCATGGGAGCTATGTTTCCAGCCGTCATGGCGGGTGAGCGGGCTAAGGAATGGAAGGGGGTATCTGATGAAGCAGGGCACTCTTCAGGTGGGGAGTATGGCCGCAGTTACAGCAATAATCATCCAATTTCAAACCACCGAGAAGCAAAGCCGAAGTGCGCGATCATTTATCAGCACCCACGCGATGCCGTCAAGCGATGGCGGGTCGCACGAAGAGGTGACTAGCAAGCCTGCTCCTCAGACCCAAGGCACCTGATTGCCCGGCACACAAAATTAACTATTATTAACTATTATTCTTGCCAGTTCCGGGAAAAAGTGCAAATTCCGGTCCGTGCGCTTCCCAGTGGGATCGCGAAACAACAACAATAACCATACCAACGCCATGAAATTCATCAAGCTCGCCATTCTAGCCGCCGCAGCCTCATTGTTCGCTGCAGCCTGCACATCCAAAGCACCGGCTCCCACACCCGCGCCGGTGATCCATCACGGCAAGTAATCTTGTCTGAGTCACAAAAGCCCGGTTCGTCAGTGTGACGGGCCGGGCTTTTTTGCTAGTGTTTACCGCCCATGGTGATGAATTCCTCGCGTGAGAGGACTCCATCCTTGTTCGTATCCCAACCCTCGAAGCGCGATTTCATGAGCGCGGCATCGGCCTGCTTGCTGGAAAATTCCTCGAAGCTCAGCTTGCCATCGTGATTTTTGTCGCGCTTATCGAACAAGGCCGAGCGGTCTGTGCTGGCGGTTGAGGAGATGCGTGGCGAGCTGGCTTTGGGCGGCGGGGCCTTGATAGGCGGCGGCAAGGATGCGCTCAAGCGTTTGACGATCTCGGGATTGGCGGCGGCGAGGTTTTTAGATTCGGCCGGATCGTTTTGTTCATCGTAGAGTTCGGTGGCGGCGATGCTGGCATCGCTGCGGTCGCGCCACAACGTCAGGCGCCAGCGCTCGTCACGGATACTATAACCCATGAGCGACTTGCCGGCGGTTTGCGCCCCACCGCGCGGATACTGACTGATCGCCACTTTGGTGGCCACCTTGGCGGGGTCTTCCACAAATGGCTTGAGGCTAACACCATCGAGACCGGCCGGTATGGGCAAGCCGCACACGTCGGCAAGCGTCGGATAGACGTCCACAAACTCGACGGCGGCAGCACATTTCTGACCGGCGTTTTTTTGTTGGGGCAGGCTGAGGATGAGCGGCGCGTGGGTGGCCAACTCGAAATTGGTATGTTTATGCCACAACCCGTGATCACCGAGCTGCCACCCGTGATCACCCCATAATACCACCACCGTATTATCGGCCAGGCCTTCTTTCTGCAATGCATCTAACAATCTTCCGACCTGAGCGTCGGTATAACTGATACAGGCATAGTAGCCGTGGCGCAGTGTCTTGGCGAACGCGGAGGGGATCGGATTTCCGTTAGGCACATTGGAGTAGGAATGCAGTTCGCCGTTATCGTGGCCGGCGAAAGCTGGCGCACCATCCGGTAGATGGTCGATCAGGGGTAGCGGGATTTTGTCTGGGTCGTAGAGGTCCCAATACTTCTTGGGCGCAACGAACGGCAGATGCGGTTTGAGGAATCCCACCGCCAAGAAAAACGGTTGTTGTTTACCTTTCAACTCATGCAAGCGCTTCACCGCCTCTGCGGCAGTGAAGCCGTCTGGAAGTTCGTCATCACTCTTCGAACTGACCTCGAAGGCCGGGCCTTTGGGAGTCTTGGCGGATTTGCCGGCGTTAGGTTTGTCATTGTCTGCGGGCAGCAGCTGCCTCGCATGCTCCTGCACGCCTGGACCCACATTCTTGACGATACGCTTACTCCAGTCGGCCGGATCGGTATCGATCGTTTGTCCGTTAGGATACCAATGGGGTTCGCTCCACGAGCGGCCATCCTCAAACCCGTGATGATAGATTTTATTGAGAGCGGCGCAATGGTAGCCGTTAGCTTTGAAGTACTGTGGCAAAGTGACCACCTCCGGCAGAGCGGCGCGGAAGTGGGTGTTCAAATCCCACACCCGCGTGGTATCCGGCCGCCGTCCGGTCAGCAGCGAACTGCGCGTCGGACTGCACACCGCCTGCTGGCAGTATGCGTGTTTGAACACGATACCGCGTGCGGCCAGGCGGTCGATATTCGGGGTTTTGACCACCTCATTGCCATAACAACCCATTTCCGGTCGCAGGTCATCCACCGCGATAAACAGGACATTGGGTCGGGGGGACGCGGCGGCGGCGGCGGCGAATGCCAGGGAGACGGCACCCACAGCGAGCATGGTGGTGGATCGGTTGGTTTTCATCGGCGTGGTTTTGTTGATTGGTTCGGCGTGCATGGCACAGGAAAAAAATTGGCCCTGTGCGGGCAGAATACCCGCCAGTTGTGCGCGGGCAAGGGGATTTATCGGGGCACCGCCTAGCTAACAAAACATCAATACGTCGCAAGCACGAGTTTTGAATGAGATGCCAAGCGATAGCCCTTGCTCCGCGCATGGGCCAATGGCGGCGGGACGTCCAATACGGTCAAGGTTAGCGCATGCTTTTGTTACAGAAGGCTACGGGCAGGATGCCCGGGCCACGTGGAGCGGGCATCCTGCCCGCCGCCTCTTCTTTCTTCCTGCCACCGCATTGACGAACCTGCCAGTATTGGGCGGGACGCCACCTCTCCTTGCCCCCATTAACTGGCGGCCTTCTCACCGGCCGCCTTCGCTTTCTTGGTAGCCGTTTTAATAACACTTACCTTGACATCATTGGCCTGCTTCGGGCCGGGGGTGCTGCGGCCATCGGTGACATACTTATCTAACAAACTGGTGAGACGTGCGACCACCTCAGGATTTTGGGCTTGGACATTATGGGCTTCGGAGACATCGCTGTGCACGTCATAGAGTTGGATAGATGGGAGGGCCAGTTTGGTGGCTGCGGGGTCACTGGGTGAGCCCCAACCGCCGGAGCCTGGACAGAGTTCGAGTTTCCACTGGCCCTGGCGGATAGCGAACATACCGTTGATGGAATGATGGACAATTGCCTCATGGAGCGGAGCAGTGGCGGTTCCCAACAACACCGGCAGGATACTCACGCTATCTTCCGCAGCGGAGGCAGGGAGTTTAGCCGCGAGCAACTCCGCGCAGGTAGCCATCAGGTCAGTCTGGCAGATGAGTTGGTTACTCAGCGACGCGGGCTTGACCTTGCCGGGCCAGCGCACCAGAAACGGCACCCGGTGGCCGCCATCCCAGATATCGGACTTATAGCCGCGAAATTGCGCACTGGGAAAATGCCCCTGCTTCTCCAACGCCGCCACCCCGGCTTGCGGCGCACACCCGTTGTCGCTAGCAAAAATAACCAGCGTATTGTCAGTTAGGTTGTGCTGGTCCAGCACAGCGAGTACCGCGCCAACCACCGCATCGGTCTGCATCACAAAGTCACCGTACGTGCCGAGCCCGCTTTTTCCCTGCCAGTGGGCGGCAGGCACGATAGGCGCGTGCGGCGAGGTGAGCGCCAGATAGAGGAAGAACGGCTTGCCTGCTTTGGCGTCGGCCGCGTGCTCGGCCACATAACTCACCGCACGCTCGCCAAGCCGCGGCAACATGGTGATAGGCTTGATGTTTTCAATGACCTTGTCGTTCTCTATCAAACCGGACATGGTGCGGGAGTTCGAGCAACCCCAGAAGTAATCAAACCCGCGCGTGATCGGCCCGGCGATGATGTGGGTACCCACCGGCAGACCGAGGCCACCCGACTCGCGCTTGCCGTCGTTGGCCGTTTTACGGGCCTGCATATCCAACGCCTTGTCAGCGGGCGGCAGTTGCGAATCGAAGCCGAGGTGCCACTTGCCCAGCGCTGCGGTGGCGTAACCGTGCTGCTTGCGCACGGCCGGCACGGTGAGCCGACCCGCGGCAATCAGCGGTGGATCGTTGGTACCATCCAACACGCCGCGTTGCAACAGGCTGCGCCACGCATATCTGCCGGTTAGCAAGCCGTAGCGTGTGGGCGTACAAACCGAGGACCCGCCATGGGCATCGGTGAAGGTCATGCCTTGCGAGGCGAGCTTATCGAGGCAGGGTGTTTTGATTTTGCCGCGTTGTGCATTGAGGCATTGCACATCGCCATAGCCGAGGTCGTCGGCAAGGATGTACACGATGTTGGGTTTGACCGGCGGGGTGTCAGCCGCGTGGAGCACAGCCAACGGTGCCAGCAGGATAGAGCACAATGCGCGGCAAACGAGTTGCATCGGGGATGGCCAAGCTGGCCGTTACTCTTTCTTTTTGCCGTCAGGCTTAGGCGCGCTGCTGTTCTCTTTGTTGAGCGGAGGAATGGAAATCGGCGGAGATACGGCAACTATGGGTTTCCTCGGTGGCGTGCCAGGGGTAGCCGGGGCACCCGGGGTGCCGCCTGGAGGAGTCATCGAGACCGGAGGCGTGACGGCGACGGGGGCCTTGGTGATCTCGACAAGTTCAATCTCGAAGATGAGGACTGAGTTTGGCTCGATAACCGGGCCGCGCTGCGCCGGGCCATACCCGAGTGCCGGCGGCACGAAAAGTTTCCACTGCGAACCGGTAGCCATCATCGGAAGGGCCTCCTGCCAGCCCGGTACCACGCCATTGACCGGGAATTCGCGCGGCTGCCCCTTGGAATCATCGAAGACCGTGCCGCTGATCAGTTGCCCCTTGTAAATTGCCTTCACCTTATCGGTCGCAACTGGCTTCGGGCCGTTACCTTCCTTGATGACCTGATACTGCAGGCCGCTCGCAGTGGTGATGACACCTGGTTTTTTACCATTTTCCGCTAGAAAATCCTCGGCGAGCTTGGTGTTTTTAATAGCGAGTGCGGCCTGCTTCTTCTCCATTTTTCCGCGCAGCTCGGATTGGAAAGCGGTCATGATTTTCTGTTGCTCTTCCTGGGAGTATTTCGGTTCCGCTCCGGCGAGCGCATCCTTGAGGCCGGCGCTCAACTGCTCCAGACTGGCATCGACGCTGCTGGTCTTGAGTTTCTGGCCGAGGTCGGCTCCAATAATGTAACTCACCGCCTGCATATCAACTGGTTCCGCTGGTGCGGCCGGAGTTGCAGCCGCTGGCGGGGTAGCAGGCATGGGCGGTGCTGGCGGCGGGGTATTCTGGGCGACCAGAGCGCTAGCACTGAGGGACAGAAGGAGGCTGGTAATTACGCGGGTGTTGTGCATGGTGGGAATGGGTATGAAGGGATGCGAGGGCGGATAATAATTCCTCCGCGTTGTGAGTCAAGTTCCGGTTTTTGCACCCCGGCCATGACACCACCTCACGGGAGCTGTGGCTCAGTCCCCTGATATTACGAAAATCCTGGTGGCTGGCGTAAGGCCGCAGTGGGCAACGGAAGAGGGCGGATCCCGAAAATTGTAGATTTCTTAGTGCTTCACACGTCGTGGACGGTTAGGTTGGCGCATTCCTCGCGGACTTTTTCAGCCAGCGGGGTGGACAGGTAGCGCTCGGTGGACGAGCAACCGATGGTGATGATGCGTTTCCCTTTGAATTCCGGGCGTTTAGCGACTTGGATGGCGGCCCAGACGTTGGCGCCGGTGGAAATTCCGGCGGGAAACCCTTCCAATTGAGCAAGGGCTTGGGCGGTGGCCATGGCATCCTCGTTGCTCACCAAGATAACTTCATCAATCGTTGCCACATTTAGGTTTTTGGGAATGAATCCAGCGCCGATTCCTTGAATCATGTGGGGACCGGGCTGACCGCCGGAAATGACCGGGCTGGCCGCCGGTTCCACCGCAAACGTCTTGATCGCGCGGCGTGACTTGATAACTTCCGAAACCCCGGTAAGCGTGCCACCCGTGCCAACACCGGACACAAAGGCATCGAGGTCCCCATCGGTATCGCGCCAGATTTCCTCCGCTGTGGTTTCGCGGTGAACTTGCGGGTTAGCCGGATTTTCAAATTGCCCTGGGCCAAATGACCCAGCCCCGTGCTCTTCCAACAATTGCTTGGCCTTGGCGATGGCCCCGCCCATGCCGCGTGCCCGTGGCGTGAGCACAATCTCGGCACCCAAGAGGCGCAGCAACACGCGGCGCTCAATGGACATGCTCTCCGGCATCGTCAAAATACAGCGGTACCCCTTGGCACGTGCGACAAATGCCAGCGCAATGCCGGTATTGCCAGACGTCGGCTCGATGATCAGCCCGCCGGGCATGAGCAAGCCGTCGCGTTCGGCTGCCTCAATCATCGCCTTGCCGATGCGGTCCTTGACGCTGAAAAGCGGATTGAAAAACTCGGCTTTGACGCATATCTCGGCTTCGAGTCCAGCGGTGAGATGATGAAGACGAATCAGTGGAGTGTTGCCAACAGTGGCTATCAGGTTATTTGCAATGTTCATGGGGGGGGGCGGTTAATGGTAAATAGTTAGGAGAGACGCAAGACTACAAGACGCAAAACACAAGAGAAGAAGAAATGTAGAAGCGCTGTGCTCTCTTATCTTGTCTTGGGTCTTGAAGTCTTGGAGCGAAGCGGTCTTGTAGTCTTTTATTCATATTTGGAAATCCGGGGTACCAGACTCTAGGTGCAGGCCGCATTCGTATTTGTGACCCCCGAAGCGTGTGGCCTCGGCCCCGGCGTCGGTATCGGCCGGGCGGGTGCTATGCCAGTCGCCCATGGTGACGTAACCTTCTGCGGCCAGCGGATGGGGCGGCAACTCGTGTTCGTGGAAATAGTGAGCTAACTGCGCATCGGCCCAGTCGAGAATCGGATAGACCTTGAGCGTCTTTTTCTGTTGCTCGGCAAGCGGTCGGTCGGCGCGGGTTTTCGATTGGCTGCGGCGCAGACCGCTGAGCCAGACATCGGCACCGAGTTCGCGCAGGGCGCGGTTGAGCGGCTCAATTTTCGTTAGCAGGGCATATTTATCGGCCCCGGCCTTGCCATCGAGCCAGAGTTCGCCCCACAGCGCCTGAAGGCGTGCGGAGGTCACATTTGGCTGATAGATCCGGAGATCCAGTTCGAGGCGAGCGGTGAGTTCCTCGGCATAGCGGTAGGTTTGCGGGAATAAGAAGCCGGTATCGATGAACACCACCGGCACCTTAGGCGCATGCTCGGCTATCAAGTGGAGCATCGCCGCAGCCTGGATGCCGAAACTGGTAGTGGCGACCAAACGCGATCCGAAGGTGTCATATAGGTGACGGAGGCGTTGGCCGGCACGCAATGGGGCCAAGGTGGCGGCGAGAACGGCTGGATCCACGCCGGGGACTGGGGTGACGGGTGTGTGGAATTGCAGGGCAGGCATTGTGGCTTAGCGGACGGTGAGAGCCTCGGGATTAAGGTTTTGATGAAAATCGGCACCCTGCACGGTGGCGGCGACGTAGCCGGCGCGGATGCAGAAATCGCCGAAGCGTTCGCCCGGGTGGCGGGATCTGGCGTAATGGGCGATGAGCGGTTCAAGCAAGGGTTTGATAGCCTCGGCGCGGACACTTTCACGAAACAACTTGGACAGGCGCTGACCGGCAAACCCGCCGCCCAAATAGACGTTATAGCGGCCAGGGGCGCGGCCAACAAAGCCGATTTCCGCCAGAAACGGCCGGGAACAACCATTCGGGCAACCGGTCATGCGGATGGTGATGGCATCGTGGCGCAGGCCGTGGATTTCCAGGGTTTCCTCCAACTCGGTAAGAAGAGCGGGAAGGTAGCGCTCAGCCTCGGCGAGGGCCAGGCCGCAGGTGGGCAGGGCGACGCAGGCCAGCGAGTTGAGGCGCAAGCCGCTTTGGAGGTGACTGCCGGAGATACCGAATTGCTTGAGGATAGCTTCGATTGGCGGGCGCTGGTCGGGAGCGATATTGGCGATGACCAGGTTCTGGTTGGCGGTAAGCCGGAAATCGCCCTGGTGGATTTCGGCGATGGCGCGCAAGCCGCTGCGCAATGGATAGGCGGGGGTATCCAGCACCCGGCCGCCTTGCACGAACAGGTTGAGGTGGAAGTTGCCGCGCTCATCCTCGACCCAGCCGTAGCGGTCGCCGTTATGATCAAACTGATAGGCACGGGCGGCTTCCAGATCATAGCCGAGATAGCTGTGGAGTTGATGGACAAACCAGGCGATGCCGTGATCCTCGATGGTGTACTTGAGGCGAGCGTGGCGGCGATCACTGCGATCGCCAAAATCCCGCTGCACCTGCACCGCTTTTTCAGCAACATCGACGACTTGCTCGGGCGGGCAAAATCCGATCACCTCTGCCAACCGCGGGAACGACCCTTCGACGCCGTGGCTCATGCCCATGCCGCCGCCGACCGCAACATTGAAGCCGACGAGCTTTTCCCCCTCGACGATGGCGATAAACGCCAGGTCGTTGGCGAACACATCCACATCGTTAGAGGGTGGCACGGCGATGGCGATTTTGAATTTGCGCGGCAGATAGGTTTTGCCATAGAGCGGTTCCACATCTTGCTCACTGGAGGTGACGTTTTCACCGTCGAGCCAGATTTCGTGATAGGCGCGGGTTTGCGGTGTGAGGTGGTCGGAGAGCCCCTGTGCGAGTTTGAGCACCTCGGCGTGGATCGACGACAGATGAGGGTTGGGATTGCACATCACATTGCGGTTCACGTCCCCGCAAGCCGCTATTGTGCTCAACGCCGCCTGATTGATGGCGGCCAAGGTGCGCTTGAGATTTGACTTGATCACTCCGTGAAATTGAAACGCCTGACGGGTCGTCAGCTTGATCGTGCCGTTGGCAAACTCGGTGGCCAACCGGTCAACCTCCAGCCATTGCGCTGGTGTCACCACTCCCCCCGGCACTCGGATCCGCACCAAAAATGAGTAAGCTTTATCCAGCCCCTGTTTGCGCCGTGCGGCGCGCAAGTCACGGTCATCCTGTTGGTAGGCACCGTGAAACTTGAGCAATTGTTGGTCATCGGCTGACAGCGTGCCACTCGTGGCGTCTGCCAGCCCCTCAGCAATCGAGCCCCGCAAGTAGTTACTGTGGATCTTGATTCCTTCGTTGGCGGATAGTGGCTTTTCAGACATGGTGACAGGTGATGCGGGGAAATGGGTGATGCGAATTAGAGGTGCTGGCAAATGCTGGAGCTGCCAAAACCTCAATCCATAGTAAATAACGCTACTTTGTGAGGTTTCGGGAGGAATTTGCACCCGTTCAACCGACTCCGCAAGTCATTTTGCAAAAAAAATTATTTTTGGCGAGCGGAATGGTAATTTTCGTGATTGGAGGCGGCGGGCAGGATGCCCGCGCCACGTGGCGGCGGGCATTCTGCCCGGAGCTTTCTGTGACGAAATCATGCGCTAACCTGACACTATTGGGCGTCTCGCCCAATACTGCTGACTTAGCACATGGCTTGGCAAAAGACGGCTCCGGGCAGGATGCCCGGGCCACTTGTGGCCCGGGCATTCTGCCCGGAGCTTTCTGTGACGAAATCATGCGCTAACCTGACACTATTGGGCGTCTCGCCCGATGCTGGCAGGTTTGTCAATGCAGTGGCAGGAATAAAGAAGAGGCGGCGGGGTCAAATTTCCTGAGGCCGTGGAAAAGCATTTTTTCACGATGAGTCGCGGAGAAACCCGATGGAAGAACCTAGGGGCCAGTTCCGTAGCGTAGCCACCATGAATAGGACCGCCGCAACCCTGGTGATGCTCCCCGGCCTGGATGGCTCTGCCATGCTTTTCGAGCAGGCGCTCGCCTTGGATTGGGGCGGTATGCAGGCGCTGGCTTTGGCTCTGCCGAGCCACGGTCCGCAGGATTACGAGACGCTGGCCGCCGCCATCTCCCCCACCCTGCCGCCCGGCGAATTGGTACTGCTAGCCGAATCGTTTTCCACACCGCTGGCGATGCTGTTGGCCGCCAAGCAGATGGCACGCATCAAGGCCCTCGTTCTCGTCAGCGGGTTTTGTGCCAGCCCGCAACACGGCGGCCTCGGCTGGCTGCCACTCCAACCCATCCTTTCACTCACTCCTCCAACGTTCCTGCTAAAACAATTTTTGACAGGCGAGGACGCCCCCGCGGAATTGCTGGCTTCCCTAGCAAAAATAGCCAACCGGGTGCCCGCCGCCACGCTCGCCGAGCGGGTGCGAGTGGTGCTGGCGTTGCGCGAGGTGGATTGCCCGGGGTTGGCAGGGTTACGGGTATTGCTGTTGCAGGCACGCCACGACCGGGTCATCCCTTGGGACGCCCAATCGCAACTCGAGCGACATTTCCCAGAGGCCACTTGTCATTGGATCGACGGGCCGCACTTACTGATGCAAACCCGCAGCGAGGAATGCCGCGAGGCGTTGCTGGGGTTTCTAGCAGGCAAGCCGTTTGCTTGATGCCTAGCGCGAGGCAGCGCCTCAGACACAAGACTTGAAGAGAATTGGCAAGGGTCGTTGCATGGCCGACTGCGCCTATTGTTTCAGATGCTTTGCATGAGTTGCTCAATCCTTGCGGCGGCAGCTTAACTTTAGACTCTGCGGAACCGCGCAGCGCCACGGCGTCTGACAAGTTCCTCAGACTGCGCCAACCACGTAATCATACATGCAATTCCCTAATTTCTCCTTCACGTCCTCAGCTCCGATCCCTCCGGCCTGCCTCTTGCTCAGCCTTTGTTTGCTAGACGCCGCCCCCGCTCCTGCTGCCGCTGCCGTCCCCGCGGCCACCGCCACCACCCCCGCCGCCACCGCTTCTTCCACCGGGATTCTCGTCGGCAAAGTTGCGGAAGGTTCGCCCTACGATCAACTGTGGTCGCTGCCGTTGCTTTACAAAAACGCGGCCAACCCATGGCTGGAGGAATTGGCCCTGCAAGGCCATTTGCAGACGCAATACGCTTCAGGGTCGAATGCAGCGGGTCATTTCAGCACGGCTAATATGTCGGGAAATTACACCTGGGACGACGTTGACGTACGCCGGTTTCGAGTGGGGCTGCGGGCGCGGATGCTCAAGGACTGGAAATTCCAGAGTTTGTTCGACATTTATCCGGATTGCGAGCCACGCACCTACAAAGGCACTGCCGAGACCTACGTCAGCTATGCGCCTAACGATGCCTTCAACGCCTCGGTGGGCAAGGCCGAATTGAAGTTCACGCGTGAGCAGGAAGCATCAACGGCTGAGTATCTGCCTTTTGAGCGCTCGCAACTGGTCAATCAGTTTTACGGTGGCGAACTGACCGGAACGTGGATCGCGGGCAAAGGAATTGGCGGTGGCTGGCTCTACGGGCTCGGCGTTTTCAGCAACCAACGCGAAGATGAATGGCCGGATTTCAAAGGTGGCGCCATCACCTTGGCCAAAATTGGCTACAACTACACCTGCGGCTCGGGTTTCGATCTGGCGCAAGCGCAGATGCATTACCTGCACAACAGCGTCCCGGGCTTCCGTGAATCCCCAGGGGATCTCGCCTCGCCCATGTTCTCCGATTGCATCGCGATCGCTAATGATCTAACCCAAGGAAAATTCTCCCTGGCCACCGAATTATTCTGGGGCAACGGTGCCAAGGGCCAGGCGGATGTCTGCGGCTTCACCGCCATGCCCAGCTACCTCTTGCTGGAAAAACTCCAGTTGGTCACTACCTTTCAAGTGGCCGCCAGTCATGATCCCAACGGCATCTGCCTGCCCGTGCGTTACGAAGCGTTGGCACCAAACACCGGCGACAAACGCGGCGATGCTTACTTCGCCGGTTATGCCGGGTTGAACTACCTTTTTTACGGCCACAAGCTCAAGGTGATGAGCGGCGTCAAGTACACCCACCTAACCGGCGGCTCCGGTGGCGGCGGCTATGACGGGTGGACCTGGCTAGTCGGCGCTCGCAGCTCGTTTTAGATTGCCAGACATTATATTGAGGGCCGGAGCAAAAACCGACCACTTCAGACCACGTGTGGGCAAATCTTGCCCACCCCTGTCGATTGACGGCACGTGCGCGAATATGCGATCCATCTCGTGTGCCCCCGAGCACCCCAACACTCCATGAAATTTCATCGATTCACCTCCCATAACCAACCCGTTGCCCTCATCCTCGTCGCCGGTCTCATCCCTCTGCATGCACAGAATATGCTAGATCCTTTGGTGGTAACCGCGGAGCGGATAGCCACTGCGCTCAGCGAGACCCCATATGCGACAACCAGCCTCGACGCACCATACATCAGGGAAAACACCCGCCGCACGCTGCCGGATGCCCTGCAATACACGCCCGGCGTGTTAGTGCAAAAGACAGCCTACGGCCAGGGGTCACCGTTCATTCGCGGCTTCACCGGACGCCAGAACCTATTGCTCGTCGATGGTGTACGCGTGAACAATTCAACATTCCGCAGCGGCCCTGTCCAATACTGGAATACCATCGATTCTCTCGCCATCGATCATCTCGAGTTGATCAAAAGCCAGGGATCGGTGCTCTACGGTTCAGATGCCATCGGTGGCACGCTCAATGTGTTCGGCAAATCCTCCAAATTCCGCGACAATACCGCAGACCAGCCCTATATCAGCGGCGCTGCGTCCTATGAGTATCGCAGCAATGGCCAGGGCAGCCACATCGGCCGCCTCGAAACCGATACCGGCATCGGCGGCAATTTCGGTATCCTGCTCGGTCTCAGCGCCAAGAATTTTGGCGATATCCAGGACTCCGCCGTCGGACGCATGCACAACACCGGCTACCCCGAGCAAAACCTCGACTGCCGCATCGACTGGGCTCTAACCACCGACTCGACCCTCACCCTGGCGCATTATACCGTCAATCAGGATGATATCTCCCGTTGGCACCGCACCATCTACAATCCAGGATGGTCGGAGGACGGACACGTGGCCGTACCCGGCAAATGGGCGGCAGATACCTTCAATCAGGCACATACGCTCACCTATCTGCGCTACGCCGGACAAAACCCGTTGACCAATGCCGCCATCCAACGCTGGAACGCCACCCTGTCCTATCAAACCGTCGGCGACTCCGAATATCAAAACCGCATAGGCGATCCGGCCGCCGGCTCACGGCCGATCCGCGACTCGTCGATTGATACCTACACGCTGGGCGTGGATCTAATGTTAGAATCCAGGCTTGGCCCCGGCTCACTGGTTTACGGCCTGGATTACTACCATGACAAGGTGAACTCTTCCGGCTATCAAACCAACCTGTCGGATAGCAACCGCCGCGAAAGCCTGCCGATCGGCGATGACTCGAACTATGATTTACTAGGGATGTACGGGCAATACGTGTGGAAGCCGCAGGAACCCGTGGAAATCACCGGTGGTGCCCGGTACACCTACACCCGGGCATCGGTGGGACGTTTCTATAACAGCAACAACGTCATCCAACCCGGTCAAAACCAAGATTGGAATTCACTGGTCGGCTCACTGCGCGGCCTCTATCATATAAACCCAAATTGGGCCCTTTACGGCGGGATTTCCCAAGCTTTCCGCGCCCCTAATCTGGATGACCTCTCGGGCAACGCGACCGCTCGCGCTGGCAACGATTCACTTGGCTCGGCGACCCTCAATCCGGAAAAATTCATCACTTATGAAGTCGGGGTGCGCCAGCACACGGAAAATTTATCCATAACGACGGCGGCCTTTTACACCGATGCGCGGGATCTGATCATCGGCGTCCCTATCAGTGACGGCAGCAGCACCACGGTAGCAACCAATGCCAGCAATGGATATGTGTATGGCTTTGAACTGGAAGGTGCCTGGCACATCGACGCACAGTGGACGCTCAGCGGCTTTGCCGCCTGGCAAGACGGCCACACCAACATTCCGGCCTACATAGATGGTCCGGTTCAGAACAGGCCGAACACCCGCAACCTCCCGCTCACCGGATCGCTGGCCCTGCGCTGGACCACCATGGCGAAAAATTATTGGATGGAAGGCCGGGTCCAGGCGGCCGGCACAGAATCGCGCATCAGTGCTGCCGACCAAGCGGCGGACAACCAACGCATCCCCACCGGCGGCACGCCGGGATATGTCGTCGCCTCACTGCATGCCGGATGGCAGGTCAATGAGCATCTGGATCTCAACTGCGGTCTTGAAAATCTAACCAACACTTCCTATCGCATTCACGGTTCCGGGCAGAATGAACCCGGCTTTAACGCCATAGTAGGAGCCAGAGTGACATGGTAAACCATCACACATATCGCATGCCTAAATGCCGATATCTCGGTTAATGCCCGGTTTTTCCGCACGGCGAGAGTATCGTTGTCGATCCCTAACGATCGGCATCGGTGCCAAGGTACGGTTTTGCCAGCGCGGAGAAATCCAAGCCGCCAAGTCCGTCATCACATAACTCGGTCATGCGTTGGGACACCGCCGCGATGGCCGGCGTCTCCAACCCCGCGGTGCCCGCCAGATCTAGCGCATAGACACTGTCCTTGCGCATGTTGTCTAACGAAAAGTGCGTCTCAAACTCACCCGCCGCCATCGTTGGCAACTTGAATTTGGCTAGCGGCGAACCACAAAAATTTTCCGCCACCGCGTGGATGAACGCGTCAGCCGCTACCCCGTGGCGCGTTGCAATGGCCAGTGCCTCGGCCAACGCCTGCACCGAGCAAGCGGAAATCAAATTCGTGGCCAGCTTCACCACCGTGGCCGCCCCCACCGCGCCGCAAGGCAGCAACTCCCTGCCGGAGACCCGCAGATAAGGTGCCACCTGACTCACCAATGCGTCATCGCCGCCAGTATAATAGACCAACTGTCCGCCGGTTGCAGCGAGTTTGCTGCCGGTGAATGGCGCATCCAGAAACCGGCAGCCACGCTCTGCGCACAGGGAATTTAACCAACGCGTCGTGGCCAAGTCCACGGTTGCGTGATTCAACACGATCTGGCCCTCGCGCAAGGCGGGTGCCAGCCGAGCCATCACCGCACGCAGGGCGGGCGCATCCTTCAGATAGATAGAAACCACCTCCGCCCCGGACACCGCGGCTTCCGGCGATGGCGCTTCGCCGGGCAAACCTTTAGGCGTGCGGTTCCAACATGCCACCTGCCAACCGGCTGCGGCCAGTCGCGCCACCACCCGTGAGCCGATGATGCCCAATCCCAACACCGCCGCGCGGCCCGGTTCAAGTGGCATCGTGGCGCGGGCATCCTCCCCGTGTGCTTGAATTCCGGGCAAAATGCCCGGACCACTCTCCGCGGTGCTGCCCGTTTGCGATGAGTTCATTGTTGGCGTTGGAGTGCGAATTTCACCAGATTACCTGCTTGCTTGCGAATGTCGGCAAGCTGCGCCTTAGTCGGCTCCTGCCCATCTTCCAGCACCATCTCATTGCGCAGGCCCGCTAGAATGTCGCGCATGGCCAGGTAATTCGCCCGCTCGGAAATGCGCGGCTCCAGGCCCGCCACCGACTCGGTGTAGTAGTCGGCGATGTCCTCTCGCATGAGCTTGCGTGCACGCTCAGCTGAAAATTGCTTGTCCACCGCTGCCGCAGACACCTCCAGCGCGCGGATCCATCCGCCCAGCGATATCAAATGTGCCAAGTCCGCGTCCTTCAATGTCACCAACTCAATTTCCACATCCTTTTGGGTTGCCCGCAGTTCGGTCTTCAATTGCTCGACATTGCCCTTTTTGGCACTATCTAACAAACTGGCGGAATGCCGGTTGACCCGCTCCCCCGCACCCAGCGCCTTGCCGTAACGCGTCAGATCCTTGGCCAACCCCTCGACTTTTTCCATCTGCCCGGACTGCACCACCAAAAACCCGTCGGCAATGAGAAACCCCAGTTCAATCGCCAAATCCGCTCGGTCCAATGGCATCCGCGCTGGCATCTTGCGCTCCACATCGGCCATCGGGATGGGCATCAAAAATTGCAAGGTATCAAACAACTTGGCAATCGACGGTGCGGTGAATTCATTGACCGCCAACTCCTCAAGCCGATGCGGATCATCCAGCAAATCCTCGGGTACCTCCGCCTTATCCGCCTTTTCGGTCTTATCGGTCTTATCCGTCTCCGAACGCGACTTATCAACCGGTTTGGCCATGGCGCTGGTCTCTGCCGCAGCAAGCGGCAAACAAAGCGCGACGAGAGCCACCGCAATTCCGAGCACAGTTCGTTTCACGGCGCGAGTATGCCACCAGCCAATCCGCTGCGCAACCCCGCAATTGCCCCGCAGAAGACCCAAGACGACAAGACCCAAGACAGCAAGAGAAGAGTAGATGGAGAAGCGCTGCGCTCTCTTATCATGTCTAGTCTTGTGTCTTGCGTCTTGTGTCTGAGGCGCAGCACTTAAAATCGCTGAAAAAATCGTTTGCCAAGTTCGGTCGGATGAGCCAACCTCCTGCGCGTAGGAACACCGGAGCGGTGGTTCGCATCAAATTGCCGAACCACCCACAGGGCCAGCCCCCACCCGTTCCGCCACCCCGGCACTCCCAGCCGCCGGGTTATTTTCATCCAATCCCACCCCGGCCCGTTGATCACTGATCCCGCTTGCCGGTTGCCGCAATCCCTTCAATTCCCAATCTGCAACTATCCCCTATGGCCGGTCACAACAAGTGGTCTAAGGTCAAGCACATCAAGGCCAGAGTCGATGCCATCAAAGGCCGCGTCTTCAGTAAATGTGCCCATGAAATCGCCCTCGCCGCCCGTGCCGGTGGGGCCGATCCTGCCTTGAACGCACGCCTGCGCAGCGCCATCGATCTCGCCAAGGCGGTCTCCACTCCCCGCGAAAATATCGAACGCGCCATCAAAAAAGGCAGCGGAGAACTCGGCGGCGACGCCATCCAGGAAGTCACCTACGAAGGCTACGGCCCCGCCGGCATCGCCTTCATTATCGAAATGGCCACCGACAACTTGAACCGATCCGCTGCTGATTTGCGGTCCATTTTCACCAAAAACGGCGGGAGTATCGCCACCCTCGGCAGTGTTTCCTATCAATTTGACCGGAAAGGGGAAATCCGCCTGCCCGCGGCCGGACTGCCCGCCGACGACCTCATGGAAGCCGCGATCGAGGCCGGCGCTGACGACGTCCAGTCCGATTCAGAAGAACACCTGATCCTCACCGCTCCCAACGAACTGGGCACCGTCGCTAACGCCTTGCGCCAGGCGGGATTCCAACCCACCTCCGAAAAACTCGTCTCCGTCCCGCAAATTCCCAGTATCGTCAGCGATTTAACCATCGCCCGCCAAGTCATCAAGCTCTACGACCTGCTCGACGACTATCAAGACACCCTCAACGTCTTCACCAACTTCGAGGTGGCCGACGATTTATTGGACCAACTCGAGGCCTGATGCCGTCGCCCTGCAACACGCCCATGGGCAACGGAACCTCACCCCCCTTCCACTCACCCCCCTTCCACTCTTCCGCGCTTGCACCAAGCAAGCGCAGCTACCAGCCCCACTCCCGGATGACAAACAACGATTTAGAACAAGCCCAACCGCCAACGCCCACATCCCGCAAGGGGGTGTCGGCCCCCGCACGCAAGCGCGCGGCTTCCCCAAACCTTATCAGCAAGACCGCAATCCAAAGCGCCACTATTGAAAAAGTCGTGGCTAAAAAATCCGCCGCCACTGGGAAAACTGCGGTCAAGAAAAGCGCGGGCAAAGTGCCTGCCGCAGAACCCATCGCAAGCGCTGCCGCTGCCAGCCATGAGCGCAGTTCCCCGGCTGTCAGCCGCCAGCGCAAGGTGACCAGCACCCAACCCGACCCCGCCATCACGGTGGCCGCAGCCAGCAACAATAGCCAAAATGACGCCGCTCCCGTCGCGCCAACCCGCAAACGCAAAAATACCGCTGATGCGCCTGCCCGCCCTGTCGTCGTCGCCACCGTCCCTCCCGTACCCGCCGCGCCCAGCCCAGCGCCGGCCCAACCCGAGGCATCCCCCGCCCCCCGGCGCATCGGGAGGGTTCCCGGTGGTGGTGCCGTCGCTTCCTCTAAAACTAGCAAAATCGCCAAAAAATCCGTGGCCTCTGCCGCCCCAGTGAGCGCCACAGTGCCGCAACCTGCCCCGCAATCTGCCCCGCAATCTGCCCCGCAACCCGCGCAGCAACCCGCGCCGCAACCCGCGCAACAACCCGCGCCGCAACCCGTCCCGCAATCTGCCCCGCAACCCGTCCCGCAATCTGTCCCGCAACCGGTCCCGCAACCGGTCCCGCAACCCGCGCAGCAACCCGCGCCCCCTGCGGGTGCGACTCCGGCGAATACCGCGCCCACGGCCCCGCCCCAACCTTTCAATCCCACCGGAGGAGCCAATACCGAAAGCCGCGGCAAACGCCGCCGCGAAAAGCGTAAACAACACCGCAACCAAGGGCAAAATCGTTACCAAGGCCAGCAAGGGCACCCGGGCCAGCAAAGCCAGCAAGGGCACCAAGGCCAGCACCGCCAACACCGTCAACACCAGCCACCGTCCGAGACCGAGGCCAACCGTCCGCTGGTTCTCACTGGGCCGAAGGTCGAAGCCAACGGCATGCTCGAACTCGCGATCAAGGGGTTTGGCTTTCTACGCGTGGCCAAAAAAAACTTTGAACAGGCACGCGATGACGTGTTTGTTCCACCGGAACTCATCCGCCGCCACAACCTGCGCCCCGGCCAGTGGCTGCACGGCCTCTATCAGGAAAGCTCGCGCGGCCCCCAACTCACCGAACTCACCCAAGTCAACGGCCTCTCACCGGAAGACGCCGCCAAACTCCCCCACTTCGACGAACTCAAGGCCATCAACCCCACCCGCCGCCTTAGCTTCGAAACCACCCCGGAACGCTTCACCACCCGCGTCATTGATATCATGACGCCGGTTGGGCGTGGCCAGCGCGGCCTGATTGTCTCGCCGCCGCGCTCGGGCAAAACCACCATGCTGTTGCACACGGCTGAAGCGGTGCGGGAAAAATACAGTGATTCACTGCATCTAATGGTGCTGCTCGTCGATGAACGCCCGGAGGAAGTCACCGAGTTCCGGCGTGCTCTGCCCGGCGCGGAAATCTACGCCAGCTCCAATGACGAGGTGGCTCGCAACCACTGCCGCATCGCCGAGTTGGCCATCGAACGCGCCAAACGCCTCGTCGAGGCCGGCAAAGACGTGTTCCTTCTGATGGATTCTATCACCCGGTTGGCCCGCGCCTACAATGCCACCATGAACAACGTCGGCCGCGGCACCGGCTCTGGCGGCATCACCATCGGTGCCTTGGAAGTACCACGCCGCCTCTTCGCCGCTGCCCGCAATACCCGCGGCGGCGGCTCACTGACCATCCTGGCCACCGCCCTCATCCAGACCAACTCGCGTGCCGACGAGGCAATTTTCCTCGAATTCAAGGGCACCGGCAACATGGAACTGGTGCTGGACCGGAAAATTGCCGAAAACTATATCTACCCGGCAGTTGATATTTTCAAGTCAGGGTCGCGTCGCGAGGAGTTGCTACTGCCAGAACACATGCTCCACAAAATCCACCTCATCCGCCGCGGCCTGTCCGGCCACCGCCCGGTGGAAGCCATGGAACGCTTGCTGTTTTTCCTAAAGAAATTCCCGAACAACCCGCAGATGCTCCTCGAAATCAAAGGCTGATCCGCACTTCCCCCTCCACCACACATGCCCCGCGACAACGAACCCGCGATCGAAGTCGAGGTCTTGGAAATCGACGGGGCCGCCCCACCCCCGCCCAGGGATCGCGCCTCCACGCTAACTGGCATCGCCACCACCAACGACGAAGTGCCCCCCGGCCCCCCCCCGGCCAATTGGCACTGGCCCAAGCAGCCTCGCACGCCGCCCGCATGGTGGTGGCCAGTGTTCATCGTGGGCGGCCCGATCCTACTCGCGGCCTTGCTAACCCTCGCCGTGCTGGTGGCGGTTCTACTGCTCATCTATCGGATAATCAAGGCGCTGTTGCGGGCCCTGTTCGAGTAAATGCATCGCCCATGGGCGGCGAATGCAAATTGCGCCTGGCTCCGTCCATTCTCACCCCATGGGCAGCCGGGCAGCATGCCCGGTCCACGTGGT
>JBAXOP010000058.1:0-21942 GCA_037133195.1 Verrucomicrobiota bacterium | reverse complement strand
GCCAACGACACCAATCAAAAACTGGAGCTGACGTGGATCGGGACGGAGATCCAGCCCCGCATGGAGCCGCGCCTCCGCCTGGAATTCGCGGAAGATCCGCAACAGGCGGATTCCCCGGTCGGTTGCCTTGAGGCGACACTGGCCATCTGCGACAACCCAAGATGTTCGTGTTCCAATATCCGGTTGCAATGGCAACCATCGCCGCCACCCGTCCCGGGAGAGTCTGCCGGTCCGGCACGCGGGTTCTACTTCAATTCCAACGATAACGCGATCCTCATGACTCCGGAACTGAAGGAGGACACGGAGTCCCTGCGCCTGGCGCAATCCATCAGCGCGGAACTGTCCGAGTACGACCGGCAGCAGTTGAAGAACTGGTTTCTAACCGCCAAGCTCGCCCTCATCCAGTCCACACCCACTGATGAAATTGTTATTTCAAACCTGCCGAACGCCGACTCCGGCGTGATGATCGGTTTCGTAGAGGTCTTTCCATGCGACTTCGCCCTGAATTTCACATGGGACAACGAGGCATGGGCCGTGGACGAACAGTACTGCGTGCGGCCCGGCTGCGATTGCACTGAAACCATACTGACCTTCCTGAAGCTGGCGGATCATGCGGGGAGAAACATTCACATCGCCAAGGACAGCCCCGCCCTTCGTTACGACTACGTCTCGGAGGTCGGGAAGGCCGCCACACGCAGGCCGTCGAAGGTTCCTCCCTTGCCCGACTTGCTGGCGGCCCTCCAACGCGAGCACGCGGACCTGAATTCCCAGTTGAAGTCGCGCCATGGGATCCTGCAAGCCCTCTATGCCAGGCATTATCAGGAACGGACCCTGTCGCGCCTGCAATTCCAGGCCCGCACCACACACCAGACCGGGCGCAACGAACCCTGCCCGTGCGGCAGTGGCCGCAAATACAAGCAATGCTGCCTGAACAAGCACCCGGCATGAGCGGCGACGGCCATGGAACGAACCTGATTCCGCGTCCGCGATGTCGGGCTGAATCGGCCTGAGCGTAAAACGACGGTAGGCGTCCTAACACCTACGGTGACAATTTGGGAAGCCTACTCGATGTCAATTCGGCCTTTCACACCTCAATTTCTATCAATAATTAGTCTTTCGTCTTCAGTCGTTTGACTTCAAAGCCAGAATTCTCGGCAGAGGTTTTCGTTTTCAAATACTCAACTTCATTGTGGAGAATACCCACCTGGCGCTCGACCTCGTCCAGCCTCGCAACCAGATCGGCGATGTCAGCGGTTCTCTCTGATTCTTGGACGCTTTTAGAGCTTTTGCAAGCCGAGAGGAAGACTAGACTCAGCGCACAAACCACGCTTAAAATAAGGCAAAAATTAACCAATTTCATATAGGGACATATTTTGAATTTTCGCCCCTCATTCGGCAACTCTAACGGGATTATCTGGCGCAGAAGTCCACAAGTCTGACAACTTACCCTGTTTGACATGCCGCTCTTCCTTGCCGTCGATCCACAGTTTACGAGATGGAAACCTACTCCCATTGAAGGATTCGATTTCATAAGAACCTACTGAGGTCGAGCACGAAAACGTTACAATTGTCTTATTCCATATATCCGTCGATGTTCTCTTTCTGATCATTTGCATGCCTATTTCGGATTTAATGTCTGGATGCCCCCATGATTCCATCAATAATTGTACTGACGATTCATTAATTCTCTTTTCTCCTAGTATGCCATCAATGGTCCCCTTAATTCTCAGCGGGCTAATTTCCATCCCGCCATCCATGTCCTCGTCTGACGTTTTGAAGCTGACTAACGTCGTTCCGTCACAACAGAATTTCACCTTAGTCGTGACATAGAGTCTATATTCTCCATTTTTCGAATCGTCTTTTGGTAATTGATGGAATGCAGGCAGCAGGCCGATAGTTGCGGCAAAGTTCCCCAAACGCCAATTTGATCCATCCATCACCCCCGCTTTGCCCCAGCCTCCGACATCTGGCACTCCGTTTATAAAACTTTTCGCTACTAATTTGTAGGAACTCCAACTCACCATTCCAAGCATCCCAAATTGATCTATTCCATCAACTCCATCATTCCCCACAAATCCATACAAGTTCAATCCTCCGTCTTCATTGATCGGATCTCTGGATGGCCATCGGCCTGTCAGCGGATCATACCACCGGTAGCCGTAGTAATAGAGGCCGGTTTTGAAATCCAGCGGCTTGGTGCTGAACCGGTAGGCGAACAAGGGGGCGACGGCATCATCGGTGTCCACGACGGTGGCTCCGAAGGGGTCGTATTCGAAGTGGGCGGCCGGGGTGCCGTCTGCGGCCAGATATTCGCTGATGTTGCCGTTGCCGTCATAGGTTGGATAAAAGCAGTCATCACCTTGTTTTTCCGCGAGGAGTCCGCCGACGCCGCCCGCGCCTTGCAACGATCCGCTCAGGTCGAGACCCCATGTGCGGGTTTTGGAAAGCGCGGCGCCGGCGTATTCGGCAATGCAGTTGAAGCCGTCGTAAACATACAAGGTGGTGACGGCGGTCCCCCCCGTACCAACGATGGTGGCGATGCGGCGGGAAAGGGCGTCGTAGGCATAGGTGGCGATGACATTGGTGTCGTCGTCGCCGCGGACTTCGATGAGGCGGTTTTCGGCGTCCCATTTGAGGTGGTTGGCGGTGCTGCCGGCGGTGCCGGAGAGCGGCCCGGTGGTCATGTTGCCATCGTCATCGAAGACTGGCACAACGGGCGTTCCGGCACGCCCGTCAGAGAGGTGTGGGGTAATGGCGTCGTACTGGTTGAGAGCATCGGGAGTGTAGGATGTGGTGTTCACGTCGGGTGTCGCGGGGATCAGTGCGGCTCCCTTCTCGGCAAAAAGCCGATTGCCGATGGTGTCGTATTGGTAGGCGCGGCAGTTGGCGGCGGTGGCGCTGTCTGCGGCGCTGGTGAGCTGGCCGAGACTATCATACCCCCACGAGGTGTCGCCAGGATTGGCGGTGAGAGTGGTGCCGAGGTCAAAGGATGTCCGCACCCCCATGCGCTGACCCAGATTGTTGACTCCTCCGTTCACCAGGGAGTAATCATAGTTGGAACGAACGGTTCCGCCAGCATTATTTTGGATGGCGGCGAGGACATCGCGGTTGGGCTCGTAAGTGCGTGTCGAGACGAGGGCGGGATTACCACCGGATGCAGCCTTGGTGACGGTCCCGATGAGGCCGCTTCCGGCGACGTAACCGTAGGTGAAGGTGTCCGCGGCGTTGTAGTCGTGCGGATTGTCGGGTGTGGAGGTGTCCGGGACGACCCCTCCGGCGACGGTTTCGAGAATGCCGTTGGCGGTGTTGTATGCATAGGAAGCCTGATGCTCGGGCAGGTCGGCACCGGAGATTCCGAGTTCCCGACCGGTGTCGCGCAATAGGGCGTCCTGATGATGCCGGAGGGTGCGGGAGAAGCCGGCGCCTCCATAGGTGATGGTTTCAGAATAGAGGCCGAGACCGGCACCGAGAGTGGTGCCGGCGGTGGTGCCGGCATCATCGTTATAGGCGTATGCCCAGATGTTGGCACTGCCACCGGTTCCTTGGGTGACGGTTCGGGACCGCCCGAGACGGTCGTAGGTATAGGCCAGGTTGGTGGTGCCGTCGTTGTAGGTGACGGTGCGAAGTTGACCGCTGGTGTGATATGCATACTCGGTTTTCACCTTGTCGGTGTTAGTGGCTGAGATCGGGCGAGCCCAAGTGCGTGTTAACACGCGTCCGGCTGCATCATAGGTGTAGCTGGTCTTCCCGGTGCCGGGATAATCCTTCTCCAACAGTACCCCCGAGGGGTCGTGATTCCAAGTGGTGGTGTCACCGGCGACGGTGGGAAAGGTGTCGGCCGTGGCACTGACGTTGGCCCGGTAACTCTTATGCGTGTGCAACCGTCCCGCCGCGTCATAGGTATATGCGACGGGATTTAGTTGGCTGCCCCATTGGCGCAGCGTTTGCCCGAGGATGTTGGTTGTGCGGTATTGCTTCGTTCCGTTGGGCAGGGTGGTGGTGATCGTGCGGGTCGCGGTTTCCGCACCTTGGTTGCCGGTTAGCGGGGTCAGCGCATAGGCATAAGATGTGACGAGATCGGGATCGTTAGGATCGGTGGGTCCCTCGTGAACCTGAGTGACCTTCGTCACCTGCCCGCCGTTGGGATAGTATTCGTAATTGGTCACGTGCCCGCGGCCACTGGTGGTGGAAGCGGTGCGCCCGAGGGCGTCGGTGAGGGCGGTGGTGACTTCCAGAATGGCTGGATCGGTTCCGGATGTCTTGCGTGTGGTGACGGTCTGCTGGACGCCAGCTGCATCCGCGGCGAGCATGGTGGTTTCGACGACGGCGAGGGTTGTGTCGGGATAAGTGGTGGTGCTGGTCCAGGCGCCGTCGAGGGGCAGGGTGGAGACGGTGGTCGTGGCCCCTGTCACGCCGATTCTCTCCGCGCGGGACCGCAAGCCATCGACGGATTGATAGGTGGTGGAGACGGGCACGTCCAGGCCGCTCTCGAGGCGTGTCGAGGCAATCGTGCGGCGGCAATTGCCGATACCGGCAGGGGCTTGGGCGGCGGGGACGTAATCTGTGACGATGCCCGTCCAAGAGTCGAGGACCTCCACTCCATTGATGGTTACTGCGGTATTGTCGAATAATATGTCACCGTTGCGGTTGGTGCAGGTTGCGACACGCCTTCCAAGGCCGTCATAAATGTATTTCACGCTGGGTTGGCCGCTGGAGGTGACGGTCTCCGCCTGCCCCCTGGCATTGTATGAGGTGATCGTCGTGGCGGTGCCGTCATGCGGAGCCGTGGCTTCGGTTTTGAAAACCCGGCCGGCCATGTCGGTGTAGGTGGTGCGGACGCCGCCGGTACCGCTGGCGGTGGTGATAGTGGTTTTCAGCCCTCCGCCCGCGTGGGTGTCGTAGGAATACCCCTCGGCGATGGTGGCATTGCCCGAGACGGACTTGATTTTCCCGTCGGGATAGGATTCTTTGACCACCTTGCCTCCGTCGGGATTGGTTGTGGTGACGGTCAGTCCGTTGCTAGAGTAGGCATAGGAGGTGGTTTCCGCAACACCCTGCGGTCCGGGGGATGTGACGGACACGGTGCGCCCGAGCAAATCGCGGATGGTGGTGGTTGTACCCGCGGCCGAGCCGTTGATGGCGACGGACGCCGTTGATTGGAGCTGTCCGGTGGCGGCGACGACATCGAAGGTATGGGTGGTGGTGGTGGAGCGGCTGCCGAGAGTGGTTGTGGTGAGGTACACCCGGCTGAGCGGATCGATGGAATAGGTGGTTGCGGAACCGTCGCGGGCCCGGTGATACTTCAGTCCGCAACAGGTGTACTCGGACCGGTCGGAAGTGCCATCACCGAAATACCGGCTGACCGGGCGGCCGAGAGCGTCGAACTCCGGTGGGGTGCCCACGTCCCAAGACTCGGAGGGCATAGGGACACTCTTGGTGAACATGCCCTTGGAGGTTTGCGAGATGGCTCTGGTGCTTTGGGAAATCGCAACATTGCCCGAGTTATAGGTGGTGGTGACTTCGATGCCGTCGGAGACGAAGGTCGATGAACCGTCGGGCGCACCCGTGGTGACGGTGACCACGTGGTTTGTGACCGGACCGGTGTACTCATAGGTGGTAAGGGTTTCATCGGGGTGTTTGATGAACTTGACCCGCCCGGAGGATATGGTGGGCGGGTCCGCATCGGGAAAGTAGGCGGTTGTGGTGGCAAGCCACCGGGAGCCGTCGAACTGTTTGAAGGTGACGAGGGTTTGAGAGGCATCGGTGGTGTCAAGCTTGGTGTTGGACTGGGCGACTAGCTGGGTGGCGATAGAGGTTTCGGTGGTGAACTCGCCGCCGCTGACCGTGGTGACCGTCTTGCGCGCGGCGGTTTTGTTCGCGAGCGTGACGTTGGTCCAGGAGGAATACTCGGTGATGGTCGGGACCGTTCCGAAAGCGTATTCCCACGCGGTCCAGGATCCGTCCGGGCGCTGGACGGATTTGAGCCGGCCGTGTTCAGAGGGAACGGCAAGATTATAATAGTAGTCGTAGTAGGTGGTCTGGCCGGACGAAATGTAGCTCATGAGGCGCTTCATGCCCGGCTCTCCACCCTCCGACGCCACGGGTGAATAATCGTCGTAGTCCTCCACGGACCCGGCGGTGGTGATGAGGGTGGTGCTGTTGTAGGAGGCTGGAAGAGGCGACGGCTGGACCTTGACGGTGCGGGTGATGGTGTAGTCCCATTTCTTTGTGCCATGGGCGCTGTAGATGAGGGTTTCCTCGGAAAGCGGCGCTCCGTCGGCAGCCGGATCCGTGGTCAAGACACCATCGTAGAGGGACGAGACAACTGTGATGGGGCGGTCATTGGTGCCGAGTGTCTGGACGATGATTTTCGTGGTGATGCGGGAGCCCTTGGATTCGATGCCAGTGGTTTCATTCAGGATGAACAGCAGTTTGTTGTTGTCGGTCGTCAGCGCGCCCTGGGGACGGCAGATCACCGCGTTGGTAAGGGGGGTCCCCAGGGAAGTGGTGACGTAATAACCGTTCCCATTTTTATCGCCAAGGGGGAACGCCCGCCTCCAAACCCGAATCTGCCAGCCCGGACCGCAATTGGTGGCCTCGGTAAATCCGGCTGGCGTGCCGCCTGGCAGAAGGTCAATCTGGGTGATTGCGTCGTCGGTGACGATCTGGTGGAGGTAATCGCCGCCGGAGTCGCTTTTAGGGAGCCGCTCGAAGATGGCCTCGGAATCCAGCGTCAGGCAGGAGGGATGGAAGGTCGCCGAGGAAATCTGGGTTTGGTTGATCCGGAGCGGAACCTGCGACTGCTGCAGGGGGGTGGCGGGGAACATCCGGTCGACGAGTTCGCGGAAAGTGGGAAGGTTGCCGTTCCGTTCGTATGCCAGGTTGCCAATTCCGGCGTAGGAGGCGGGTTTGGGATAACGGGCCAAGCCCACATTGATGCTCCAATCGAAGCTGGAACTGCTGGATTCCGTTGCTCCGGTGGTGGCAAGACATTTGGGGCAATCCGAGGTGGGATAGCCGTCGGGGTTGATGGCGCCACCGGATGGCAGGGCGGCGAGGGCGAGCGCGACGGCTGGAGCGAGGATGCGGCGTGGGATCATGGTGGCGGTTGGTTGGAGAAGTGGGGCGGTAAGGCGGGAAAATCAGGAGGCGGGGAAGTCGGGACGGTTTGAAATGACGAGGATGGTGTCATCGGCGGCGAAGGCCGGCGCGGGCGTGCCAGCGGGGATGGTGAGGATGGAATCGGGTTTTCTAATGTGCAGCGCGAGTTTCACGGCAGTCTGGCTTTCGGTTATCATGTTTGCAGGGGGCGGTTGGACGACCCCGTGGAGAAAGGGAACGGATGATAGATGGCTTTCCCCTTATCGTGATTTAAGGCGTTTGTTTCATCGGATGACCATACATAAATTTGATGTGCGGAGGATTTGAGCATTGATGCGCACTCAGCCCTGCGGAACGAGTTGTGGGCTTTGCGGGCTGACGGAAGGAATTTGCGTTCGCCCCAACGAACACCTTTCGATGGTCCGACACCCTCCAAACCCACATCCACGCACAGCTCGACCTCGCCGGCCTGCCGCACCACACCTTCACCGACGACGCGCTCCACCTCATCCTGCGCCTCTCCGAAGGCGTCCTGCGCGCCGTCAGGAACCTCTGCGCCGGTACTCTTATCGAAGCCGTCCGCGACCAAACCAAGACCGTCGATCTCAAGCAGGTCAACGCCGTGCTCATGCAGCCGCACTGGCGCCACAACGTGCAGGACGAGCCCGCCCAGCCCCTCGTTCTCACCAACCAAAAGCCCCACCCCGGCAACCCCAACCCGCGAACCATCCGGGCCAAATAGACACTTTTGACCAAACAGCGGCGGGCACTGCGGGGACGCAACCCGCCAAGGGATAGTCAAAACAGAGACGACGAATGCCGTCAAAAAACGCCAGGGGGCATGACTTCGCACAAAGCGGGTCATGCCCCCTGCAACGTCAAGGGAGCGGCATTTGGAGTCCTCTGCCATGCCTCGGAAAATCCTGGGGTTTGGGGCAAAGCCCCAATTACGCCTCATTCAATCCAGTCCCGAAACTACGACGAAAATGGACCAGAAACCCAATCACAACATGGAAATCCCCTCTAAATCACACGACGACAATTAGGCATTTCCATACGACATCAATTCGGCCCGCAACAACAAGCCGGCAAATCCTGTGGTCCGACAGTCCGTGGAATTGGATGTGAGCGTTGGAATCTGGCCCTGATACAGACGATGATAAATTGGCAAACCGAATCCATGAGGATTCGGCCGCGCACACCTATGCAGCCGCGTGGCTTGAGATCGTCGAAAGATCGCTTCCGTTGGAAGCAGCGCCCCCCCTTTCGCTGAATACTGACCGCTCATCTTGAAAACGACATCCCTGTCACGATTTCGTCATCTAAGTTCTTGTTCAGTTGGAATCTAAGTTGAAATATCTCACCAGTATCCTTAAGGCGATACCTCCAATATGTTGCCGGAAGATCGACCGGACCAGAACCAGCTCTTATGTCAATTACTTCATGCGGAAGTCCAAGAAGCGCAAGGACAATCTTGAAGGACATTCCATGCTTTATTTTGCTAGCCGCCGTCTTAAGAACATCTTTACGTGCATCTTTCGGGAAATCATCAGGTATCTTCAGGAGGCTGTCCTGCAATCGTTCTAGGGCATCAAAGTTTTCAAATATCCAGTCGCTCTTAGCGGGTTCGTTGATTGGCATTGGTTCTAACGCTCCAACAGGTAGTATTCCAATCAATAATAACCATGAGAAGAGTTTCATTTTGCAACCTCTATATTGTTAATTTCAATATCATCGCTTTTCGTTTCTTTGTCATAGTTGTAGGAAAACCCCCACGTCATGACATCTCCAAATAGAATGCCATCGAATACCTTAAGATTCTTATTAACTCGAGGATCCCAGTGTTTGGAATACCTCCCGTTTCCACCAGTCCAAAAAGATAAGTTGCTAACTCCGAAGGAGCCACTGGGTCCGGGGGTGTCTCCTTGAGGTGAAACATAACCATATTCAACTTGCAAACTCACTGTCCCACATTTCACCTGGCTATCCGGTTTGATTCGCTGGAGATCCACTGCTTGGATCTTCTTTCCCATTTCGCTAAGATTAAACCATTCATGGTATGAATGATTGTCCGAACCTTTGGTTCCATCCATGAGTTCATATTCGATGGTATAGGACAATCGAGCTAGAACATAATCGCCGTTATCATTCTCGTCCTTCACGTATTCCACCTTAAAACGATATCCAAATATTTCATCGGGAGTCCCTGCCGAATCATTCTTTCCCTTGAACCTAGCTCTTGCACCATCCACATGAGGCGCGCCATTTCTGCGTGCGACCATTTCCATGTGCAGTAGCCCAATATAGTCCCATTCGTCCACCCCGTCATTCCCCACAAACCCATACAAATTCGCTCCTCCCCTTTCCTCAATCGGATCCCTTGATGGCCAGCGCCCTGTAACAGGGTCGTAGTACCGGTAGCCGTAGTAGTACAGCCCGGTGGTAGGATCCTGGGGTTTGGTGGAGAATCGGAACGGGAAAGACGCAGCGTTGCCCTCCGAGTCGGCCGTCAGATTGCCGAACGGATCATATTCAAAACATGCGACCGGGTCGCCCGCGCTGTCAAGATATGCGATCACGTTGCCGTTTCCATCGAACGCAGGATAATAGCGTGTTTGTTCGGCGACGTCAAATAAAATGGAAAGCAGCCCCCCAACGCCTCCCGCGCCCTGTTGAGTTCCGGAAACGTCCAGACCCCAGAGGTTGACCTTCGACAATGTCGGGGTGGCGCTTCCAGTGCGCGAATATTCGGCAATGCGGTTCCACCCGTCGTATAGGTAGAAGGTTTGATTGGTTCCGTCATTGCGGGAGATTAGGCGTCCGAGGTAATCGTAATCATAGGTGACGGTGTTTGTGCCGTGTGTCGCCTTGACCAGGCGGTTTTCAGCGTCCCACGCGAGGTCGAAAGCCGTTGGGTCGGGCATGCCGATTGTCGTGCAGGCGGATCCTCCCAAGGGACCGGACGTCATGTTGCCGTCGAGGTCATGGACCGAGAGAACGGAAACAGCCGGGGCGGAGGGGAAGGTGGTCCTGACATACTGATTCGCCGGGTTGGCACCGGCCTGGTTGGCATCGGAATTGCCCCAATAGGAGGTGGTGCCGTCGTCACCCGTGGCGGTGAGACGGTTGCCGATGGAGTCGTAGGAGTAGCCACGGTCCTTTTCGCTGTTTCCGGCAACCGTGGAATTGGTGATCTGGCCGAGGGAGTCGTAGCCCAACACGGATTGAGTGGCTGACGCCGACTCCCACCCGTTACCGGTATCTTCCCATATCTCTTTCCGGGCCAACTCGCGCTGTCCCAAATTATTCACTAGGTACGAGGCGTCAATGGCCCAGTCATTGTAGGAATTGAAAGTTACCCTTTCTCCGAGAATATCGCGGTCGTTATGCCAACCGTTCCAAACTCTGTGGGAGCCTGACTCGACGGACTCCACCAAGCCATACGATTGACTCACGTAGCCGTATTCGAAGGTGTCGGCGAGGTCTGTGATCGAGTAAGGGCGACCGGCGGTGTCGAAAGACCAGTTGGCGCTGTGGGTGACCGCGGCTTGGCCGGTGCCCTCGGTGAACGAGTACCCGTCGGGGCGATAGCCGGGCAGGCCATCCGGGAGATCCCCGTAAGTGTGGTTGAGGGTCCGGGCGGCGGCTGTGTCTTGATTCACGTCCTCGGAGGTGAGCTTGAGGTCGGTGTAATTGTAGTGGGCGTGGATGGCGCTGCCCCGCTTGACGGTGACGAGCCGCCCCATGGGATCGTAGATATAGGTGAGGTCTGGGGTCTCCGGCAGATCGCTCCCGGCGGGCACGACATAACCGATGGAAGTGAGAACACCGGCATGGTAACCATAGGTGCTGGTGATGCCGCGTCCCGAGACGCGCTGATAGATCCGTCCGGCTGTGGTGTAGGTATAGGTGAAGGCGAGATCGGCGGCGTTGTCATCATCTGTGCCGTCCGGATAGTATTTCTGGTGCAACCGGCCCGTGGTTCCATCATATGTCCAGGAGGTTGAATCAACCGTGACGGTGGTGCTGTTGACGGTGTTTTCATCGGGCCCCGTGGCATCGGTGGTGTGGGGCCATTTGCGGAAAGTGCGCAACTCTGAAATCCTGCCTTGGCCGTCGTAAATTGTGACGGTCGGATAGGTCTGGTCGCCCCAGACGGCCTTGACCCGGCCGCTGGGCCAGTAGGAGGTGCGGGTGATGTTGGCGCGACTGGTGTTGTCGGGGGTGGTGTCGGCAGGGTTGTAGGTATTGGGGGCGTCGACCATGATGGCCCTGCCGAAAACGTCGTACTCAAAGCTTGTGGGACGGTTGCCAGGATCGGAGACTGAGGTTGCCAAACCGGACTCGGTGAAACCGGAATATGTGGTGGTGCCGGTGCGCGAGTCCGCGGTGGAGGTCAGACGGCCGAAGTTGTCGTAAACGCTCGTGGTTGAGGCAATGGGGTCCTTGGAGAGATCGGCGCCCTTGGCAAAGCGGGCGGTGGCGACGGTCCGGCCGTCCTCGGACGGGGTGGTCGTAACAAGCGTTATGGTGCCGTCAGGATTGATAGTGGTGACGGTGGAAACGCCGGTAGTGGCATCGGGGCGAACCACGACGGTCAGCGTGTCGCCGGTCGGAGTGACCGTAGCGGTCTTGAGGCCGTCAAGGGTGCTGTAGGTTGTGGAAACTGTGATACTGCCGGTCTCCTGCTGCTGATAGCGGCAGGCACCGAGAGAGACTCCATGAACTTCGGGAGCGTTGCCGGTAGACGAGGTGGTTGTTATGGATTTGAGGCCAGTCGGGGTGTATGTCACACCAACCGGAACTGTGCGGGTGGCGGTGGTCCGTTCGCCTCTCACGTTGTAGCCGTATGTGGTGGCGACGCCATCCCCGTCAGTCACGGTTTTGAGCTTGCCGAGGGAACCGGCCTGAAGGGACTGATCGGCCGAGGTGCAGTAGGTGTAGGTGGTTGGGTTGCTATAGGTGGTTTGGTTGGAAGTCGGAGCAATGGTTTTGAAGGTGCGGCCGAGGGAATCCGTGAAGGTGGATGCCGTGAGACCGCCGGATGTGGTGGTGGAATAGAGACCGCCGCCGTTGTCGTTGTGGGTGCCGTAGCCATAGCCCACGGGATCGGTTCCGGCGGGTCCGGTGAAGTTGGATGTTTGTCCATCCGGATACCGGATTGTGACCGAGTCGGTGATCCAACTGCCATCGCCCTGTCTCTTGTGGTAGGCCGTGGTGGTGAGTCCATCGGTTTGGGTCAGCGTGTGGAGGCGGTCGTCGGCGGCGGCGGACTTGCGTGACGGCTCGACGGAGAGCGAGGTCAGCCCGTCCAGGGAGGTGGTGGTGGAGCCGCTGAAGACGGTGGTTCCGTCCACGGTCAGGTTGTGGGTGGTGGTGATGCCCGAAGCGATGACAGAGGTCCACGCGGAGGAAGCGGTGTCCGTCGTGATCGCGGCCAGCGGGGCGGGTCCCGCTGGATCGACCGTGACCTCGTAAACACGCTTGAGGGCGTCGCGGAAGTATTTGGTTTCGGTGCCGTCGCGCGATATTTGTTTTTTGAGGCCGCAACAGGCGTATTGGGTGGTCTCGGTGGTGCCGTCCGCGAAGTTGCGCTGGACGGGGCGGCCGAGGGAGTCAAAGCCGGCGGTCGTATCCGCCTGCCAGGATTCGGTGAGAATCTCGCGAGCCGCCGAACCGGCGGCAACGATGTAAACCTCTTTGAGAATGGCGATGTTGGCGGAGTTGTAGTGGGTGATGGTTTTCAGAGCATCGGGACTGTCCGCCTGTCCGGCGGGGGAATTGGCCGAATCGGCCACCTCGGTGACGACCTGGTTGTTGGCGCTGTCGCTGTAAGTGTATGTGGTGCGGGTACCGTCCGGGCGGGTCACGGAACTGACCCGCCCTCGGGCGAGCAGGGGATCGGAATAATCGTCCGGGTAATTGACGGTGACAGTGTCGTGCCACTCCGAAGCCGTGGCATCCCACTGCGATGCGGTGACGGTATTGCCGCTGAGGGTGGTCTGGGATTTCGCGACGACTTGCCCGGCAATAGAGGTCTCGGTAGTGAAATGGTCGCCGTTGACCTCGGTGACAGTCTTGCGGGCGGCGGTTGTGTGTGTGCCAAAGTTGATGCCGGTGATCGGAACGTCCAGCCAGGAGGAGTATTCGGTGAACACCGGAGCGGCTCCGGAGCTGTATTCCCAAGCCGTCCATGAACCATCCGGACGAACCACCGACTTGGGGCGGCCGTGGGTGAAGGGATCGGTGGGCACGTTGTAATATTCGTAGGTGGTGGTCTGGCCGGACGAAATGTAGCTCATGAGGCGCTTCATGCCCGGCTCTCCGCCCTCCGGTGCTACGGGCGAATAATCGTCGTAGTCCTCCACGGACCCGGCGGTGGCGATTAGGGTGCCGCTGTCGTAGGATGCTGGAAGAGGCGACGGCTGGACCATGACGGTGCGGGTGATGGTATAGTCCCACTTCTTTGCGCCATGGGCGCTATAGGCGAGGGTTTCCCTGGAAAGCGGCGCTCCGCCGGGACTCGGATTGTTCGGATCCGTGGTCACGACACCATTGTAGAGGGACGACACAATGCTGACAGGGCGGCCAAAGCTGTGCTCTGAGGGGTTGGTGCCGAGTGTCTGGGCAATGACTTTTGTGGTGATGCGGGAGTCCTCGGATGCGACACCGGTGGTTTCATTCAGGATGAGCAACAGCGTGTTGTTGTCGGTCGTCTGCGCACCCTGAGGGCGGCAGATCACGGCGTTGGTAAGGGGAGTCCCCAGGGAGGTGGTTACGTAATAACCATCCCCATCTTTGTTGCCAAGAGAGAGCGGCCGCCTCCAAACCCGGATCTGCCAGCCCGGGCCGCAATTGGTGCCCTGGGAATATCCGGCTGGCATGCCACCTGACAGAAGGTCAATCTGGGTGATTGCGTCGTCGGTGACGATCTGGTGGAGGTAATCGCCGCCGGAGTCGCTTTTAGGGAGCCGCTCGAAGATGGCCTCGGAATCCAGCGTCAGGCAGGAGGGATGGAAGGTCGCCGAGGAAATCTGGGTTTGGTTGATCCGGAGCGGAACCTGCGACTGCTGCAGGGGGGAGGCGGGGAACATCCGGCCGACGAGTTCGCGGAAGGTGGGAAGGTTGCCGTTCCGTTCGTAGGCGGCGGTGCCAACCCCGGTGTAGGAAGCGGGTTTGGGATAACGGGCCAAGCCCAGATTGATGCCCCAATCGAAGCTGGAGGAGCTGCTGACCACTGCGCCGGTGGATTCTCCTGAGGAGCCGTCACGGCATTTCTCGCAACCAGTCTCATCCGAATTGGGATAACCGTCGGGGTTGACGGCGGCACCGGATGGCAGGGCGGCGAGGGCGAGCGCGACGGCTGGGGCGAGGATGCGGCGTGGGATCATGGTGGCGGTTGGTTGGAGAAGTGGGGCGGTAAGGCGGGAAAATCAGGAGGCGGGGAAGTCGGGACGGTTTGAAATGACGAGGATGGCGTCATCGGCGGCGAAGGCCGGCGCGGGCCTGCCGGAGGGGACGGCGAGGATGGAATCCAGATCTGCCTTGTCGCCACAGGCGGCGGTGGCGTGCATGAGTGCGTTCATGCTAAATGGAGATTGGAAATCATCTTCTTGAAGTCATCGTGAAATCCCGGATGGAGGAAAAGTGGCCTATTCCGAACCGGATTGGGGTTCCGCTCGGGCGAGACGGGTGGCGAGGGTAGTGCCGGCCTCACGGGCGGCGTAGAAGAGTTCGGGGTGGGTGCGGGTGATCTGTTCGAGTTTTTCGAGGTCGGCGCTCTCGCCGCAGTGGGCAATGGCGGCGATGGCTGGGAGCCGCAGCGAGGACTGGCCGTTTTCCTGATAGGCAAGGCGGCGCAGGGTGGGGCGGAACTCGTTCGGGGCGAGTACGCCAGCGGCTTGGACGGCGGAAACGCGGACAGGGGTGCTGAGGGACGAGCCGTCCTGAAGGGCCAATGTAAGCCAGGGTTTGAGTGCGGTGATGGCCTGGGTACAATCGACATCGCCGGGCGAGCGGACGAGGTTGACGAGCATCATCAGGGTGGTGCCGGGGATCGAGCTTTGTTCGAGCAAGGGATCTTTGGTGGCTGTGATCAGGGCATCGAGGATTTGGGTGGCAATCGCCGGCGGGGGCTGAGTCACCTGGCCCGTCGGACTCTGGCGTGAGTGCGGACTGAGCATGGTGACGAGGTACTGCACGGCATAGTCGCGCAGCACCAGCGGTTGGCGGGCATCCTGAAGGAGGCGCAGTAGGTTGGAGGACAGTCGCTCGCAGTCGGTGTCGTGGCTGAGCAACTGCCCCATGAACTCGTTGGCAATGATATACCAGTGTTCGGGAAGCTCGCCCTTGGGAGGCCCCTTGGCCAGCAGTTCATACATGTAACGGATTTCGGGCTCGCCGCACTCGCTCCGCAGGGCGTTGCGCAAAAGGGCGACGCGCACCTGCCAGGCCTGGCCAGCATCGGTGATGGAGTTCAGGCTGGCGGGGGCGGCGACCCTGGAAGTCCTTTGAGAGTGCCGCACGGCCTCCGGGGGCGGATTGGTGGCGTCCGCCGGTGATGGGCGGGTTCTCCACGCGTGGATCCCCGCCGCGCCGATGAGGACGGGCACGGCGAAGAACAGGAACCTTTTAAGGACGGGCGACATGGCGGCTGTCTGGTTGGTTCAGCGGGAGCCGAGATAGTCGCCGTTGCGGCCATAAACATCGAGGCTGTGGCAGTAGCCGCCGGAGGCACCGATGGGGAAGAGAAACTGGAGGTTAACCCAGCCGTTCGTCAGATCGCCCGGATAGATCGACTTCTGCATCGAGCCGTTCAGGAACATGACCCCGGCGCGGAAAATGTTCACGTCAACCCGCCCCCCCTCAGGGAGGTTGGTCACGGTGAGCGGGGCATTGTAGATCTTGTATCCGGCAATCCCGCTCGCAGCGACGGAGGTCAGATCGTTTTGCAGGGCGTCGGAAACCCCGACGACGTTGATCTGTTGGACCGCGAGGATCGGTCCGCCGGGGAACAGGCGTCCCGCGATGCCGAAAGCGACCGGCTGCCGCGGCATCACAGCCATGGTGACATCCTGCGTGCCATTGCGCGTGACGATCAGTCGGCACAGATCCTGTTGGGTCTCCAGCGCGACTTCCGGGGCGGCGGGCACGTCGAGCGTGCGGATGCCGGTGTCCAGGGCATCGACGATTCCCAAAGGGAAGGCAGGGGCGGCAACCACCTTCACGGTGAGCCTGGCGGTGACGGCATGCTTCGGGGGCTTGTTGTTATGCGAATTGCCGTTGGTGGCCCCGGCACCGTTTTGCACGGTGGCGGTGATGATGAAGGTGCCGGCGTTGGCGAAGGGCAGCACGAAGGTTTGTGTTCCGGTCAGGTTCCATGCTTCGCCGGAGGAGGAAGTGATGGCGGCGGAAGTCATGCCGGGGTCCGCGCTCCAGGCCCCGACAAGCATTGCGTCACCCTGGCGGATGGTGAGGGTTTCCGCATCCATCACGTTGGTGGCTTGCCAGGCGAGCGCGCCGGTGGTTTCCCAGCCTTGCTCGAAATGCACGAGGTAAGGCTGGGAGCCGGACACGGCGGCCAGCGGCACGTTGGCGAACCAATGGCCGTCGCCGGTGCCGTTTGCCACCGGGACACCCTTGACCGTCGTGCCGCCCACGTCGCGTGCGTAACCCTCGAGGAAGGCCGGCGAGGTGCGCGAGGTTCCGGCATGGGGAAGAACCCGGTTGGCCTGGGCGAGGAGCGCTGAGGCATCGGCCGGGGCGTACACTTTGAGGGAAACGATGCGCACGGTGCGTCGGGCCAACATGTTGTCTATCAGGATGGTGACTTGGTGGTTGCCGGCTGCCAGCCACGGGGTGAGCGCCTGGAACATGCCCAACCGGGACATGCCGAAGCGCACGCGGAGGCGCTCAACCATCCTGCCGTCCACGCTGACCACCACGGGCACCTCCTCGTTGCCGAAGGTCGAACCCATGAGTTCGGCGTTTAGTCGCAACAGCCAGAAACCGTTCGACGGCACGGAGAAGTTCCAGGTGACCGCGCCGCGGAAACTGTTGGCGATGAGTCCGCCGGAAGTCATGCTCCAAGCGGTGGAGGCGTCGATGTAGCCGGCCAGCGCGACCTGGTTCACGAAGGTGTCGGTGATGGAATTGGCGGCCAGGGGGTTGGTGCCAAGTGCGTTGTATTCATCCCCGTCGCTCAGGCCGTTGTGATTGGTGTCGGAGTCGGCGGGGTTCGTGCCCAAGAGGTACTCAATGCGGTTGATGATGCCGTCCCCGTCGAAATCTCCGCGTTCACCCTGCCTGACGGGATCGATAGCCCCGTTATCGGCGGGGTCGAGTCCGTACTTGCTGGCCCACCACGCGGGTAGGAAGATGTCGTAAGGGTCGTCGGTGGTTCTGACATAGGACGAGACCAACGCGTCCGGCACGACTTGGCGGGCTCCCCCATTGCAGGCCCAGGCGATGCTCACATTGGAATTCGCCGGGCTGCCGTCCTTATGGTCGATTTCCACATAATACGCCTGGCCAGCCTCCAGGTGGATCGTGGCGCTCTGCTGGCTGGCGAAACGGTCCCACAGGTTGAGCTCGTCCGCTGCGATGCCGAGGCCGTCACCCAGATCCGTCCCGATCTCCGCGATGCGCTGCTTCGCGTATTTGCCCTTGGACAAATCGGAGGAAAGCCACAGTTCGGCGCTGGTGCTGGCGCTGATCCAGAAGGTGTAATCCCCGGAAACCGCCGGCGTGAGGTAGCCGCGCGAGCGGGTGCCGATATAGGGACCGGTGAATTTCAGGTCCGAAACCGGCTTGAAGGTCACCGTGTCGGCCTCATGGTAAAACTTGTTCGATGCTATCAATTCAGGCACCGTGAAACCCGGGATACCGCTCCAGAAATCAACCGTCAAAACGCCAGACCGGCGGTCCGCCACCGTCGGATTGAGACCCATCAGGAATTCATCCATGTTGGTAAACATGTCGCCATCGGGGTCACCGTCCAGACCCAAGTCGGGATTGGTGAAGGCCGAGAAGTCGATCCCGGCGATCCATGCGGCATAGGGACAGGTGGGTGCCAGAGGGTCCTCGATCAACTGGAAGCCGCTCAGATAGGCTCTCCTGCCACTCGCGACATCGGCGGTCATGGTGATGGTGATGCGATTGGCGGCGTCCGGCACGATGTTGTCGAAGCGAACATAGTTCACCCCCCGGAACCAGCGGTATGACTTGCCGTCAGGCCCGCCGGTATCACTAACCTGCGTGCCTATGGTGGTCGTCTGGTTGCTTGTGGAAAACAGGCTCCTGCCGCCGAGTTCATACGGATGGTAACTGGCCAGATAGAGAACGTATTTCCTGCCCGGCTTGAGGCCGTTAATGACCAGGATCACCGGGTCGCTTGCGAAGCTGAAGGCGGCGCTCGTGAGCATCGTCAGGGCGGGAGCTCCCCATGGAAACACGTTGCTGGCATTGCAGGTGAAACCCACGGTGGAGCCATTTCCGTTGGCGTCCAACAAACCGTCCGCCGTGAGCCCCGCCGGGCCAAGGGTCGTCGTGCCCAGGCATTGGTTCCAGGCGGTTCCGGCACCGCCGGCGGGGCCGACGAGTCCAGTCCTTGTCCCGGTATCGAAGTTCACGTTGATCCACGGCCATTGCGGGTCTATCAGGACTGTCACGGTGTGGTCCTTGACGGTCTGGCCGTCGGCGGAGGTCACGACATAGTGAACTGTGCTGGAAAAATCATACGCGGTGCCAGAAACGTGATCGCATGTCGCACCGGCGGACATGGTGAAGACCGGTGCGAGGGTGCTCACATTCGTTCCGAACGGCACGCTCCAGGTGATGGCGGTTTCATGGATGTCGGCGGGATTGTCCGGCAGGCCGAAGGAGGTGATGGCCGCCACATCAGGGGTGTCATATTTGATGGTGACCGTGCCGGTCCAGGTGGCATCGCTCCAGGTGTTTTTGAGAAACACCCCGGCGGTGTGGAGATCAATGGTGGCCGGGAAATCCACGCCGGCGGTTTTCGTGTCGATCACCGTGGAGCCGACCGCCTCGTTCTGGCCGTTGGCCCAGTCGGGCGAACCGCCGTCACTGCCGATTTGCAGGAGGCCGTCAACCAGCACGTTGAGATCGGACGCCCAGGAGCCGCCGGAGTTGACCTCAAGGGTCGCGTCGATGGAAACCTCCCGCAGGATCGAACCGGCGGGCAGGGCGCCCTGGGCGATCCACGGGACGGCCGCGCCACCGGCCAACACGGTGCCGTCGCCGGGGGCCCCGAGATCATAGGTCATAGTGGTGGTCGCGGCAGCGGCGCTTCCAGCTAACAACCCTGCGCCCGCCACCAGGGCAAGGGCAAGACGATTCATGGCAATTCCTATGGGACGAATGTTCAGGGCGAGTTTCATGGCAGTCTGGCTTTCGATTCTCATGTTTGCCGGGGCGGTTTGACGACCCGGTGGAGAAAGGGAACGGATAATACGTAGCCCTCCCCCTTATCGGGGTTTATGGCGTTTATTTTCATCGGATGACCATGCATAAATCTGATGTGCGGAGGATTTGCGCATTGATGCGCAGTCGGGTCCCCGGAACAGTAGTGGGCTTTGCAAGGTCCAACGAAAATTAGAACCCCGCGATAGGCGGTTGAACATCCAGCAAACCCAGGTAGAAGCGATCGGCAGGCGGATCAAGGCCGTTGTCATCTGGAAAGCGTTGCCGGTCATCAAGGTGACCGGCGTTGCCTCTTAAAGTGGGCACTTGCTGTCGAAGATCTTCCCGTGCGTCGCGATCCGGCGGCTCGGTTTCATCGGATTTCCATCGGATCTAAAACCGCAATCCCTTGTAGAATATGGGAAAAAATTGAGCGTGCTACAGGCTGGAAGCCCGTCGTCCAAGACAGGCAGGATGCCTATCCTCCTGCTAAATTGACAGTATCGGGCGGCCCTTCATTCCCAGCTTGGCGGCGAGACGCCGCAGCCTCCTTGAGGGGCTGTTTCAGCAGCCCAATAGCCGGAGGTTCAACCCGTCCTTTTCGAATTTCTTGAAGTCGCGGTCCAGCGTCACGAACTCGACGTCATGGCGGATGGCGAAGGCGGCGAGATAGGCGTCCATCCAGACTTTGGGAGAGGCGGAGGGGATGGCGGCGAGGCGTTGCCAGAGGGCCTCGAAGCCCACCGGTTCATCGAGCCAGAGGATTTGAGGAAGGGCGAGCAGGTCCTGGCATTTGGACCATGCCGTGGCGTTGGTGATAGGCAGGCTGGCGTAAGTCCGCTGAATGAGGGGGCTGCTGGCGAGGCGGAGAAATGCCTGTTGGGTCACCCGGCAAAAAGCGGCGGGTTGAGCGGAGTCGCGAGCCTTGAAGTGCCGCGAGGCAATTCCGTGGTGCGGGTGGGCGGCAAAGGCGAGTGCCACCCAGAGATTGGCATCATACAGAGAGACCAAGGCGCTGGTGATCCTCCTGGCTGAGGGTTTCCTGCTCGAGCCCGAGAAGTTCCTCCGTGCTCATCCGCGAGGCGGGAGCGGTCTTGGGCGATGGGAACAACGGGAGCTTGATCGCGCCCTTCATCGCTGTGGGAGCCGTGCGGCTTGTCGTTTCGGAACTGAGTCCGCGTTTCAGCACCTCAGCCACCACGTCCTTGAGCTTGCGCCCCTCATGCACGGCCCGCAACTTCACATCGCGAACGAGGTCGGGCGGCAAGTCGAAAGTCGTTTTCATGCGGGAAGTTTCCTGGTTTTCTGGCATTTGTCAATTTTAGAGAGCGGCGGGATAATTACGGATGAGGCGGGAAATCGTCAACTTGCGGGGGAAGACTGGCGGCGAGACGCCGCCATCACGGCCTGCGGAACGACACTTGCCAAGTGTCGTGCGAAAAAGGGCGAACGCGAGGCGCTGGCTGCTGCGAGACAGGACTGGCGGCGAGACGCCGCCATCACGGCCTGCGGCGGGGACGCCGCAGCCACCTTGCGGGGCGGACTTGAGCAGGCCGAGGGTATCGAGGCCGTTGACCGTGGCGTCAAGGTTGTAAATGTGGGCGAGACGCCCACCTCTATTTGATTACGGATATCAGAATGGGAGATCGTCAGAGTCATCCATAAGGCAGGGTTCCCGATTGTCCGGCGTGGGCTGTGTAGCCAGGGTTTTCCGTTACTCAACCCCACGCTCGTGCACGATTCCGTATTCTCCCTGCTGGTGGAGCCAGATCGGGTCGGCATTTTGGCGGATAAATTCTTCGGCGTCGATACCGTCGATGGTGGGCGGGCGGCGGACGCGGACTTGTTTGCCGTTCATGAAAACGAACATAGAGTCCTTCTTGCGCTGCTTTTTGGCGGCGCGCTGGGCGGCGGTGAGTTTCTTCTTCGGCTTGGCCATGGCGGGGGTCTCGCGGGGCACGTTTAAACGCAGTCCGGAGAGGCATTCAAGGAATTTCCCTGGCGTTTCATGGTCTCGTGGGCGGGATGCCCACGCTCCTTGCGGGCGGGCGTTTGCCGCGGGGTTGCTCGATCATGTTGTCCATGCCGGTCTTGCCCTTTTGAGAGGCGGGGAGTTCGATGACGCCTTTGGGTGTTAGATCCTGGCCTTTCAAGCCGGGGAAGTCTGGTGAGTAGCGGTGGACCTTGAAGACAGCGTTCCAGAGATGACCGCGCATGTCCTTTCCCGGGTTTTCGCCTTGCGCGAGGATGCCGCCGCGCACCATCGGGTTGACGTATTGCCAGACGGTTTCTCCGGCGGGGGTGATTTCAAACAAATTGCCAGTGACTCCGGCGCAAACCAGCATATTTCCGTTAGGCAGGCGATCGGTGGGGTCAGTCCTCGCATGGTAACATTATTACAGCCATTTCTCAGGATAG
>JBAXOP010000057.1:0-22247 GCA_037133195.1 Verrucomicrobiota bacterium | reverse complement strand
CCCATCGGGAACTCGAACAATTCGCCGACGCCTTCGAACACCCGCAACGACAAGCGGCCCGGCAAGCCATGCGTTAGGACACTTTGCCATCACAGGTGAGTCAGAAGGGTTATTTCTTCTTGCCCTTTTCGAGGGCCTGGGAAAACCAATCGTTCGTCGGCGCTGCGGCACCTCGGGCGTCTCGCAACGGCGGGCGGTTCGACTGGGGCGAGCGGTCGCCGGGGGCGCAGCGGCGGTTTTCCAGATCGGGCTTGGCCTTCATCGAAAGGGCGATGCGGTTGCGCTTGAGATCCACCTCGACGACAGTCACGTGGACGCGTTGGCCGACTTTGACGACTTCCGCGGCGTCGCGGATGAAGTGATCGGCGAGTTGGCTGACGTGGACGAGGCCGTCCTGATGGACGCCGACATCCACGAAGGCGCCAAAGGCGGTGACGTTGGTGACGATGCCGGGGAGTTTCATGCCCACTTGCAGGTCGCTGGCTTTATCAACGCCATCTTGGAATGAGAACAACTCGAATTGTTTGCGCGGGTCGCGGCCGGGCTTGGCCAATTCCGCCACAATGTCCTTGAGGGTCGGCAGACCGACGTCGGCGGATACGTACTGGGTTAGGTCAAGTTTCTTGCGCAGATCCTCTTTTACTAGCAAATCTTGGACACTGCAGCCTAAGTCGGCACTCATTTGTTCGACGAGTGGATAGCGCTCGGGGTGGACTGCGGATGAGTCCAGCGGATAGGCAGCACCGCGGATGCGCAGGAAGCCGGCGGCTTGCTCGAACGCCTTGTCGCCAAGGCGCGGGACTTGCTTGAGTTGGGCGCGGGAGCTGAAGGCACCGTGCTCATTGCGCCAGGCGACGATATTTTCGGCGAGGCTGGCATTGAGGCCAGAGACATAGGAGAGGAGTTGTTTGGAGGCGGTGTTGACCTCCACGCCCACGCCATTGACACAGGACATGACGGTGTCGTCGAGCGACGTTTTGAGCGCGCGCTGATCGACGTCATGTTGGTATTGGCCGACGCCGATGACCTTGGGGTCGAGCTTGACGAGTTCGGCAAGCGGGTCCATCAGGCGGCGGCCGATGCTTACCGCGCCGCGGACGGTGACGTCTTCGTTAGGAAATTCCTCGCGGGCAACATCGGAAGCTGAGTAGATGGAAGCACCGCTTTCATTGACCATAACCAACGGGATGGAGGAGGGGAGTTTGAGTTTTTTGATGAAGGCCTCCGTTTCCCGCGAGCCAGTTCCGTTGCCGATGGCTATGGCCTCTATCTGAAATTTTTTGACCAAGGTGGTGACCTCGACGGCTGCCTCGTAGAGTTGGTTATTAGATCCGGCGGTGGCGTGGAGTACCGTGTGGTGGAGGAGTTTGCCGGAGCGGTCTAGGACGACAGTTTTGCAACCGGTGCGGAAGCCGGGGTCGATGGCGAGGAGGCGTTTTTCCCCGAGCGGGGAGGCTAGCAGCAACTCGCGCAAGTTGTCGGTGAAAACAGTGATGGCGGTGACGTCGGCGCGTTTCTTGGCTAACAGTCGTGCCTCGGTTTCCATCGATGGCATGAGCAGGCGCTTGCACCCATCTTCCACGGCTTGGGCAACGTGTTGGCTGGCTGGGCCGGAGGATGTGACCCAATCGGGCAGGGCTTGCGGGGTCAACCGGTCTAGCGGAACTTCCACTCGCATGAGTAGGAAACCTTCTTTTTCGCCACGGCGGATCGCGAGCATGCGGTGGGACGGGATGGACTTGAACGGTTCTGTCCACTCGAAGTAGTCGCGGAATTTCTGCGCATCGGCTTCCTCCTCCTTGCCATACATGATCTTGGACGATACCGTGGCCTCTTCCTCATAAATTTTACGCACGCGGCCACGCAGCGTGGCGTCGTCGGCGACGCGTTCGGCGAGGATGTCGCGGGCACCGGCGAGGGCGTCGGCGGCGCTGGCCACGTCCTTTTCCAGATCGATAAACTTGGCCGCCTCGTCGGCGGGATCGGCTGACTGGTTTTCCAGCAACCAATCGGCGAGCGGGGTGAGGCCGCGTTCGATCGCTTTGGTGGCGCGGGTCTGGCGTTTCGGGCGGAACGGCGCGAAAATGTCCTCAAGGACTGTGAGGGTAGTGGCGGCGTCGAGCTTTTTCTTGAGTTCCGGGGTGAGCAACGAGCGTTCCTCGAGGGATTTGAGGATGGCGATGCGGCGGGTGTCCAATTCCGCAAGTTGGAGCATGCGGTCGCGGATGGTGGTGATTTGCACTTCGTCGAGCGAACCGGTTTGCTCCTTCCGGTAGCGTGAAAGGAATGGCACGGTGGCCCCTTCGGCCAATAGCTTGGCGGTGGTGGTGACGGAGGATAGGGCGATGCCGGTTTCGCGGGCAATGGCTTCGAGGTGGTGGGTCATGGGGAGGGGAGAAAAGCTGAGAGTTGTGAGTTGAGAGGCAGAGGGGAATGGGGGGGCGCAGGGCGGGGTGGGAATACGGCGAGTCGGGATAGGAGGCAAGACACAAAAACCCCGTGGGTTAAGTGTCTGCTTGGCCGAGGATGCGAGCTTGCTCGAAATCGTAGGGGGTGAGTTCCATCACCACCCGCTGGCCTGGCTCAAACACCGCTCCCGCATCCGCCAACCGCTTCGATAAATGCGCCAGGACGCGCTTGCCATTTGGCAATTCAGCACGATAAAGCACGGCTCCTAGCTGTTCTAGAATCGGTCCGGCGGTGTGGATGGTCGCGTCTGGCATGTTCGGTGCGCCGAGGGTAGCAGAGGACCCCGGCGGCGGCAACTTCTTCGCCCATTTCTTCGCCCAGCTTCATCAAACTATACGGAATTATGCCTAATTCCACGGTTCTCTACTTTTTATCTGTCACCGGTGTGGTCACCGGTGTGGGAGTTGGCCGCCACAGAATGACCGTCAATTGCCGATGTCGTCGGTGGAAAAATGTCGATGGATCGCTAAAAATAACTTGTGAATCTTTCAAATGGAGGGTAATATATTACCATATGAAGCACCCGATGGATGGAGCCAGCTATATTACAGGCCTGCGGGAGAGGCTCGCCGGCCGCCGCAACACCGGGGTAATGGTGCGGGAAGACACTGTGCTGGAAGCCTCGCCCAACGCGGTGATCGCCAAAATCCGTCATGGGCTGGCCATCGGGGAGTTCACATCCCTGGCAAGTTGGATGGCGAGCACCGAAGATGAATTGGCCAGCTGGCTCGGCCTTTCCCGCGCCACGCTGCACCGGCGCAAAAAGTCCGGCCAGCTGGATGCCTCCGAAAGCGAGCGCCTGATCCGGGTGGCCCGCTTGATGGCGCGCGCCACCGAGGTGTTTGAGTCGGAGGAGTCCGCCCGCTCGTGGCTCAGGCGGCCGGCCCTTGCCCTTGCCGGTGAAAGCCCGCTGGGATTTGCAGACACCGGGATTGGGGCGCGGGAGGTGGAGTTTTTATTGGGCCGGCTTGAGCACGGGGTGTTTTCCTAATTCTCCGTGCGGTATGTGGGTCTATCGCATAATTAAGCCGCAGTTCGCCGCGAGCGCACTCTCTGGCGAAGGGGCGCGACGCTATGGCGGGCGCTGGAATCCACCGGGCATCGGGTGCGTCTATACCGCCGGCAGTCGTGCGCTGGCAGTTTTGGAATTGCTCGTCCACGCCAGCCCGGAATTGCTGCACGTCGAGTACCTGTTGCTGGAAATCAAACTGCCGAACGAGTTGATAGAGACAAGTTTGCGCCCCCCGCCCACCTGGGATGAGCATCCGGCTGGAACGGCGTCACAGGATTTCGGGGCCAACTGGTTGCGCCACCCGCTGGCCGCAGCCAAGGCCGCACTCGCCGTGCCTTCGATGCTCGTTCCTGAGGAAACTAATTATCTACTCAACCCGTTGCATCCGGCGTGGCGGGATGTGCACGTTGCCAAACAGCGCCGCTTCCGGCTCGACCCGCGACTGGCATGCGCATCAAATATGAATGTTAGACAAGACTGATCAGTCTTCAATCGCCAACTCTTTTTTTACGGCACCCATTTCTGGATACATTGTGGAACGTTGAGTAACTGCCAAATGCTTACCGCAAAGGCACTAAGAAGACTCAAGACGGCAAGACTCAAGAGAAGAGCAGATGTAGAAATAAGGCGCTCTCTTATCTTGCGTCTTCTACTGTCACCCATTCTCCTTTGCGGCCTCTGCGGTAAATCTTCAGGTTGCTCGGGAGGGGTACGGAACGGCGGCTTGAACTAACCATACGCGCCGGCTGAAGCCAGCGCTCCATCGCGATACTCCATCGCGATACTCCATCGCGATACTCCATCGCGATACTCCATCGCGATGCTAGTGATCGGATTTTGTGCTAGGAATGAACGGACATCCCACGTATCAAGACGCACATGAAATGCCTGCCACTGCTGATGTTATGGGTACTTACCCCGATGGCCGACGTTTGCGCTGGTGCGGCGGCGATACCTGCTCCGGTTCCCAAACCGAACATTCTTGTAATTTTATCTGACGACATGGGCTGGGGGGATCCGGGTTGTTTTGGCAATAAGGAGATGGCCACACCGAATATCGACCGACTGGCTAAGCAAGGCACGCGTTTCAGCCAATTTTATGTGGCCTCGCCGATTTGCTCGCCCTCGCGAGTGGCATACTCGACCGGGTGTTTTCCCGCGCGCTGGAAGATAAATGACTACCTCCACAGCCGCGCCGGCAATAAGGCCCATGAGTGCGCGGATTGGCTCGACCCGAAAGCACCCACGCTGGCCCGTAGCTTGCAGTCGGCAGGCTATGCCACCGCGCATTTTGGCAAATGGCACATGGGCGGGGGGCGCGACGTGCAGGATGCCCCTTGGCCCAAGGAGTACGGGTTTGACGAACATCACGTGAATACCGAAGGCTGCGGACCGCGCATCGATAGTTACGGGTCGGCCACCCCCGAGAGGGTGGAGGGCAAGATGCTCGCCCGCTATGAGTTCACGGGTTTTTGGGCGGACAAGGCGATGGACTTTATGCAGCGGCACAAGACGGGGCCGTTCTTTGTCGAACTCTGGCCCCAAGATGTCCATACCCCTCATGACCCCGACCCCGAGGAGTTGCCATTTGTCGCCGCCACCCCAGTGAAACATCATAAGTTTAATGGCGTGTTGCGACGCTATGACCGCGAAATCGGCCGCATCCTCGATTTTCTCGCAAACCTAGGCCTCGAACAAACCACGATAGTCATTTTCGCCAGCGATAACGGCCCCGAGCCGTCATTCGAGCGCCAACGCGGCGGCGGTCTGCGCGGCATGAAGTGGAGCCTGTACGAAGGCGGCGTGCGCGAGCCATTCCTGGTGCGCTGGCCGGGCCACGTGCCGGCCGGCAAGACGGACGCCACCACCGTGCTGGCTTCCATCGACCTCTATCCGACTCTCTGCGCTCTGGCCGGTATTCCTCTGCCACAGCAACTCACCATTGACGGGATAGACGCCAGCAGCGCCTTCCTGGGCACTCCGCTCCTACGCGGCAAACCATTGCTGTGGGAATACGGACGCCAGGCCGATTACCTGTTTCCGCGCGAACCCGGCGCTCGCAGCCCCAATCTGGCAATCCGCTCCGGTAAATGGAAATTACTCGTCAACGCCGATGCCTCCGGCACCGAACTCTACGACCTCGCCACCGATCCTAACGAAAATATAGACCTCGCCGCCTCCCTGCCTGATGTGGCCAATCAACTCCAGTCACTCGTGCTCGCATGGCGCAAATCCTTGCCCTGAGGTGACCTGGAAAAATTTGCAATACCGGCTTGACGGCAGGGTGGGTGGGCCTAGAGTGGTGGCGGTTTTCGGCCACGGTCAGAAGCAAATTTTCGTTCATTATTCCACAGTTTCCCCCCAAACTCGTCATGATTCCCCGCCTTTTCCTCGGTTTAGTAGCAATCGCCAGCGTATTATTGGTATCGTGTTCCCCCTACCCGGAGCATACGAGCCGGACGACGAGAGCCGGCACCAAGCCAACCAAGACGAGAGCGGCGCAAGTTGAGCAGGCGAAGCAACAGGCGCAGCAAGAGGAGGATAGGCGTGCGGAGGAAGAGAAACAGATGCAGACGCAGGTCGAGCAACCCACTCCGGAGCCGCCGAAGGGGCATCCTGCCAGCCCGCCTGAGCCCCCCAAGCTCCCCGAGCCCAAGCGTTTCGATTACCCCACAGCTAAGAAGGTTCCCGGCCAGGAAGGCGTGGTTCTGAGCCCATACAACAATAAACCGGTGAGCATCCGCAATGAGGATGGTACGCTCATTCCCAGCCGCACCTTGGTGAGCGATCCGACCTACCAACCGTCGGAGAAAAAGCGCTTTTTCGTACCGTGAGTAGCGGATGCGCCACCTCCTCCGCATGGCCCGTCCTCACCGTCGCCGCATGATCCTGCGGATGTCCCATTGCCTTGCCACGATCGGCTGTGGCTTACTGGTATCTTGCTACCCGTATCAGGAAAATCCACGGCGTCGCCCGCCACCACGCCCTATCCATAAGCCAGCCCCCGTCCGACAAGTTCCCCTGCAAGTCACCCCGCCCAGCTCCAAGGTAATACTCCCGGTTGCTCCGGAAAAACCCGCCGCATCGGGAGGAACTCGGCCTCGCCCAGCGACGGCCACCCCACCCGCCATCACGCCGCCAACCCGAACGGAAAATAGTCCGCAAACCCGTTCGGACCCCCGTCAGGAAACCCCTCCAGCCAAGGAAAAGGCACCTGCGGTCGTTAACGCGGAGTGGCCCGTGGCCCATCCGGCGCCCGGCAAAGCTGGCTATGTCCTGAGCCCCTCGAATAACCAGAAACTCATCTTGGTGCGCGGCATCCCCAGCGGTACGGTGGTGCCGGACCCAGCGTCCCCGGATTCTAATAAAAAGTATTTTCGCGTCCCCTGAGGGATGAAGCACCTTCAGCAATGAGCGCCGCGACCAGCGGTCACAATTAGCTAGTTGGTATATATATTTTCTGATGACAGATACATTTCCCCAGATAGCGATTCTCGGTGGCGGGCTGCTAGGCGGTTCGCTGGCCTTGGCGCTTGATGCATTAGAGCGGCCACCGCAAGTCCGGCTGTGGGCACGCCGCGACCAAACACTCGCCGAGGCTAATCACCGTGGCATCACCCACGCCACCAATAATCTGGCTGAGGCCCTCGCCGGTGCCAGCCTGGTCATTCTAGCCGTACCGGTGGGAAGTATGCCGCAATTGGTCAGCGACGCGCTGGCGGCGGGTCTGCCGGAGCATTGCCTCATCACCGATGTGGGTAGTGTCAAACAAACACCGCATCAGACGCTCGCTCCGTTGTTGGCTAACACCACAGTGAACTTCATCGGCAGCCACCCAATGGCCGGCTCCGAGCGCGTCGGCATCGCCGCCGCCGCCGCCAGCTTGTTCGATGGCGCTGCCTGCTTACTCACCAATGACGCCGATGCCCCGGCCACACTAACAGCCGCGCTGGACCACTTCTGGCAAGCGATCGGTTGCCATACCACATGGTTGAGCGCCGCCGCCCATGATGCCTTGGTCGCCCGCATCAGCCACCTCCCACATATACTCGCCGCCGTTGGCGCAAGGGTCTGCCTGGACGACCCACTTCTGGGCCGATTCGGCGGCGGCGGCCTGCGCGACACCACCCGCGTCGCCTCCGGCAACCCGGAAATGTGGGCGGAAATTCTCATCGAAAACCGCCAGGCCATCGTCGGTCCTCTGCGCGAATCACTGAGCGACCTAAGCGCCCTGCTGGCCATGTTGGAGTCCGGCGACCAAGAGTCGGCTTGGTGCTGGTTGGCCGCAGCGAAGAAGCTGCGCGACAGGCTCACCCCACCGATATAACGCCACCCCGCCCGTGTTTCCCATGTCAGAACTCCGCGTCACCGCCATCGCCTCGCTCCATGCCGAATTCAGTGTGCCGGGGGATAAGAGCATCTCCCACCGCGCCGCCATTTTTAGCGGCCTGGCTAACGGACTTTGCACGATCCGCAATTTCCTGCCTAGCGAGGATTGCCTCAATACCCTCAACGCCATGCAGGCGCTCGGTGCCCGCTACGAGGTGCTCGCGGAACTCACCGGCTACGGCCCCACCCACCTGGTCATCCACGGCCAGGCCATGCACTTGAGCGCTCCGGCCGCGCCTATTGATTGTGGTAACTCCGGCACTGGCATGCGCTTGCTGGCTGGGTTGTTAGCAGGGCAACAATTCACTTCCGAACTCTTCGGCGACGCCTCGCTCTCGTCCCGCCCAATGGCCCGCATCACCACCCCGCTAGGCCAAATGGGTGCCCACATCGAAACCCGCGGCACCACACCCGGTTGCGCACCGTTGCTTATCCACGGCACCGCATTGACACCTATTACCTATCAAATGCCGGTGGCCAGTGCCCAGGTAAAAAGCGCGGTGCTGCTTGCCGGGTTGTTTACCAATGGCACGACCACAGTGATTCAGCCGGCGGAGACGCGCGATCACACCGAGCGCATGCTGGCGGCCTTCGGCATCACTACCCGGCAACTTGGCCTCGCTATCTCTATCGACGGCGGCCAAATCCCCCAGGCTTGCGAGTTTAGCGTGCCGGGTGATATATCTAGCGCGGCGTTCTGGTTAGTCGCAGCCGCCGCCCTGCCTGGTTCACGCCTGTTGCTCAAAAACGTCGGCCTCAACCCGACCCGCACCGCCATTCTCAAGGTGCTCGGACGGATGGGCGCACACATGATCGACACTCTCCACCATTCCACTGGCGAGCCCATCGGCAACATCGAAATTCACGGTGCGCCGCTCATCGGCACCACCATTCTGGCCGAGGAAATTCCCAACCTCATCGATGAAATTCCAGTGCTCGCCGTGGCTGCCGCCTTGGCCACTGGTCGCACGGTCATCCGCAATGCCCGTGAATTGCGCGTCAAGGAAACTGACCGCATCTCCACCGTCGTCAATAACCTCCGTGCCATGGGTGCGGAAGTGTTAGAGTTTGATGACGGCATGGAAATCGTCGGCGGCCATCCGCTGCATGCCGCCGAACTTGATAGCTACGGAGACCACCGCATCGCCATGGCATTTGCCATCGCTGGGTTGTTTGCCACGGGCGAGACACGCATCCGCAACACCGACTGCGTAAATACCTCATACCCTGGCTTCGCTCATCACCTGCAAGCTATTTTAGAGCAGCAATCCACCCCCGACGCCTTTATCCTGCCCACCCGTTCCTACCTGTGATATCCTCTCCCCATTTCGCCATCGCTATCGACGGTCCGGCCGCCTCCGGCAAAAGTACTCTCGCCCACCAACTCGCTATCCGCCTCGGCTTGGTCATGGTCAACTCCGGTGCCATGTACCGCGCCGTCACTTGGCAAGTGCTCCAGCACAATATAAACCCCCTCGACCCTCCAGCCGTGATCGCCTTGCTTGATAGACTCGATATCCAGTGCGGCGACGACGGCTTAAGCTCCACCATCACCGTCAACGGCTGCGACCCCGGCGACGCGTTGCGCTGCGAGTCGGTTAACTCCAATGTCTCCGCCATCGCCGCTATCCCTCAAGTGCGCGATAAACTCGTCGCCCTCCAGCGCAACTACCTCACCCGCACCAATATCGTCATGGAAGGCCGCGATATCGGCTCCGTCGTCTTCCCTGATACCCCATATAAAATTTACGTCCACGCCGACCCACAGGTTCGCGCCGCGCGCCGCAATGATATGGGCGAAATTGACTCAGTCGCCCAGCGCGATGCCGCCGATACCAAGCGCGCCACCGCCCCGTTGATGATCGCCCCAGGGGCCGCTATCCTCGATAATTCTAACCACTCTATCGAAAATAGCGTCCTCGCCGCCCTTGCCATCCTCAAACAGCAGGGATTGCCGCTGGGGTTATGCTAATAACCAATAACCTATAACAACTTGCCGCGCAGCGGCTCCCCCCAATGACATTTATTTACTGGTTAGGCTGGGTGACTCTTGGTTCGGCGTTCCGGGCATTTTACGGTTTGCGCATTGAGGGGCGCGAGCATCTGATCACTGAGGGAGCTGTGTTAGTTGCCTCCAATCATCAAAGTTATATGGATCCGCCGCTGTTGGCCAATCTATATGATACCCCCATGTTTTTCCTCGCCCGTAAAACACTCTTCCGCGGCTTCTGCAATTGGCTCTATCGCCAGTGGGGTGCCTTCCCGTTGGATCAACAAAAGCCAGACTTGGCCGGCCTCAAACATATCATTCGCTTGCTCAAGGCCGGTGAGCGAGTCGCCATCTTCCCGGAAGGTTCCCGCTCCATGGATGGTTCTATCGCCGATGCCGCTCCAGGCGTGGGTTTCGTCGCCGCTAAATCCGGCGCTCTCATCCAGCCGGTGCGCATCCGCGGTGCCTTCGAAGCACTGCCGCGCGGGGTCACGTTTTTGCGCCCATCGCGCATCACTCTGACCATCGGCCCGGCTATTCGCCTTACTCCGGCGGAGTTAAAGCAAGCCGCCGTCGGCGATGGTTATGATTTGCTGGCTAAACGCATCATGCTCGCTATCCGCCAACTCTAATGCAATCCGTGGGGTTATTCTCCCTTTCAAGTATCATGCTTGCCGCCCGATCTTGGTGGCGCCAGATCACCGTATTAGCTTGGCTCGCAATGGTTCCGGGCGGCTGCGCCCAATCCGTAGATGCCCCCACGGCCATGATCCAAGTCGGCACGCCGCGGACATTGCCCTTGGGCCATGGCGTCGAACTCGAGTTGGTCTGGATCCCGGCTGGTAAATTCCTCATAGGCAGTCCGTTCGGTGAGGATGGCCGCTTTATTAACGAAGGCCGCCGCCATCAAGTTACCCTGACTCAAGGTTTCTGGATGGGCAAATTTCCGGTCACCCAACAACAATGGCAACAATTGATGGGCGACAACCCGTCTCATGTCAAAGCCGCTACTTTACCGGTGGACCAGGTCAGCTGGGACGATTGCCAAAAATTCACCGATAAGCTCAGCCAACTCCTCGCGCCCCTACACATAACAGCCGCGTTGCCCACCGAAGCACAATGGGAGTACGCATGCCGGGCAGGCAGCCAAACCCGCTTCTGGTCAGGACAAGACAATGCCGACCTAACACGCGTCGCCTGGTGCGCGCCTAACAGCGGTGACAAGCCCCACGCAGTCGGCCAAAAGCCCGCCAATGCGTGGGGTCTGTACGACATGCACGGAAACGTTTGGCAATGGTGCCAGGACGGCCTTGGTCCATACGACCGTGATGCCGTCACCGATCCAGTGGGTCCGGCTGAGGCCGCGGAGCGAGTGTTGCGTGGCGGTTCGTGGAGCAGTGAGCCCGATGTTTGCCGGGCTGCCTATCGCTTCAGTTATCCGCCAGACTATCGCCTCATGACGGTCGGCCTGCGGGTTGTCATTACAGATAGCAGAGCAAATCGCTGAGTTGTTTCGGTTCCCCTAAGTCTTCCCTCAGCGACGCCCTCATTTTAAGTACAGTCCCCCCTGGTGCATCGTCACGCCACCTCCCCGCGCCCGTCCTCGTGCACCTGGATATGCTTGCGGAAGACAAATGCTCCCACCGGAGTGATGAGCGCCATGCCACCGACAACCATCCACATGATTTCCGAATGCCGTGGGCCGGTTTCCGGGCAGAATTCTTGCAACAGCCAACCGGATAGGGCCCCGGCCACGAGCTTGGCACCGAAGTATGGCAACATCGACAGTGACATATAGGACGCCTCTTGGCCGTGCGGTGCGATAGCTGCGGAGTATTCATATAAGCGAGGCGACCATAGCGCCTCGCCGATGGATAGGAAGACGATGAACAGGAAAATTGAGATATAGAGTGGGTTGACAGCACCAGCGACCCCGAGCCATTGGTGGACGATGATATCACCGAGCCAGCCGTCGGCCAGTGCTTGGAACCACCGTGGTGGCAATGCAATGAAAAATACGGACAAGGCAGAGATCAGGCTGCCAACGGTGACCATCCGATAGGCTGTGACCTTTTGTGTGAGCACACCGCAAATGGGCACCAATACCAAGATGAGCACCGAGTTGAGCATGCCGCTAATGTGCGCAAAAGGCGCACCGGGCCCCAGTTCGCGGATACCGTACTTGGGAAATAGATAGGTCAATTGGAAGAAAATCATGCGCACGCCGACCACCAAGGTCATGAAGATGAGAAAGCGATAGAACGCGGGTTGGCGCCACAGCCCGGCGAAGATAGAGACGGTTTTCACTGCGGTTTCCTTGCAACTAGCCCACAGGGACACGGCCCATGACGTGCCTTGCCGATCGGATAATTTGCGAGGAGTGATAGTCACGCCGGCCTCGGTCATCTCGACGCCGTCGCGCAGGAAGAACCAAACCAGCAGAAACCCCGGCACCGTGAACATCGCACCGAGGAAAATCAACGCGCGATAGGAACTCAACTCCATGCCGAGCAACGGCAATGTCCAGTGGCCGTGCTCACCGAGTCCGAGCGGCAGCCACGAGAAATCGATCGACCCGAAAGTGCGCCCGAACAGGGAAGCCACCCAAGTGCCGGGACGTTCGGTGCCGCGCACGCGGTCAAAGATACCATCCCCGCAGGCAAACCCCAAATTCATTAGAGCATAGTATAGCGAAAACGCCACCGAGCGCTGCGCCGCATTGGAAAATTTCTTCACTGCGGCGATCATCACCGGCACCATCAATGCGATACCGACGGCTTGCAGATAGAGGCCGAACGGCAATACCAGCCAGCGGTTAACCGTGAGCACCATCACGCAGCGAGCAATTAGGGAAATGGTGAAACCCAGTAGAAATGTGCGGCGGATGCCGATGGCATCGGTTAGCGAGCCGACCAGCACGGTGATGAGCGTCATGATAGCCGACCAAGTGGCGATCCAAGTACCGGCTTTCACATCGGTGAACCCCAGATCATAGGAAAGCCAGAGCGTGAGCACGCCGGCGGCACCACACTTGTAGGCGAGGTTTTCCAAGACATACGCACCGTAGATGATCCACAACTCGCGCGGCGCACTGCGCAGTACGGTGAATTTTTTCAGGAACGCGGCGGCGCGAGATGGGGGTGGGGAGTCGGACATAATGGGTCTAAACCGAGGATTCGGGGGAAACGCTCCGGACGCAAGGCCGAAACGTGAAATCTCAAGAGTTGTAGTGATTGATCAACCCGCCAATGAGCAATACCTGCGGCGTGGAAATGAGCGGCAACGCCAGGCTCGCTTTCCACGATAGGGTGGTGGCGCGCAGGCTCAACAACTCGGTGTAATCGGTAGCAGCACCTGCCATCAAAAATACAAAGGCATTGCCCGGTGCGTGCGCCCGGGTCAGCAAATCCGCCGCTATGGGCGAGGAACCTTCCGAACATACTTCTAATAAAGTGGTGGCCACCAGCGTCAGGAACATCCCGCCAAGGGTCGGCCCAAACGCATGCTGGAAAAATGTCTCCGGCACAAAGGCCCGCAGCAATCCCGTTAGAACGAAGCCAAACAAGATCCAGCGCAGCACCATCCGCGAGCCACCCAAGCCTTCCATGGCCAGGCGTGAATAATTTTCCAAGCTAGGTTTCAACGAGTGCAAAACGCCGCGCAAAGCGGGTCCTTTGCGGTAACCGGCGGGCAGCATCACTGCGTTGGGGTTGGCGGGGAGTTGGCCGGCCGTCACCAATCGTTCGGTGATCCAACCGGTGATGAGGGCCACCCCCATCGATAGCACGATGAACAAGCCCATCCACCCCCAGCCAATCAGCGAGGCCAATATCAGTGTGAGTGATAGGGAATTCCACGGGCTGGCTATCAGAAAGGCGACCGTCTGGCCCAGTGATGCCCCGCGTTTGTACAAACTCATGCCCACCATTAATATCCCATGATTGCACAGGTCTAGAGCCACCCCGGCGGCCACTGCCCGCAGCAGACCATTGAAGCTGCCGCTGCGCCCGAGCAGCGCCGCCACTAGTTCGCTAGGCACCCGCCCGATGACTGCCACCGCCAAAATCCCCAGCCCCAGGCTCCACCACGTCCGCACCAGCATCTCATAACAGGTGTGCCCAAAAATGTGTAACCACTCCGGCGACGATGTTAGAAAATGCCCGGCCAGTCCCAGCAAGAAAAATGCGCCAGATCCCCACAGTAGCCAGTCGGGCCGCCGCTGTACCCCGTTGCCGCCGCAGCATGCTCCGCCCGCCGGAGCCTTTGGTCCGCAGCAACACGCGCTGGCGGCCGTCGGCGGCGATTCACAGCACGGGCGCGGCTCTATTGTTGGCAGGGAGGAGGCCGGTGCCGACGGAGTCATGTGCAGCAAGGACCGTCGCAGAGCGCGGCGTTCGCGGTCATCGGCCGGCGGCGGGGGGGTAGAGTGGCTGGAGGACATCGGGGAGGGTTAGTCCTGGGCACTCATTTTTAACATTGGAACCAACCGGGGTTGGCACCGCACAAGACGATGTTTTACCTGAATTTCCCGCTTACGGATCGCGGCCCCGATCTTGGACTCATCGTGACCAAATTCACTGGAAATCTCGCGCTGCATTTCGCGCAACCATTCGAGTCCGTCGTCACGCGGATTGGTTTGTTCTACTGGTGCTATAGGATTCATGGATCTACCTCCAAGAGTTCAAGTGGAGTGATAAGTTGCGGAGTGGTGTACCCGAGTAAATCATTGACGCGGCGAATATGCCCGTCTTATTGGCATTTGCAAGGTGCCGAGAGTTCCATGTGGCTAAAACATCGCAATTCCAATAAGTTGCAATGGCTAAATGTCGAGCATCACCGTCGGCATCGATGAGTTGACTCACGCGGGTTCGAGTGCGGTGAGGAGTTTCTGATGGATGCCGCCGAAGCCGCCATTGGAGAGCACCGCAATGACGTCGCCGGGGCGGACCGAGGTGGTTACTTGTTGCAAGATTTGATTAATATCGGTTAGGTGCCATCCATGGCCGCCGTGGGTGGTGATATCGGCGGCGAGCTTGATAGGATCGAGGCGGTCGTGAGCGGGGATTTTGTGCAGGTCGGGGATGGCGGAGACAATAGCGAAGTCGGCGGTGGCGAGGGCCTCGGCCAATTCGTGTTGGAATATTGCGCGGCGGGTCGTGTTGCTTCGCGGCTCGAACAGCACCCACAGCCGGGCTCCCGGGAAGCGTTGGCGCAGGCTTTGCACCGCCAACCGGATTGCGGTGGGGTGATGGGCGAAGTCGTCTATCACGCGGATGCCATTGACTTCGCCGCGCAGTTCCTGGCGACGGGCCACGCCATCAAATGTCTCCAACCCGGCTCGAATCTCGGCGGCGTCCAGCCCGGCAAAGGCTGCCGCCGCCGCCGCCATCGCCGCGTTGCGCACGTTGAACTCACCGGTCATGCGCAACGAGTACACCTCCCCGCCCAGCGTGAAGGAACTACGAGAACTCTCGTAACTGGCATTTTCTATCCGCAGGCTGCAGCTCGCCTCCAAGCCCACGGTGGTCACCGGGCAGGGAGCGCCGGCGGCCACTGCCAAGCAGTTGGCATCATCGCCATTGATGAAGGCGCGGCCGCCGCGCGGTACGATATTGAGGAGGCGGCGGAAACTCAGCTTGATCTCGTCGAGCGAGTCATAGATATCCGCGTGGTCGAATTCAATATTGTTGATGACCACGCACTCCGGCAGATAGTGCAGAAACTTTGAGCGCTTATCAAAAAACGCCGTATCGTATTCGTCGCCTTCCAACACTGTGAAGGGTGAATGAGTGAAATGCGCGCCACAACCAAGGTTGTTAGGTAACCCGCCGATCATGAACCCGGGGTCGCGCCCGGCGTGGCGCAGCAGCCACGCGAGCATTGAAGCGGTGGTGGTTTTGCCATGGGTGCCGCTGACGACCAGGTTGCGTTTGCCGCGCAGGAAAAATTCCTTGAGCAACTCCGGCAATGATTGATAGAGCAACTTACGGTCCAGCGCGGCTTCCGCCTCCGGGTTACCGCGTGAAATGGCGTTGCCGATGATGATCACCTCGGCATTGGCCGGAATGTTATCTTCGTGATAGCCCTCACTGAGGATAATGCCCTGGGCTCGCAGAAAATCCGACATCGGTGGATAGACGCCGGCGTCCGAGCCGCTGACGGTGAATCCGCGTTGTTGCATGGCGGCGGCGACGGTGCCCATGGCGGTGCCACAAATGCCGGTGAAGTGGAAGCGGGTCTTGTGAGGCATGCGGCGGGGGATTAAAAGGTGGGGGCTGGCACTGTGGCGTGGTCGCGTTCATCGATGCGGCGGCGCAAGATGCGTTCGGCAATTTCGCGGACCATTTCGGCGAGGAGCAGCCAGAGGTGTGAGCCTTCGCGGTAATCGGCTGGGGCGATATGTTTGACGCGTCCGGCGTGGCTGCAAAGTTGGAAACTCTTACGGAACGAGCGGCCGCTGGGATCATTGGGATTGTAAACCGCGATGCCGTGGCCGCCATTGCGGTTCATCACTGTGAAGCAAGGCACATCCGTCGGCCCGTCGCCTACGTACACCATGTTTTCAAATGGGATGGGCCTCAAGTCTTCCGGCATGTGGTCATTGACGTCTTGCTCGTAGCTGAGCATCCCCTTGTTGATGCGAAATAAAAATTGTGTCTTGGTAGTGTGGGAAATGGCGCGTTTTGGAAAACTGATGCGGCCTTCGGCATCCTCGCCAAACTCACATCCGAAGATCGCCTTGACGTAGGGCTTGAGGCGCGAGCCATCGAGCAATGCCTTGAGGCCTGAGGAAATGATATAGTGCTCGACCTTGATACCGGCCGCCTCGTGTTCGGCGCTGAGGCATTTGGCAGGCAGAGCTTCAAACAATTCCGGCAGCCCCGGAAAAAACCGCAATCCCGCACCCAGGCTGGTGAGTCGGGCATTGGTCACGCGGTCCATACCGAGGTAATCGAGCAAGCATTTCATATAGGCGAGTTCACCGTCCCACTGGTGATCGCGCACCAATACGTTGCAGCGTTGCCAAAATTGCACCGGGTCTATCCCAAACTCTGGCAACAGCACATCATCCTGCATGTACAGCGGACTCAGCGTCTGATCGTAGTCGTAAATCAGCGCTATGATATTTTGAGGGGTGGCCATCGGGGCACCAGCCAAGCAAGCCTGCCCGCCTACGACAAGCAGCAAATTGATTTTGTTCTCTTGTGTCTTGGGCCTGAGGGGCCGCCTAGCAAGTGGCACGCCGGCTGAAGGCGGCGCTCCGTTAGACGTCGATCATCACCTTCATGAGTTTATCGGCATTATCGCCGATGTAGGTGTAGGCATCGAGGAATTGCTCGAAGGGGAAATGTTTGGAGACGAGAGGATCGAGGATAATTTGGGCCTGAGCGATGAGTGCGGCCGCCTCGACATAATCCTCATGGCGATACATCATGGAACCGAAGACATTGAGTTCGTGTTCGCCGACGAAATACATGTTGATAGTGGGATTTTTAGCATAGACGCCGAGAATGACCACCTCACCGCCTTTTTCAACGTTGCCTATCAAGGTATCGAGGGATGCTTGAACGCCGGCGGCTTCAAACCCCACTTGGAAACCCTCGTTGCCGAATACCGCCTGGGCACCTTCCTTAAAGGGGGTTTGCAGAATATTGAGGGTGTACTCGATGCCACATTCCTTGGCCTTTTGCAATTTAAAATCCATCACATCGGTGATGAGCACCTTGTTGGCACCACGTTGTTTAGCAAATTGCGCCACCAGATTGCCGATAGTGCCAGCACCTGAAACCACCACATTTTTTCCTTTGAGGTTGGATGCGCGTGCGGTGGAATGAGCACCCACGGCGGCCGGTTCGATCATGGCCCCTTGTTCGAAGGTCATGGAATCGGGGAAGACGACCAAGCGATCTTCGGGCACCACGAAATACTCCTGTGCCACGCCGGGTGCTTGGAACCCCTGCACCTTGAGTTCCTGGCAGGCATTGTATTGGCCGCGCAGGCAGGGACCACACTTGCCACATACCAACTGCGGCCGCGCGGTGGCTCGCTGGCCAACCTTGGCCGTGGTCACCGCCGTGCCGATCGCTTCGATAGTCGCCGAGTACTCATGCCCCTGCACGACCGGATAGGGGGTTGCCGGGTGTTCTCCGTGAAACACATGAATGTCTGAACCACACACACCTATGCGTTGGATCTTGAGCAGAATTTCATTGGGTGCCAATGGGCCGGGGGCGGCTACGTCGCGGTATTCGATGATACCGGGCGAGGTCATGATTGCTTGTTTCATAAGGAATGTTCTAACTTGAAAGTACGGATAATAATGGGACTCACTTTTCGCAATACCATCTGGGGCCGGCACCCGACACCAAGATCACGTTGGCATACGCCGTGAAATCCCCGGTGCGGATGACGGCCTTGACGTTGCGGCTGATTTCTTTGATCTGCGGATGGGTGACAATTTCCACCGGAACATCCTCACCAAACAACCCGGTGATGTTATTGAACAATGTCGGGCTCACTTCCTGGGTTTTATCGGCGAAGATGAGTTTTTCGACAGAGAAGAAATGTTTCAATACCTGCAAGGTGTCGATGAGCATCGGGCAGTTTTCGGTGAGCGAGATATCCACCACATCGGCGTGCTTGGGGATGGCGAAGCCGGCATCCACGACCATGAGCATATCCCCGTGACCTTGCGCCGAGAGCACCCTAGCCAACTCGCGGTTGATAATTCCGATCTCTTTCATGGTTGTGGTAGGGATTAGTGTGGAGCACGCACCGCGGTGTCCTGCCAGACTTGATGGTGGTCTTGGAAAGACTTCTTGAACTTGGCGTAGGCCGCCTTGGTCTCAAACACTTGGCTATCATCCCACAGCACGCGCCAATCGCCCAGGGCTTCCGGCCACAGGAACACCTGGCCCCAGATGAGACGGTTGTTGGCGTCGATTCCAGGGTGTTGCGCAGTGCCGTCGCCCGAGATGGCGAGCATCTGTTCTGGTGTTAGAAAATCCTCGGTGGCAGCGCTGAGGTTGTCGAGGATCCAGTCGGTGCGTGTGGCCATGGCGACGAAGCCGCCGGACTTATTTTCGCGCTGATGGGCCCAGTTGAGGCAGACCTTGGCGAGGGACATGCCATTTTTGGCGGCGATGGACTGGATGAGCGGGTCGGTCATATCGGCGCGGTGTTCCTTGAAGCGGTCGCGGCCGGGGCGGTTAGGTGAGCCCAGTGACATATAACCGGTGCATATCATGCCATGGCTTTCCATGTAGCGGCGCAGCTCGGTTTGTTGGAAGAGCGGATGCATTTCCATCTGATTGAGCACTGGCCGCGAAAAATTATCAGTGTCGCGGAATAACAGTTCCAGATCCACTTGGGTGTGGTTGGATGTGCCGATGTCCACAATCTTTCCGGCCTTTTTCAACCGGACAATTTCACCCCAAGTTTCCATGAAACACTCGTGAATGTAGGGAACCGCATCGGGATTGCGGTGGTCGCCAGCACAACCGGGGGTATGCACGTTGGGCCATGGCCAGTGGTTGAGGTACATATCTACTTTTTCCACGCCTAGCGCACGCAGCGTATTGTTGAGCGCCGGTTCGACGTCTTGTTTGCTCATGTGGCCGTTCCACAATTTGGCGGTGATGAACAATTCGTCGCGTGAGGAGATATAGCCTTTGGCGATGGCCTCGCGAATCGCTTCGCCGACCACTTCCTCGTTCTCATAAGCGCGGGCGGTATCCAGATGGCGCCAACCGAGGCGGATCGCCTCGACGGTGGCATCTTTCATGTAGGCCTGCGCCCAGTCTGAATGAAATGTGCCAAACGCCGCGATGGGCATTTTCACGCCGCTGGCAAGAGTGACTTGGTGCACGGATGCGGGGTCGATCCCGTGGATCGTGGTGTCAAAGTTTACCATTTCTGAGGAAACGTTAGGGGGAGTCATGGGTGTGTGTTGGTGCGTTAGTTGCGGGGCCTTTGCTGCGCCTTCAGTGGCGCCCGACCATGGATGCCAAAACATCCGGCGGCCGTTCGCGGAGCATAACCACCTACCTTGCCTTGCCAAGAAATTTTTTCAGGTAGGAATTTTCTCCGCATATCCTCTGAAAGACTCCGCCGCAAGCGTGCCGCCGCGCATATCCTCCGTTATTATGCGCGTCAATTGCTATTGATTTGTTTCAGGCGCATAACCCTAAAGAACTGCCCCGTCACACATCATCCCCACACGCAGCCCCCCCTTAAAAACCAGATTGTGGTTGTGTCGACGCCACCAAACTGCCACTCCCCTCACGACTTAGGTCGGCATCGTGTGATGTCTGCCAAAGAAGTGAGCCACTGAAGACATCCCCCCCAACCAATAGAATCAAGTAAAACAATGAAAACAATGCAACAACTGAGCCTCGTGACGGCAGCTGCCTTCATGTCCCTAGCCATCAACGCCAGCGCGGAGGAAGGCAGCGCCATCTTCGCCAAGGAGTGTGCCAAGTGCCACGGTGCCGATGGCAAGGGTGATACCGCCATGGGTAAAAAACTTAAGATCAAGGATTTGACGGTTGAAGTCGCCAAGCTCGACGCCGCTAAAATTGAGGCCACCGTGAAGGATGGCGTGAAGGATGGCGACAAGGTGCGCATGAAGGGATTCAAGGACCTGAGTGATGCCGATGTGAAGGCCGTCGCCAAGTACGTCGCCACGCTTAAGAAATAATCTGACAATCTAATCTACGGGCCGGCGCGGCGATGGCCTAACCCATCGCCGCGCAGGTGACCGTGGAATGACCCGCGGCGTCCACCAGGGAGAACATGATGAACGACAACAAACAAACACGCTTCGCATTGGTGGTGCTCACCGCAACTTTCGCGTTGCTGGCTGTGGCGTTTTCGCTGGACCTGTTTAGCAAACCCCAGCCGGTCCGTGAAATTCCACTGGTTGATCGCGAATTGCTCAAGACCGAGACTTGGCGCCGCTCCTATGCAAACTTGGTCAGTGCCAAAGCGGAGTTGGACGACTTTGACTGTTATGCGTGCCATGAGAAGGGCAAGAAGCCGGTGTTGAAATATGACGCCAAGCAGCAGTTGATCATCCCAGATGAGCACTCCGACATTGTGATGGGGCACGGCACACATGGCCGCAACAACAATTGCTTCAACTGCCACGACGACGAGAACCTCGAGCAATTGCAACCACGCGACGGCCGAGCGCTTAAGTTCGAGGAGAGCACCATGCTATGCGGCAGTTGCCACGGCCCGACCTACAGGGATTGGGAAGCTGGCATGCATGGGCGCACCAGCGGGTACTGGAACCGCTCCTTGGGTGCCTTCAAAAAGCAGGACTGCGTGAATTGCCACAATCCGCACTCCCCCAAATTCCCTGGCCGCAAACCCGCCCCACCGCCGAATTATCTGCGGGAGAAACAAGCCGATACCGACTCGTCCCACACCTCACATTGATCATGGATCCTCTAACTGATGCGCCGCCAACCCCAGCGGCCCCCGCGATGAATCGCCGCGGTTTCCTGCGTTCCTCCGCCGTGTTTGGCGTGGGTGCTGCGGCATTGGCCGCCAGCCTCAAACCGCTGCTAGAACTCAAGGATTTCTCCTCGATGGAAAAATTCCTACAGAAATACTATCGGGAAATGACCCCCGCGGACATGGAAAAAGTCCTGACTCGCATCACCAATGAGGTGGAGCGCCAGTATGGATTGCGACCCCAAGTGCGTGACCTCAAACCGATGGCTGGCGTCGAGTTTGTGTATGCTCTGAACCTCACCCGCTGCATCGGTTGCCGCAAGTGTGTGCATGCCTGCGTGAACGAGAACAACCAATCGCGCACTCCTGAAATCCAGTACATCCGCGTGCTTAAAATGCCGCATGGATCACTCGACATTGAGAAGAGCGACCACGATTACAATCCGGAAAAAGTCCCTGAGAAAGGGTTCTTCTACATGCCCGTGCAGTGCCAGCAGTGCAAGAACCCGCCCTGCGTCAAGGTTTGCCCGGTCCACGCCACCTGGAAAGAGGACGATGGCATCGTCGCCATCGACTACGATTGGTGCATCGGTTGCCGCTATTGCATGGCAGCTTGCCCGTACGGCGCGCGCCATTTCAATTTCACCAAGCCGCTCATTCCCAAAGAGCGCCTCAATCCGGAGATGGCCTATCTTGGCAATCGTCCGCGCACTATGGGGGTCACTGAAAAGTGCCACTTCTGCATTCAACGCACCCGAGCCGGGCGCTATCCCGCATGCTTGGAAGTATGCCCCGCGGGGGCACGCAAATTCGGCAATATCCTCGATCCCGAGAGCGAGGTTTCCAAAATTCTCGCCACCAAGCGGGTATTTATCCAACTCAAGGAGGACCTCGGCACCTCTCCACGCTTCTTTTACTACTTTGACG
>JBAXOP010000056.1:0-22353 GCA_037133195.1 Verrucomicrobiota bacterium | reverse complement strand
ACAAGCAGCGGGTTGATTCGGTCAAGAAGGCGATCAAGGCCATCGAGGCCGCGACTACCCAACCGGAGCTGCGGAGCATCAAAAAGTAGCCGGCATTTCAAAACAGGGAAAACCAATATATCAACAAGGGGGAAGAACCAAATGACCAAGCAACTGACAATCGGCATGATCGCCGCAATGACACTGTTACAACCGGCCTTGGCCCAATATCAGGGCTGGCAGCATTCGGGAGCGCTCAACATCCTCACCACACCGGAAGGCGCGAACCTGCCGGCCACGGCCTCGGAAGAGAACTTCCCGCTGCTGGTGCGGTTGGACAAGGACTGGTTCGATTTCAAGCAGGCGAAAGTGAATGGCGATGATATCCGATTTTCTGCGGAGGCCAAGCCGCTGGCGTACCAGATAGAAGAATGGGACGCAGCCGCCGGGACCGCCAACATCTGGGTGCGCATCCCGGTCATCAAGGGCAACGCGCGTCAGGAAATCAAAATGTTCTGGGGCAAAGCCGATGCCGCCGCCGAATCGAGCGGGCCAAGTGTGTTTAGCGAGGCCGCGAAGTTTGCCGGTGTATGGCATTTGAATGACACCGCCGCGCTTGCCGACTCGACGACACGGGGGAACGTCGCCAGCAACAGCAATGCGATCAACACGCTGGGAATCATCGGTCAGTGTGCGCAGTTTGACGCTCCGAAATCCCAGATCAATTTGCCGGCGGCTTCACTCACCGGCATTGGCGGGGAAATAACGCTCTCGCTCTGGGCGAATCTCTCGACCAAGCGCAGATTGCCGGAAACCAACAGTGTGTTTTCCTGCACAGATAAGGCAGGTGCCCGCCTGCTCAACGCGCACCTGCCATACAGCGACGAGGTATATTGGGACTTTGGCAACGGGATCCACGGCGGCTACGACCGGATATCCAAAAGCACCGACGTTTATCGATTCCCCGGCCACTGGAACCATTGGGTATTCACCCATAACTCGGCGAGTGGGATGATGAAGATCTACAGGAATGGCGAACTCTGGCATTCCGGCACCGGCGTTGCCATGAAGCTGGGCACTCCTGACGCGTTCACGCTGGGTGGTGGCGGCTTTTCCAATGGCGGCCGCCTTGCCGAGTTTGAGGTTGCCGCCACGGAACGCTCCGCCGACTGGGTGAAGATGCAGTATGAGAACCAAAACGCGATGCAAACATTGGTGGGCCCACTTGTGCAGCCAGGCACCGGTTTCTCGGCTTCTCCCCAAAAACTAACGGTCGCGGAAGGCAAGAAGGCCGCCGTGACAGTCACGGCCGGCGGAGCACAAAAAATCTATTGGATCATCACCCAAGGCGAGGAGGAAACGGTTGCGGCCGTGGACCGGTTCACATTCACCGTGGATGCCGGACGGATAACGGGAGATCAATCGCGGACACTCCGGTGCAAGGCGGTCTTTGCTGATGGAGTGAAGACCATGGACATTCCGCTAACCCTTTGTGAGGATATTCCGGAGCCGGTTTTTACATTGCAAGCTCCGGCCCGGTGGGATGGCCGGGAGACAATCGAGGTCGTGCCGCAGATCACAAATATGGCAGCAATGCAGGGCAAGGGTGTGGGTGAGCTGAAATATACGTGGTCTGTTTCGGGCATGGCGGTGATCAAGGAGACCGCTCCGGGGAAGCTTGTCCTCAAGCGCTCGCAGAACAGCGGCAAGCTGGCCGTGGCGTTAGCGGTAAGTAACGGAGGCGATCCGGTCACGCAGAGGGTGCAGATCATGGTCAATGAGCCCGGAAAGGATGCATGGGTGCAACGGACACCGGACAAAGATGAGAAGCCGGTCGATAATCAGTTCTATGCCCGTGACGATAACAATGAGGGCACGTTGTATTACAACGGGACTTTGGGCAATGCCGCCGACTCTGTCTTCCTGAAGGTATATGCCGGCGACCAACTCATCAAGACCGAGACCGCAATACCCGCGGCGGACCATTCTTATTCTCTAACCGCCAAACTCAAGGCGGGGCTGGTCAAATACAAGGTGGAGTTCGGAACCAAGACAGGCGGCACCGAGACCGTGGTGCGGACCGTCACCAATCTGGTTTGTGGCGATGCTTACCTGATCAACGGCCAATCCAATGCGTTGGCGGTGGATTGGGGCCCCGACGAACACACCGACACGAGTGAATGGATCAGGAGTTTCGGGGATAACGGCGGGGATGTCAGCAGTGGGTGGGGCAATGCAGTCCGCCGCCAAGGTGGACATTGGCAGATCGGCTGTTGGGCCATGGATCTCGCCAAGCTTTTGGTGGAGCGCGAGAAGATTCCGATCTGCATGATGAACGGGGCGGTCGGCGGCACAATCATCGAGGCGCATCCGCGCAATCCGGCCAATCACCTTGATCCGGCGTCGATCTATGGACGCTTGCTCAACCGGATAGAGAAGGCCAAACTCACCCACGGCATTCGCGGCGCTTTCTGGCATCAAGGGGAGTGCAACCAAGGCGCGTGGGGCGAGACAGGCGGTTATGGCTGGGAATCGTATGAACAGTTCTTCCTGGATATCACCGCGGCTTGGAAACAGGATTTCCCCAATATCCAGCATTACTATATTTTCCAGATTTGGCCCAACGCCTGCAGTATCGGCGGGACCAAGCATAGCGATAAGCTCCGGGATGTGCAGCGGCTCCTGCCGCACCTCTTCTCCAACATGAGCATCACGTCCACCATCGGCATCAAGCCGGGTGCCGGTTGCCATTTCTGGCCGGCCGGTTACGCGGAAATTGCTGATCAGGTTTTTCCCTTGGTGGAGCATGGCAACTATGGGAAAGTGTTTAAGGATCCGATCACGCCCCCGGATGTGCTTAAAGCTAGCTACACGAGTGACAGGAAGGAGGAGATCGCAATCGAGTTTGATCAACCTGTAGTTTGGATGGATTCACTGGCCAGCCAGTTCTATCCCGACGGGAAAGAAGGTCAGGTCACCTCTGGCGTGACAGTTGGCAACGTTCTCAAACTCAAGCTATCAGGCCCAAGCATGGCGAAGACGATCACCTATCTGGTAGATAAAAAGTGGAGTAACAACAACCTGCTATACGGGCAGAACGGCATCGCCGCGCTCACCTTCTACGAGGTGCCGCTAGAGAAGTAATCTATGAACATATCAAAAATTGGAATGGTATTGACGTCTGTGGTGCTGGTTGCCGGTGCTGCGATTGGACGGGCGGAACCGGAGCAACTGCAGGCTGACCCATTGGACAGTTACAACGTCGTCTGGACTACACCCAGCGAGAATGCGCACGGCTCCATGCCCGTGGGCAATGGCGGTGTCGGGATCAATGCATGGGTGGAGGCAAACGGTGATCTGATTTTCTATGTTAGCAAGACCGACGCCTGGGATGAGAACGCCCGCCTGTGCAAAATCGGCCGGGTGCGGGTAAAGTTCGATCCACCGCTGGCACCGAAGGATGGCTTCCGCCAGGAATTGAAACTCCGCGACGGAGCCATTCAGATAGAATCCAAAATCCAAAATCAACCATCCAAAATTTCCTTGTGGGTTGATGCCGATCAACCGGTGGTGCGGGTGGAGGCGGAATCCGCCGTGCCGGTGAGTTGCCGGGCGGAGGTGGAGCTGTGGCGTCTGCGCGAGTTGCCCTTGAGCGACATTGATGAATACAGTCACGGTGACGGCAAGAACCCGGTGGCGCAATCATACAACCTCAAGACGCTGACGGATGTGGTTGTGCCCGACGCCGGGCCGCATCTGGTCTGGTATCACCGCAACACGCGGTCGGTATACCCCGTTTGTCTGGAAGTTCAGCACCTCGAGGCGCTCAAAGGCAAGTTCACGGATCCGCTGTTGAATCACACCTTCGGCGCCAGCATGCGCGGCGTGGACATGGTTCCCGATGGTAGCAAGGCATTGAAATCCACCAAGCCGGCCAAGCGGCATCAACTGTCGGTGTGTGTGTTGGCGGAGCGCGCCGAGACGCCCGAGACCTGGCTGAAAGACCTCGGGCGGGTCGAGATGGCGGCGTTGCAGGTGAGTGATGAACAGTCCCGCCTGACGACATCGAAGTGGTGGCAAGCGTTTTGGAGCCGAAGCTGGGTCTTTGCCGAAGAGGATGCCGGAGCGGTGATCCCGGCCAATGCGCATCCCGTCACCCTGGGCGCGGACTCCAAGGGCGAGTCCCGTTTCCGCGGCGAGATCGCGGGGGCGGCGATGCATGACCGGGCGCTGAGTCCGGCTTACCTGTTAGACCGCAAGCAGCCGGCGCAGCCTGATAGAATTCCCCGGGATGTGGCACCAGCCAACCGGACATGGCCTAACGGTCTTACCATGGAAGCGTGGGTCAAGCCTGCACCGGGAGAGAGTGGGCGGATCTTCGACAAATGCACGCCGGGGCACGCTGACGGATTCCTCCTGGATACCAACGGGTCGTCGCTGCGCTTGTTTTTCGGCCAAGAGAGCCTTTCGGCTAACAATTGCCTGAAAACGGGTCAGTGGCAGCATGTCGCGGTGACGCTCGACCGGCCCGAATCCGGCGGGTGGATCATCTATGTGGATGGGAAAGTCGTCGCCAAGCGCGATACCGAAACGGCACCGGCCTCGGAATTGACGAACGGTTACGTGTTGCAACGCTTTATGAATGCCTGTTCCGGCCGCGGCGCTTCGCCGATCAAATTCAACGGCTCGATCTTCACCGTGGAAAAGGTTCCGGGCGCGTCGCCGGACACTCCTGACGGGAATCCCGACTGGCGTTGCTGGGGCGGGCCGTACTGGTTCCAAAACACGCGCCTATGTTATTGGCCGATGCTGGCTACGGGCGATTTCGAGATGATGGAGCCGTGGTTCCGCATGTACCGCGACGCGCTGCCGCTCAGCAAGGCCCGCATGGAAGTGATTTACCAATTCAAGGACGCCGCATCCTTTCAGGAGACGATGCATTTCTGGGGGATGCCGAGCAACCGGGATTATGGCTGGGGACACGCCGGGCCCGAGCCGGGGAGCGCCTGCATCCACCGCTACTGGAGCGGAGGCATCGAGTTGACGGCCTACATGCTCGACCGCTACGACTTTACCCAGGACGAGGCGTTCGCTCGCGACACGCTGGTGCCGCTGGCCGATCCGATCATCGCCTTCTTTGACCAATACTGGCCGAAACGCGACAGCGACGGCAAGATCCTTTTCGATCCCGCCCAAGCGACGGAGTGCATGCCGAACACGGTCAATCCCATGCCGGATATCGCCGGGTTGCGCTGCATTCTGCCACGGCTGTTAGCCCTGCCGCAAACCCTCACCACGGAGGCTCAACGCACCCGTTGGACGCGGATCCTGCGGGAACTCCCTCCGCTGCCCGTTGCCGTGGTGGACGGTGTGAAGCTTTTGCGGCCATCGAGCCAATCGGGAGTTGGCAATAATGGTGAGCATCCCGAGCTATATGCCGTTTTCCCCTACCGGCTGTTCGGTGTCGGGAAACCTGATCTGGACTTGGCCCGCGTGACCTACGAGAAGCGCTCCGATCGCAACAACTACGGCTGGTGCCATGACAGCATCCAGGCTGCCTGCCTCGGCCTCGGCGACGAGGCCGGCCGACAGGTCGCCCTCCGTGCCAGGAGCAATCGGGCCTATCGCTTTCCCGCGATGTGGTTGGGCTTTGACTGGATTCCTGATCAGAACCATGGCTGCAATATCCTGACCACGCTGCAGACCATGCTGCTCCAATCCGACGGGCAGAAGATCTATGTGCTGCCGGCCTGGCCCAGGAAATGGGACGTCTCGTTCAAGCTTCATGCGCCCTATAACACAACGGTGGAAGGAAAATTCAAAGCGGGCAAACTGGAGAAACTAACAGTCACTCCGGAATCACGCCGGAAGGATGTCGTGAACATGCTGGGAAAATGAATCTTATGAAACCAAACAACACATTAAATCAACTCCAAATGAAACACCTCTTTCTCCGCGTTGCCATCAGCCTGCTCCTGGCGGCGATGCCATGCGCCGCTGCTGACTTCTTTTTGAAGAACGGCGACAAGGTTGTGATGATGGGTGACAGCATCACCGAACAGCACCAATACAGCAGTTTTGTGGAGATCTGGGCGCTCACCCGCTTCCCCACCTGGGATCTGACGTTTTTCAACGTGGGGATTGGCGGCGATAATGCGGGCGGGGGCGGCCAGCGCTTCAAACGCGATGTGGTCGGGTGCGGGGCCACCGCCATGACCGTCAATTTCGGGATGAACGATTGCGGCGGCGGGGGCAGCACTTTCAATGAAAGCCGCTACAAGGAGTTCGTGACCTCGATGCAGAAGATCGCCGATCAGGCGAAGGCCGCCAACATCCGCGTCGCGTGGTGCACCACCACTCCGGTGGAGGTGATGGATGAAGGCCCCTCGGTCCTGCCATATATCCTGAATCTCGAAAAGTTCTCGGGCGCGGTCAAGGAGATCGCCTTAACGAACGGCAACGCCTTGTTCATCGACCAGTTCCACCCGTTCGTGGCGGCTATTGACAAAGCGCGCGCGGCCAATCCGAAAAACCGTATTGGCGGCGGCGACATCGTTCATCCGAACCCACCCGGCCAGACCCTGATGGCTGCCGAGATTCTCAAAGGCATGGGCTTTCCGCCACTGGTCGCCGCAGTCGAAATCGCCGCGGCATCCGCCAAAGTTGTGCAGAGCAACAACTGTGTGATCGAGGGCCTGAAGGTCGCCGTGGACGGCAGGATCGGGTTCCAGCAGAAGGACAGCGCGCTTCCCTTCTTTCCCGACGGGGACGCCAAGACCATTTTGCAGTGGGTACCGATCCTGGAGCAAATGAACGTTTACACCCTGAAGGTGACCGGGCTAAAGCCGGGCCAGCATGAAGTCCGGCTCGGCGGAGTGAAGGTGGCGGATTATTCCGCCGCGCAGTTAGGCGCCGGGGTCAATCTGGCGGCGGCGGTTCTGGCCGCCGGTCCGATCGCCGACCAGGTCAAGGCCGTGGCCGCGGCCGTCGGCGCCAAGAACAGCTATTTCCATGACCGGATATTCGGCGAGGTACTGCGGGCGGGCGGTGTTCCCGCGTTCATGGAAATACCGCCGGAACAGGTCGAAGCCAAGCGCACGGCGGTGTTCAACGAGCGGATGAAAAAAATGCCCGAGTTGTTTGAGGTCATTCGGAAGGCGCGGGTCATGCAGGCCCATCAAGTCGAAATCGTGGCGGCAAAATGAATCACGCCTTGAAACATATAATACAACACATCACCATGAAACATACCCTGCTCGCCGGCTTTACCGCGCTGATAACCGCAACAACCATTTTGGGCGCTGAACCCAAGTCTTCCACTCCGAAGCCAGACACCACCCGGGCCACGCGCCCGCAGGATCTCGGGCGCGAGTTCATCACCAACGCCAAGTTCGGCATCTTCGTCCACTACACCGTGGAATATGCCCATCTTCTCGGGAAGCCCCAGCCGGCGGTCTGGGACCTGGATGCCAAGGCTGACGCCTTCGACGTCAAGGCATTCGCCGACGCGGTCGAGGGCATGGGCGCACAATATGTGACGCTGACGTCATTCCACGCGGCGATGTACCTGCTGGCACCGAGCAAGGTCATGGTCGATGCCGGCTTGTCCAAGCATCAAGCCAAGCGCGACCTGCTAGGCGAAGTCGCCGACGAACTGAACAAGCGCGGCATCGCGCTGTGCCTCTACGTCCATCCCACCGACCAGCACGACCTGTCACAGCAAGAGCGCGCGCTGTTCGGCTGGGGGCCTGAAGTGAACGGCCTGCCCGGTGAGAAGCTCGGGGAATGGCCGAATCCGAAATGGGATGCATTCCTGTTAGGGCTGTTCAAGGAAATCAGCCTGCGGTATGGAAAGCGGGTCGCCGGCTACTGGATTGATCAGCATTCTGGCAAGCTGTTTCCTGGTGCCGGACGGTTGGCCGTGGCCTTGCGGGCGGGTAACCCGGATGCGGTGATCTGGCAGAACGCGGGTGCCTACGCCCCGGCCGGGCTGTCGTTAGAGAGTGCGTGGCCGGCCTGCGAGGGCGGCGATCCCAGCAAAGGCGAAAAGGACCAATGCTGCATCCTGCCGACGGACAACGCCTGGTTCCTGGGCAAAAAAGTGCAGATCCCTGCGCCGGAGGTCTTCCGGGGCGTGGTCCGCTGCGCCGGCACCCCCGGTCAGAAGGGCGGCGTCCATGTGGCCCTGACGCCCTACGCGGACGCTTATGCTCCCCCGGTGAAGCAGATGATGGATGATTTCGGGAAACTTTGGCGCGAGCGCAAAGTGTCGCTGCTCAACACCAGGCCCAGCAAGATCCTCCAGATCGAGCAGAAGGGCAACCCATGGGAAATCGTGGCCACCGATTCCACCGATGGCCAGTCCGTTTACGTACACGTGATGATTCCCCCCGCTGGACAGACGCTCCACCTGCCCCCGTTGAATGATAGCCGGAAACTGATCTCCGCTTCGCTTCTGTTAGGTGGCGACGAAGTGAAATTCAAACAGTCGGAAGAAGCACTTGAGTTGTCGTTGCCCGGAGATGTGAAATGGGATCCGGTGGATACGGTGGTCGTGTTGAAGGTCGGGCCGGCATTCGAGCCGGGTGTTGTTCTCAGCGAGAATGCGAAGCTGGAGATCAGCTCAACATGTGGACATGATATTGAGGCAAACCATGCGCGGCTTTTTTCGGGCGACAAAATTCCCTTTGCGTTCCATACCGACAACGAAAAGAACCCGTGGGCGAAGATCGATCTCGGTGCTGTTAGGACCGTGCGTACCGTCGAGATCGAGAACCGCGATGGCGAGCAAGAGCGGACCAAAGGGCTCATCATGTCCCTCTCCGAGGACGGCGAGAAGTGGGAGGAAGTCTGGCAGGCGAAGAGCTGGGTCGCGACGTGGATTGCGCGGGTGACACAGTCCTCTGGCGGCTCCGTGAAAGCGGGGCGCAAGGCGAGGTTCATCAAGCTGGAAACGCGAGGCGAATCCCCCAGGCCGCTGGTGCTTAAGCGCGTGACGGTTTTCGGTGTGAAGTGAAAGCAGAAGTCAGGAGAAACCAAATGAAAGACCACGCCACACGCCGTCATGCGGCCTGCCTGATTGTTGCCGCAACAGTGCTGTCCTCCATCCCGTCCGTTAGCGTGGCCAAGACGCCGTACGCGACGGGCACGTTGCGCAAAGGAGATTACGGCGTGATGGATGATACCCCGTATTACGGCGGCTTCGGTGCCGGCTTTCTCCACATCAACGCCGACGGCACCTACGGCGGTGGCGAGATCCGCTCGGGCGACCTAGGCCTGCAGTTTTACGGGCCGTCGTTCGGCGGTCCCTACCGGTTCCAGCTCCATGTGAAGGATGCCAAGGGGGAATGGAACGGCGACCTGGTTGCCGGCGGCGCAGCAGGCATGCAGGTGGGATACCTGCCGCTCTTTCCCAAGTGCCATTACACGTTCAAGCACCAGGCCATACCGCTGGACGTGAAAATGGAGGCCTTTGCGTCCTGGATCCCCGGCGACAGCAAAATGAGCAGCCTGCCAGTCCTGTTCTTCGATTTCCAGATCACCAATCCCGACGCGTCGGAAAAGACGGTTTCGCTGGCCTGCATGGTCCCCAATCCCGAATGCGACGACGGCAGTCCTGTTAGAGAGAAGGGCGGTCAGGTCAACGGGCTTCTCCTGCAATCCAAGCGGGCGGGCGGCGGCACGCTCTGCGGGATGATACGCAACGACGGCGTTGGCCAGGTCACGTGGGGCTCCGAGTTCACCAAGGGCAAACTCAGCTGCACGAACGGGAATCTGCTGGCATCGACCATCACGGTGCCCGGGAAAACGACGCGACACATCGTGTTCATCCTCGCCTGGGATTTTCCGGTCTATGTTTCCGGGGACGGCAAGACCTGGCCGCGCAAGGAACTGGGGCACTATCACAATAACTTCTATCAGGGTGCGGACGCGATCGCGCGGGACTGCCAGCAGAGGTATCCGGCCATTCGCGCCGCAGTGGACGCCTGGTTCTGCCGGATGTGGGACGACAGCAATCTGCCCGAGTGGATGCGCAAGCAGATCCTCATCAGCACATCCCACATGGCCTACAACGGCGTCTTCTTCAAAATCGGGCAGGCCGCGCAGAAGGAAGGCGATTGCTTTCCTCTTGTCGGAACGTATGACGAACAATTCCACCCCTCTTTCTGCGAGCTGCTTTTCCTGCCCGAGGCCGAGTGGGGCAACCTCCGGATTTTCGCCGAAGCCTTGACGCCGGATGGCGCGATCCGGCACGACCTCGGCGACATGTGCGTCACCGCGACCGGCACGTCGCCCGATCACGGCCCCAACGGCTATCCGGGTAAACGCAGCGAGCGGAAGGCCCGCACGCCGGTTGCCGGCGGCTACGAGTGGTGGGATGCCGGCGACAACACCCCGGAATGGATCCTCGACCTGTACCGCGATTACCTGTGGACCGGCGATCTCGCGAGGCTGAAGGCTTTTTGGCCGACTGTCCAGGCGGGCTGCGCCTACATGCTGGGCGGCGACAAGGATAATAACGGCCTCTATGACGATGCGAAAACGTACGATTGCTTCGGTCCCGTGCCTGAAAACATATATATCAACGACCTGCAGCGGGCGGCGTTCCAGGCCGCGGCGATAATCGCGGCGATCTCGGGCGACACGGTTGCCCGCGACGCCTACCAGGCCCGTTCCGAGCAGATGGCCAAGGCGATCGAGGGACTGTGGAACCCGAAAGGGTTCTACTCGGTAGGCCGCTCGATCCCGGACAGCCTCATCTCCAACGGACTCTATGGGGAACACAGCGACGACCTGCTGGGACTGCCCGGCCAGCTCAGCAGGGAACGTGTAAAACAACACGTGAAGTACATGTTCGCCCACCATTACAATGGCAAGACCTTCCTGGTCGCGCCGGGCGTGGGTGGCGGCGCATTGATGGCCAATGCGGAGGGGTTAAGCGACTTCACCGCGCCGGCCTTGTGGCGCGGCCTCACGGAAGAGGCGATGACGGTGGCCCAATGCTTCCACGAGGTGATTTTCACGCATCTCCAGCGGGAGTGGAATCAGCCGATGCTGATCAGCGCCGACCGCAATCCGACCTTCGGCAACCACTACCAGAGTGTCCCGGGCGCGTGGCACGTGCTGCTGGGGCTTGAGGGGATAAGGTGGGATGTGCCGGGAAGGAAACTCTCACTCCGTCCGAACCTGCCGGCATCCTTCCAAGGCAAACTCCGCACGTTTCTGCCGGGGGCCGTCACCTGGGGCGGCCTGGACTACTCGGACGTCGAGCCGGATTGCGACCAGAAGTATGTCCTGACCTTTGAACGCCCGTTCGAGCTTGAATTCCTCGGGGTCCGCAATTCCGGCAAGCCGACCGTCCGCGCTACGCATGGCAGCAAGGCTATGCCGTGCTCGATCAAGGCCGTCAATGCGGACGAGTACGAAGTGCGGTTCGACAAGCCACTGAAGTTGGACGGGAGACCGTTGGAGGTTCGGATCGGAAGCAAGTAGCAACAAACGAGCAACGATTGAAAGGAAAACAAATGAAACAGGCAATGAAACAGATGAAGAAAGTGTTGGGCGGCGGGAAAGGAGATTCCATGCGGAGGACGATGGTTTTGATAACGATATGTGGCTGGATTTTTGCGGGCGCAGCCTTCGCAGTTGATGGAGGCGGGAAAGACAGCTCAAGTGCCGGCACCGTGAAATCGCGAACTTTCAATGTTCTTAACTACGGAGCGGTGGGTGATGACAAAACGGAAAACACCGAAGCGTTTTCGGCATGCCTGAAGGAAGTGGTCGCGGCCGGTGGCGGGAAAATGTATCTTCCGGACGGCGTCTATCGAGGCCGGATCATTATTCCTCCGGTTTCCAAGCCCATCCCGAGTTGGATCACCGTTGAAATCGTGGGCGAGAGCGAACCGGCACCCGTGTTTGGGACGGTCGGGTCCTTCCCGCTGCAGCAGAACGGCACCATCGTCAAAAGCCTGGCGACCTCGGGTGCCGCGGTTATCTTGGCCAGTCCGTCGCCCAACTCCCTCTATGCCGCGTTTTCCGCCGTCTATGTGGTCCTCCGCAACCTCGATGTGCGGACCAGCGATAACCCGGCCATCGGAGGCATCGACCTCAACAACGCCATGCAGTGCCGACTCGAGAACGTCTTCGTCAACACCGGCGTCTACAGCGTTCAGGCCTCCCAGCCGACCCATGGCACCAAGGGCCTTATCACTCCGGCCTGCAATAACGCGGCTCTGACGATCCTGCGCAACGTGGTCGTGACCGGATATCATACCGGCATCCAAGTCAACGAGCACACTGACGGAGACAACATCGTGGTGGCTTCCAACATCAACGGCTTGGAATTTGTTTTCGCCCATCATGCCTCTCGGTTTGGCCGGGTGGGCACATACCGCAACACCCATCACATCTCCGTCTCGGGCAGGCACGGGTTTTCGATCGAACAGATGAACACGGAACAACCGGGGCCGGGACAAACGGATCCCCAGAACGCCTGGCAGACGCTCGTCAGCAATATTAACGACCCGCAGAATCTAGGCATTGCCGATATCAACTACTGGGTTGTCGAGGGCAATGTGGGGGCGGTCGAGAAGTTTATCTGCAACGGCGGCGCATCGATCCAGGCCCGGAGGATCGGCTCCGCTCCCGCCGGAAACAAGTAACAAAATGAGATACATCAAAAGGAAATCCATATGAAAAACCAGATCACTCGCCGCCATGCGGCATGTCTCACTGCCGCCGTTGCGCTGCTGTCCTCCATCCCGTCTGCTTCCGCCGCCGTGACGAATCTGCGCTGCGAATATCTCGCTGATCCGCTCGGCATCGATGTGGCGAAGCCGAGGCTGAACTGGGTGATTGAAACTGGAAACTTGAAACTCGGAAGGGGAATTAAGCAGACGGCCTATCAAATTCTGGTGGCGGGTTCGGAAGAGTTCTTGAAGAAAGACAAGGGCGATTTGTGGGACAGCGGGAAGGTGGAATCGGAGCAGAGCGTTTTGGTTGAGTATCATGGGAAACCACTGAGGTCGTGGAAGCAATGTCATTGGAAGGTGCGGGTATGGGACAAAGATGGCAAGGCTTCGGATTGGAGTCAGCCTGCGGCATGGACAATGGGTTTGCTTGATTCCAATGCATGGCAGGCGAAATGGATTGGCGCCGAGACAAATAGAAATGAGTCGCTGCTGTTGCGCCGTAACTTCGCCGTCAAAAGCGGATTGCGCCGCGCGGTCGTGGCGGTCTGCGGACTCGGGCACTATGAGCTGACGCTCAATGGCAAAAGGGTATCGGAAGATGTTCTGGCGCCAGGTTGGACCAAGTACAACAAAACCTGTCTCTACGACATGTACGATGTTACGGAATCCCTGCGGACGGGCAACAACGCCTTGGGATTGTTCCTGGGGAACGGCATGTATAACGTCAAAGGCGGGCGGTATGCCAAGTTCACGGGTTCGTTCGGCCCGCAGAAAGCCATCGCGCAACTCCGTATGGAGTTTGAGGACGGCACCAGCGAGACGTTGGTGACCGATGGGCTGTGGCGCGTCCACTCCGGTCCGGTCACGTTCACCTGCGTCTATGGCGGCGAAGATTATGATGCGAGACTGTGCCAGGCCGGATGGGATAAGCCGGGATTCACCGATGCCACGTGGGAGCCGGCAGTGGTCATGCAAGGGCCGGGCGGGGCATTGAAAGGGCTATCCTGCGCCGCGCCGCCAGTCCGGTGTTTCGACACGTTCAAGCCAGTCAAGACCACGGTCATCAGACCGGGGGTCACGGTCTATGACTTTGGCCAGAACGCGGCGCAAATGCCGCGCATCACGGTCAGCGGTCCGAGGGGAGCATCTGTCAGGCTGGCGCCGGCCGAGATTGCCGGACAAGACAACTCGATCAATCAGGGCAGCGTCGGGGGCAACATTTCCTGCAGCTACTGGCTGGACGGCTCCGCTCGTGAAACCTGGTCGCCGCGTTTCTTCTACTGCGGTTATCGTTATCTGCAGCTTGAATGTGTCGCGGCACCTCAAGGCGGCGCGTTGCCTCTGGTCGAAGCACTGGAAAGCCGGGTGGTGCACACCTCGTCAACGCCCATCGGCGAGTTTTCCACGTCGAACGAGTTGATCAACCGTATCTATAAAATGATCCGCTGGGCGCAGCGCAGCAACATGGTCAGTGTCATGACCGACTGCCCGCACCGCGAGAAACTCGGCTGGCTGGAGCAGACGCATCTCAACGGTCCGGCGCTGCGCTACAACTATGACCTGAACGCATTTTTTAGCAAGATCATGAACGACATGGCTGACAGCCAGCATGATGACGGGCTGGTTCCCGATATTGCACCGGAATTCGTGGGCTTCTGCGGCGGCTTCCGCGACTCGCCGGAATGGGGCAGCGCATTTCCGCAGGTGGCCTGGCATCAGTATCAGTACGCGGGTGATGTCGAGTTGCTGCGCCGCTACTACGACGGCATGGCGCGCTATGTGGCGTTTCTGGAAAGAAAGGCCGGTGGCGGCCGTATTATTCTCTCAGAGAGTCTGGGCGATTGGCGCCAGCTCGAAAAAACACCCAATGCCGTATCGGCCACGGCGATGTTATTCGACGACGCGCGGATCCTCGCCAAAATGGCCGAATTGCTGGGCAAGACCGAGGATGCCGTCCGTTACGGCAAACTCGCTGCAGAGATCCGAGATGCGTTCAATAAACGATTTTTAAATCCCGCCACCAGAGAATACGCCACCGGCACCCAGACGGCCAACGCCATTCCGCTGGACATGGGCATGGTGCCGGAAGAAAACCGGGCGGAGGTGTTGGGCAGTCTCGTCAAGCGCCTGCAGGCCGACGGCCTCAAGGCGGGGGAGATCGGTTTCCCGTATCTGCTCCGCGCTCTGGCCAACGGAGGACGCTCCGATGTGATCTTCGCGATGATCAACCAGACGGACAAGCCGGGCTATGGTTTTCAGTTGAATTACGGGGCCACCAGCCTGCCAGAAGACTGGGACTATCAGCCCAGCAATTCGCAAAATCATTTCATGTTCGGCCATATCAACGAATGGTTCTATCACGATCTCGCGGGCATCCAGTACGATCCGGCTGCGGTCGGGTTCAAGAAGATCATCATCAAGCCCGTTCCTGTCGGTGATTTGACATGGGTCAAGGCGCATTATGACTCGCTTTACGGACGGATCGTGAGCAACTGGAAACTCGAAACTCGAAACTTGAAGATGGACGTTACAATTCCAATCAACACCACGGCCACGGTGTATGTTCCCGCGAAAGATGCCGCCGGAGTGACCGAGTCGGGAAAACCCGCGGCGAAGGCGGAAGGCGTGAAGTTCCTGCGCGTGGAAAACAACGCTGCGGTTTATGAGGTAGGCTCGGGTTGTTATCAGTTTTGCAGCGAAATGACGAGTGAAAGGAAAAACAAATGATACAGGCAATGAAACGTATGAACAATGTGTTAGACGGTAAGAGAGGAGATGCTATGCAGAAGACGATGGTTTTGGTGACGATAGGGGCTTTGCTTTTGACGGGCGCAGCCTTCGCGGCTGAGACGGGTGATAAAGAGACAGCCAAGAATTCGAAGAGCCAGGTGATTGTCATTGGCAACGCCAAGCTGGTCGTGGTGCTGGGAGAAAAACCGAGCGCGGCGGAGAAGCGTGTAACGGAATTGTTTGCGGAGCGCATCAAGGATCGCGCCGGGGTTTCGCTGGCCGCACCGGGCGACAAGGCTGCGTTCCGGCTGGTGATCGGCAACGTGGCATCGAACGTCAAGATCAAGAAATTTGCCGGTGCGCACAAGGAGGTCGCCTCGCTCGGCACCGACGGGTATGTCGTTGCAGTCAACCCGGAAAAAAAGGAAATCCATGTCGCAGGCCAGAGTGACAGCGGGGTTGTGGCCGGGGTGGGGCGTTTGATGCGCGAAATGCGATATCAGAATGGAAGGGTAGAGGTACCTTCACTTAATATCGCGGAGACTCCGCAGATGCCCAACCGCGGGATGTATCTGTGGGCACGCAAGGAATTCTTCGGCAAGCCGGACCAGGTGGACCGCTATGTTGAGGAGTTCGCATTGTGGGGGTGCAACGGCATCGGGCTCTGGTTCGAGATGGGCATGTTCAAGAGCTTCGACGATCCCGAGGCGAAGACGTGGCTGGATATCTACCGCAGGCTCTACGCGACCGCTAAACGCATGGGCATGAAGGCCGGCCTGCTCATGGTGATGAACGACGCCTACACTACTTCGCCAAGAGAAATGCGCATCAAGCCGATCATCGGCTGCCCGGACCACTACCTGTGTCCTAACAAGCCGGGGAGCGTGGAGCAGATGATCGCCTGGCAGGAGGAAGTGTTCAAGTCGCTGCCGCAGATTGACATCTTCAACCTGTTTCCGGCCGATCCCGGCGGATGCTCGTGTCCGGATTGCACGCCGTGGCCGACCCGCGGATTCTGGCGCATTGCCAAGCCGCTGGCTGACAGGATCCACGAGATATCACCGAAGACAGAGATATGGGTTGACACCTGGCACTTGAACCATCCGACCTTCGGCGGCAAGGACTGGCAAAACCTGGTCGCCAACCTCGATTGGACGAAGGAACGGCCGGAGTGGTTCGCCGGTTTCGAGGTGGGCCTGGCGCCGAAGCACGCCTTTGCCCGCATGTCCGCCGAAGATCGCAAATACTACAACGAGGCCAAGCAGCCGCTGATGGTGTTCCCGGACATTTCCATGTGGGGCAACCACCCGGGCATGCTCGTCAACAAGGAATACTGGAAGTCGCTGCAAACAGAGATGAACGATTATTCTCCCGAGCTGATGAAGGGTGGCTGGCCCTACAGCGAACGCTGGAACACCGATATCGCCAGCGTGATGATGCTGTCGTGGTTCTGGAATCCGAGAAAGCCAGCGGAGTCCGTGTTCGACGAATACGCAGTGTGTTATTTCGGTCCCCGGGCCGCGGCCGCCAGGGATCTCCTGGATCTGCTGGACGACTCCAACACGGATCCGCAGCGCAAGGAAAAGATCAGTGAGAAGCTTGCCAAGCTGGAGGGTTCACTGCCCGAGTGGGTGAAGCGCGACTGGCGCTGGGCTGAGATCGCGGAATCCTGCCGGTTCAGGACTCGGTGATACCGGTCAAGGTGGGCGGTAAATAGCGAAAGTTTCAAGACTATGCGAAGATACAAGGCATGCAAATACGGAGTGATTGGATGGTTGATCGTCATGGCGGCGGCCAACATGAGTCGTGCGGAAGTGGATTGGGAGAAGATGATGACTGTCGCGGAAAGGAAACGGGACGCGCAGGGTGATCTTCTCCCGCTCCAGTCATATGGCGAGACAATCCGGCGCGGAATGGATTTCCTGCTCAAAGACCACCTGAAATGGTTCAAGGGGCTGCCTGAATCACTTCTCGATGAGAAGGGCCAGGCGCAAATGCCTTGGGTGTACTACTCAAACCTCCAGCAGGACGGGACGCCCTTCCCGAAAGCTGTGGACGGGTTTGTGTCGTATCCGGCCTTTCATCACGCGCTGTTGATCCGCACGTTCATCGGCTATTGGCGCTACGCCAAGGATGAACGGGCGCTTGCGGGAGCCGTCAAACTTGCGGACTGGGACATCGCCCATAGCACGCAGGCGGACTGGCCCTACGGCAATTTCCCGTGGAGCACCTTCCAGGAGAAGAAGCCTGGCGGTTTCCGCGACAAGACCGGGTTGATGCCGGACAAAGCCGCCATCATGGCTCTGGCCTACCTCCAACTGCATGAGGCGACAGGAGAGAAACGTTTTCTCAAGGCCGCCGAGGTGATTGCAAAGACGCTTGCTGCCCGGCAGCGTCCCGACGGCACGTGGCCATTCCGCGTGGATCCCAAGACCGAGCAGGTGATTGAGGAATACACGAGCAGCGTGATCTACGCCGTCCGGCTGTTCGAGTCGCTCGACAAGCTCAACGGCAACGACCGCTATCGCGCCAACCGCGACAAGACGTGGAACTGGCTTGTGAACGGCCCGATCAAGACCAAGGAGTTCCGCGGGTTCTATGAAGATATTCCTGCCAGCAAGGATGGGCGCACCAATTACGACTGTCTCGACACGATCCGCTATCTGCTCGCCAACCGCACCGACACCAACGGCTATATCGAAATGGCGAAAGATCTAAATTTATGGATCGAGAAGACTTTTATGGACAAGATCAAAGACTTCGAGCCTGCTGAAGGCATACGCGAGCAGTTGCAGTGCAATGTGGTCATGGGTATCCACAGCCTGAACTGGGCCTCGATGTTGCTGGACCTTGCCAATGCCACTGGCGACGAGAAGCTGCGTCAGCGGCCCACGCAGACTGCGAATTACATCACGTATTACCTCCAGCCGGACAACCGGATCGTGGTCGGGTTCCTGTATAACCAATGGTGGTACAGTTGCCACGCGGGTGTGGTGCTGTATCTGCTGGATTTCGAGAAAGGCATTCGCAAATCAGATAGTAAAGAACCATGAACGGCAATGAGAAGAATTTTTGTAACTACCCAGGTACCCGCGATTGGCTGCGGCTGAGAGCGCACCAGCCGCTTGAACCATGAAATGAATCAGAATGATTCGAACAAGTATCTCCATTCACCAGCAAACCGCTCACTAACAAAGAATAGACCAACAAATGAAACGCATACTAACAGTTATATTTATGATATATCGCTTATTCTCCGGCATTGCGCTGGCGGACGAGAATCTTCCACGACTTTCGCCACGACCTCATCAGGTGGCTGGAGTGAAAGAAGCGAATGTTGATCTCGGCGGAACCTGGCGTTTCAGTCCCGCACCGCCTGATGGATTCGAAACACGCGCAATGCCACCGGATGGAACCGGCTGGTCAGACATCCAGGTCCCCGGCGAATGGGTTATGCAGGGCTTTACGGTTGAAGCGGACAAGGCCGCCGGCTATGTGCGTTCCTTCAAGGTCCCACAAGACTGGAAGGGCAAGCGCATCAAACTGCGCTGCGACGGCGTTTACAGTGACGGCACCGTCTGGATCAACGGTCAGAAGGCAGGCAGGCATCTCGGCGGGTTCACGCCGTTTGAGCTGGACGTCACAGAGCTTGCCAAAGAGGGCGAGAATGTCATCGCGCTCCGCGTGGTGAGCGAATCCGTTGTGGATAAGCTGGCCAGCGCCAGCTCCTACGCCGGCCATCCGCTCGGCGGCATCACCCGCAAAATCAAGCTCTTTGCGCTGCCCTCAATTCATCTATCGAAATTGCATGTTGCCACCAAATTCGACCCGGCATTCCGCGACGCCACCCTCGATGTCGATTTAGCCGCCGCTGCGGAAGGTGGCGCGTCCCCGGCGGATTTGCAGGCATATCTAACATTTCGCGGGCCGGATGGGCGGGGGGGCGCTCTCACGCCCGGGAGCATCGCGCTGAAGGACCTTGCCGGTTTTATCAAAATCCCGGTGAACGGTCCCGCCAAATGGGACAGTGAACACCCGAATCTCTACACGCTCGCCATCGAGTTAAAGGCGGATGGAAAGCTGCTGGAGACCGTCACCCAGCGGGTCGGCTTCCGCCAGGTCGAAGTGCGCGGCAACCAGATGTTCGTCAACAACATGCCGGTCAAACTGCGCGGCATCTGCCGCCATGAGGCCGATCCCCTGCGCGGACGCTCGCTGGCAGGGGGCACATGGCGCAAGGACGCGGAACTCTTCCGCGCGGCCAACTGCAATTACATCCGCACGTCACACTATCCGCCGGCCGAGGAGTTCATTGAGGCCTGCGACGAGCTGGGACTCTTCGTCGAGTGCGAGGGGCCTTTCTGCTGGGCGGGTGGGACCAAAATCACGTCTGCTGAGGTGCCGGACCTGATCACGCGCCAGCACCTTGAGATGCTGGAGGCCTACCGCAACCACCCCTCGATCACCCAGTGGTCGCTGGCCAACGAGAGCGGAGCCTTCGGGGAGTATTTCCTGCCTTCGGCCAAGTTGTTGAGGCAAATGGATCCCACGCGTCTGTTGGTTTTTAGTGACATGACCGGGGGCGGCGGCGAGTACCTGGACATCAGCAACAACCACTATCCGGGGTATTGCGACGCGAAGTATCCCGGCCTGGAAGGTCCGGCCAGATATGCCGACTCCAAGCAGCCGATGATCTTCGACGAGTATTGCCATCTCAACTCCTACAACCGCCTCGAACTGGCTACAGACCCCGGCCTGCGCGATATCTGGGGCCTCGGGCTGGCCGGCATGTGGCAGAATATCCTCAAAGCCAAAGGGTGCCTCGGCGGCGCCATCTGGAGCGGCGTGGATGACACGTTTTTCCTGCCTAACGGCAAGATTGTCGGCTACGGCCCCTGGGGGCCCATTGACGGCTGGCGGCGTCCGAAGCCGGAATACTGGAACATGAAGAAAGCGTACTCGCCGCTGGCCGTGAAGGAAACCTCCCTGCCGGCCAACAAGCCCGTGCGACTCACCGTTGAAAACAATCAGACCTTCACAGACTTGCAGGAAATGCGATTCGAGTGGAAATGCGGCAAACGCTCCGGCACCGCGCGAACCTCCTCCGTGCCGCCCGGCCAAACCGGCATACTTGAAATTCCCCTGTCTGATGCCGGAAAGATGTTAGATGTGAGTGCAGTTAGCCCCAGCGGCCTCAATATCGACCTCTGGCAAATCGCTCTCGGCCCCGACCCGCGCACCGCGCCGCCGCTGCCTGCTGCCAAGCCCGGCCCGGTCACACTGGAAAAGGCGGCCGGAAAAATCATCGTCCGCGCCGCCGGCTTCACGGTCACCTTCGACGCGGCCACCGGCATGGCAACCGCCCCGTTTACCGGTCCTGAGCTGTTGTTGCTGTCAAGCGTTCCCGACAGTCCCGGCGGCGGGATGGAAGCGCCGTCGCAGCTCTATACGGAGACCTGCAGCAATTGGAAGGTGTCGGCAATCACCGCCGAAGCCACGGCTGACCAGGGCGTGACGGTCCGTGTCGAAGGTGCATATGCGCAAGCTCAGGGTGCCTATACCTTCCGGTTCGCCAAAGACGGCACGCTGACGCTCGATTACGATTTCATCGTTACGGAAAAGGGGCAACGCGATCCCCGCCAGATCGGGGTGGTCTTCCGCCTGCCGCGCGAATGCGACACGCTCACCTGGCGCCGTAACGCCAAGTGGAGCGCCTACCCCGACGACCACATCGGGCGGGCGCAGGGCACGGCCACGGCCTTTGTCAAAGGAGTGCCGATCTCCCTGCTGGCCGGCCCGCGCGACAGGCCCGCCTGGAGTTGGGGCGCCGATGCCACGCCGAATGGCTGCAACGATTTCCGTTCGACCAAGATGAATGTTTACGAAGCCGCGCTGCTCTCGCCCTCCGGCCAAGGCCTGCGCCTGCTCTCCGACGGCTCATCGCATGTCCGCTGCTGGGTGGTTGAGAATTCGGCGAACCTGCTCATCGCGGAGTACACCAACCACGGGGCGCCGCAGTTCTTCACGGAACGCGTCATCCCTGCCCGGCCGCTCAAAACCGGCAGCGTGGTAAAGGGCACACTGCGCCTGGAGGTCAAACAATGAGAAACAGATTCTTTATTTTGTGCGGAATGGCCGCAGTGTTGATGATTCCGCTGAGCACTCTGTGCTTGGCTCAGGATAATCCTGCCTTGAACCGGCTTTTCAGCGACCACATGGTACTGCAGCGCGACATGCCGGTGCCGGTGTGGGGGACTGCCAAGCCTGGCACAAAAATTACGGTCAAGTTCGGGCGGCAGGAAAAGACGGGCGAAGCCGGCACGGATGGCAAGTGGCTGGTCAGGCTGGACGCCCTGAAGGCATCCGCCGAGCCTGCCGAACTCACGATCAAATTCCTAACCGGCGACAAGCCGGTGACCATCGCCGACATCCTCGTGGGCGATGTCTGGCTTTGTTCCGGCCAGTCTAACATGGAATGGGGGATGAACAAGTTCAAGACGGAAGAGGATGTGGCCAAGGCCGACTTCCCGAAGATCCGCCAAACCAAGTTTGGCAACGGCTGGGTTGTCTGTTCGCCGCAAACGGCCGGTGAGTTCAGCGCCACGAGTTTCTATTTCGGACGCAGGATCTTTCAGGAGACAGGCGTCCCGATCGGTTTGTTGTACGACGCGGTGGGCGCGACGAAAATTGAAAGCTGGATCCCGCCGGAGGGAGTCATGGGTTCCCTGGCATTGAAGGGAATTGCGAATGCGGACTACGGCAAGCTATTCACCCAGTTGACACAGCCGCTGATCCCCTTCGCCATCAAGGGCGTGATCTGGTACCAGGGCGAAGCGAATGCCGACGAGGGCGATATTTACATGCACAAGATGATCGCGCTGATCACCGGTTTGCGCAAAGTCTGGGCACAAGGCGACTTCCCGTTTTACTTCGTGCAGTTGCCGGCGCTCAC
>JBAXOP010000055.1:0-22455 GCA_037133195.1 Verrucomicrobiota bacterium | reverse complement strand
GGTCGCATGAGTCGGGGCAACGGCGGGCGCGGCTTCGATTTCTTTGAATTTCGGCAGTGGCCGCAACCGCGGAGCCTCGGATTCACCGGTGCAGCAGCAGGAAACGGAAATAAGTGCGATAGCGGATGCGCAAAGGGCAAGGAGGGGTCGGATCATGGGTCGAGCTTTGGTTGGTAAAATATTTCTGGGGGCAAAGGAGAGCGGCTCAGCCTAGTGGGGACGGGATGCGGATGCATCGCCGCCACTGCATGGGCGGAACCGGCGGAAACTTACTTGGTGGGATTGACGTAAACGTGCTTCGAGGGGGCGGGAGCATCTTTCGTGCAACTGGAAACGGCACACACGGAACCGGCGGCCATGGCAGCGAGAACGGCGATTTTGACGAATTTCATAATGGATGTGATATTGATTGGGGTTGTAGAAGCCGCGTGCCAGACACGCTGGGCTGAGGGGATGCTAGGGATCTGTCGGCTGTCTGCAAGAGAAATTGCAAGAAGCTTGAGGACAGCCCACGCATTTCATCAGTGTTGAGCATTGACGGGTTGCGCGTTTGGGTGCAGGCTCGCCCCCGAACCATCCATTCGCAACCAACCCCCCATCCCACCTCATGACCACGATCCGTCGTTTTTTCACCGTCGCAATGGCAGCTGCGTTCGGTTGCAGCCTTGCCACCGCCGCCCCAGACACCAAGCTCAAGATCGCCACCGTCGATATGCAAGAGCTTTTCAAGCAATACTACCGGACCAATGAGGCGCAGAAGCAGATCAATGTGGAACGCGCACACATTCAGAAGGACAATAACGAGCGGATGACCAAGATCCGGGATATTGATACGTCGTTGAGCAATCTGCGTAAGCAACTTGACGATCCAGCGATCAATGACTCGAAAAAGCAGGCGTTGTTCAAGGACTGGCAAGTGCAGCAACAGGAGGGGATTGCCCTAGACCGGGAGCGTCGCGAATTCCTCCAACGCCGCAACCAGATGCTCAACGAGAAGATGATGCAACGCATGAAAGGCATTCTTGAAGAAATCCGCAAATTGGTGGAAGAGCACGCGAAAGCGGAGGATTTCGACTACGTATTCGACAAATCAGGCATGAGCACCTCGCAGGTTCCATTTTTACTCTATACGAAGGATGCGACAGATATTACCGCGTCGTTGCTGAAGAATCTGAACAAGGATGCGCCGGCTGATTCGCTGCGTACAGATAGCGATCCGGCACCTGAGCTACCGGCCCCCGCACCTGGTGGCACGCCTTGAGTAAGTGCACGGTTGACGTCTCACCCCCCCGTTTGACCAGAGATGGCTTGCGTCCTCACACTTTCCGAGCTTGCCCGCTTGGTCGATGGTGACATCATCCGTGGCGGGCATGACGACGCGCTGACCGGGATGGGCGCGTTGGATGTGGCCGGTTCGCAGGATATCAGTTTCCTTGGCAACGACAAATACCGGAACCAATTTTTGGTGACCCGTGCGGGTGCGGTGATTGTGGCCCGCGGAGAAACCGGCGGACCCCAAACCACCGGCCTGGTGGCAGTGGACAACCCGTCGCTGGCATTTTCCGAGGTGATCCGCTATTTTTCCGCCACACACGGATTGCTTGTCGCTGGGATTCACCCGCGTGCGGTGGTTGACCCGAGCGCCGTGTTTGACCCGCAAACTGTGCGGATTCACGCCGGTGCAGTGGTCATGGCCGGGGCACGCCTCGGCGATGGTTGCGAAATCGGCCCCAATTGTGTGATCGGCGAACAGGCCGTGCTCGGACGCAATTGCCGCATCATGGCCAATGTCACCGTCGGCGAACGCTGCATTTTGGGCGAACGCGTCATTCTTCAACCCGGATGCGTAATTGGCTCAGATGGCTTCGGCTATGCTTTCCACGACGGTCGGCATGTGAAAATCGACCAAGTAGGCACGGTTGAACTCGGCGATGATGTGGAAATCGGTGCCAACACCACCATTGACCGCGCCCGCTTCGGTAAGACGCTCGTTGGCGAAGGCACCAAGATCGACAATCTGGTCCAAATTGCCCACAACGTGGTCCTCGGCAAGCATTGTATCATCATCTCACTGACCGGTATTTCCGGCAGCACCCGCCTCGGCAACTACGTCACCGCAGCCGGTCAGGTAGGCATTGTTGGCCACGTTACCATCGGCGATAACACGATCCTAACGGCCCGCACCGGTGTAAACTCGAATGTTGAGGGAGGCCAAACCTACGGTGGCAAGCCGGCCACTCCGATCCTTGAACAATTGAAGCTCGAAGTGCTGGTGCGGCGTCTGCCCAAACTCGTCGAACGGGTCAAGGCCCTGGAAAAAGCCGCCAACCTCCAATCCCGCTGAGACAAGAAGCCGGCTGCTTCCTCTTCTCTCTTGCTTCTTATCTTGAGTCTTGAGTCTTCGTCACTTACGTCTGAGTTAATGATGAGTTAATGATTGCTTTCGTGGGGCTTCTCCCCCACCCTTCCGCGCATGGAACTCGACCTTATCGACGTTCAATTCGACCTCCGCAACCTCAAGCCACGCGAACTTGAGGAAGCACTGGAGGATCCGTTTGGCGTACGCTTTTTGCCTGATAATGAACGCTCCGACGGGGCGGCACGCTATTATGCGCTAGGCCGCACGGTGGCGGACCGCTACCTGTTAGTTGCTTTCTGGACCGATGGCAAAGTTATCCGGGTCGTGGCCGCGCGTGACATGACGGAAAGTGAGCAACGTTTTTACGACCGTAAATATGCAGAATACCGCTAATTCATCGCCCCCCATGCAAGCAATTACCCGTTGGGCAGACATTCCAGATTTCACCGATGAAGCGGACGAGGCCCGCTTTTGGGAGAGCCATGAGATGGACAGTCGGCTGATGGCCACATCGGTGCATGAGGCCAACGCCCGGGAAAGCACGACCATCACCCTGCGCTTTGATCCGCGGATGCTCTCGCGCATCAAGCGCATTGCGCGCTCACGTTTTCTCAACTATCAATCGATGATCAAGCAATGGCTGGCGGAGCGATTGGAAGATGAGATGCGCAAACTCTGAAAAGGTTCGGACTTTTCCTATTCCCCCATGGTGAAGGGATATGACATACATCAAAGACATCAGACGCAGCGGACGCGGCTGCCATGTTGCGCGAGGGCGTGCCGATGCACGCTCCATCCCCTGGTGAATGGTCCGATCCCCAATTTTCCCGATGGAGGCTGATCCCACGGCAACCCCGAACGATGAAAACGCGATCGACGTCGCCCTGATGGCCCTCGTTGGCGCGGGCGATCACGCGGCGTTTCGCTCGTTGGTGGAGCGCCATCAAGATGCCGTGGTTGGCACCGTCGCCAAAATGCTCGGTAATGCGACTGAAGCCGAGGATATCTCACAGCAGGTGTTTTTGCGGCTATGGCATCACGCGAAGAACTATCGGCCGGACGCCAAATTCACCACCTACTTGTTCACCATCACCCGCAATTTGGTATTCAACGAAAGCCGTCGCCGCAGCCGCCGCAAGGAAGTCTCGTCCGATGAACGGGGGGAATTCTCCCACCTCCAAATCAAGGCGGATCCAGACCGCCAGCCGGACTCCGAATTGCTGCAAGCCGAATTGCGCAAAGCCGTGGATGGCGCCATCGCCGCGCTCCCGGAAGCCCAGCGCATGGCTGTGGTACTGCGCCGCTACGAGCAAATGCCCTACGAGGAAATCGCGGGTGTACTGAAGCTCTCGGTTTCGGCAGTCAAGAGCCTGTTGTTCCGAGCCCGCGGCACCCTTCGCGAATCCCTCAGCAGCTACCTCGACGATTGAGTTCTCATCCCGCCTTCGCTACGGCTTGGTGGGAGATGCGGACTCGCCGTACTGTTGCCGGTATTGCTCTTTGAAAGGATTGATTTTGGGGGCGGTTTTCCAGGCTTGTTCGTTGTCAAGGCACGGTAGAATGGCCGTCCACCATGAGTCATACGCCTTATCCAGCTTATCAACTACAGCTTGTTGGTTAGCTGCCAGATTACTGGTTTCGCCGGGATCGGACTTGAGGTCGTACAAGCACCAGCGGCCCTTTTCCCACACCTGCAGATACTGTTGCCAGCGGACACTGCAGGCCCCGTGTTTTTGCGGCTCGGCGCCCTTACCCCAGCGGCCGACGTGGGTGAAAAGCATTCGATCATCATGCCAAGCGGCCTGTGGATTTTCCAATAGCGGCAGCAGACTGAATCCATCAAGTTGCGTCACGACCTTATCCGGAATTTTAGCCGCAGCCAGTGCTGCAAATGTTGGGAACAGATCCAGATGCGCTGTGAGGCGGTCACACGCCGCCGGTTGGATCACCCCCGGCCAGCGCCACAATGCCATTGCCCGCGTTCCGCCGTTAAAGGCCGTGACTTTTCCGCCACGCATACCGGCGTTGAACACATCGCAGCCGGCTGTGCCCCCATTATCGTTGAGAAACACCACCAGTGTGTTGTCATCAATTCCCAGATCCTTCAACTTGGCCATCAGCTTGCCGACATTTTCGTCAATGTTGGCGATCATGCCAAAAAAGCAGGCAGCACTCTCATTCACTTTGCCAGCATATATATTCTTGTATTTTTCCGGAACAATGAGCGGCCCGTGAGGCGCGTTGGTTGGTATATATGCAAAAAATGGCTGTTGCCCCTTTGCCGCCTCTACCCACTTCAGCGCCTGTTGAAAAAACACATCCGTGCAATACCCTTGCGTCTTCTCAAACCTGCCGTTGTGCTTTACCACCGGATTGAAGTACGAATTGCCCGGCGCATCCCCGCAGGACCCCTCGTACGTCTGGCCAATCCCGCCGCAACCATGAATAAATACTTCATCAAAACCGCGCTTATCCGGTTGGTATGCATCTTCATCACCGAGATGCCATTTGCCGAAGATGCCGGTGGCATAGCCTGCCGATTTGAGGACCTGGGCGATGGTTGTGGATTGCAGACTCATCCGCTCACGCTCAAAGATGGTATGAGTGACGCCATTCTTGAATTCATGCTTACCGCTCATCAGTGAGGAGCGCGTCGGCGAGCAAGCAGGGCTTACATGAAAATCCTCGAAATGAATGCTCTCATCATACATTTTGTCAAGGTTCGGGGTCTTGAGTACAGGGTTGCCATTGCGACCAAGATCGCCATATCCTTGATCATCTGTTAGGATCATGATGATGTTAGGTCTTCGGCCGGCCAGCGGTTTGCCTGCGGCGGCGGATGCTAGGTTTGGCATGGCGAGGACGGCAATCGCCAATCCGGTTATTTTTAGTATATCACAGGTATGCATAAGATATGTTATCTATCACCTTGGCATGGTGTTACTTAGCCGGAGGGGTTAGTTCGCTGCGCGTGAGGGATGAGGAGTAGAGGGCGTTGCCGTCGGTGCCCACGGCACGGAAAGTGACGGATGGATCCGCGGTGGTGGTGTCGAAAGTGAATTCGCCAAAGGCAAAGGTATTGACGATACCAAACGGCTGCAGCGCCGGTTTATTACCCTTGGCACCCGGGCCGTTGTGGGCACCGAGGCTACCCATTTCAAACTCATGGAACATAAAGCCGGATGGGCGGGGGATATTCATCACTCGTGCGCCGTGCCGATCACCCGAGAGCAGCAGAACGCCGCCGATATGATTTTTCTCGATAAAGGAGAAGATATGTTCGCGAGCCGGCGCATCCCACATTCCCCAAGAATCCTTGCCGTTGGAAATAGAATCGCTCCACATCGTCCCGCTGCTTAGTATGATGAACGGACCGCTGCAGGCGGTGAGTTGCTTTTCGAGCCACTGCATCTGGGGCTGGCCGAGGAAACTATCGGCTTGCCCCGGAGTGCTGCGGAAGAACCGCGTATCTAGCATAATCACATCGCATGGACCGATACGGGTGCGGAAGAAGATGCCGGCGTTTTGGTCGTCGAAGCCGCAGCCGGGGTTATTCCACGATTGCCGCCACACCGTGCGTACCGCCCTGCGGTCTGCCGCGGTGAACTTTGGTGGAATGCCCGACAAGTCGTTGTTGAAATAATCGTGATCATCCCATGTCGCATAGATAGGAACCGAGGCAGCCAGTTGCTGCCAATACGGCGAAAGGTCGCGCAACAGGTAATCCGAGCGGTGCAAGCCGACACGGTTTTCGCGGTCGTCTACGGCGCTATCGCCAAGCAACAACATAGCAAGGTTGCCGCGGCTGCGGATGTGTTCCATCAACTCCGGCCGCCACAGGCCAGACTTGTGGAAATCCGCCCCAAAGGCGAGCCGCGTCCCGCTTGCCGGCCCTGCGGCGGGTGCCGTGGTGATGACGGCATTGGCAGGCATGACAATGGGCGCGTCATCGACTAACACGCGATACGGGTAGTGTGTGGCGGGCTGCAACCCGCTAACCGCCAGCACCGCGGTTAGATCACTATCCACCGTGCTGGCCACCGGTCCGTAGCGGCGTGTCGCACCGGCCACTTGCACCAGGACGTTCACCTTGGCCGGTTTGAGCGTGCGCACCCAGACGCTAGCGCCATCCGGTGAGATGCACCCGAGCATCGGGCCGCCAAGGTGGGTGATGGCATTTTTTTCTGCTGCCTGCCTGATATCAGGAACGTCGGCCATGCGTGCCAGAGGAGCTGCGCCCATCGCCTTGCGGGCTGCGGCGAAGAACGCTTGCACCGGCGCGGGTTGCGGCGCTCGATTGAGCAACTCGGTATCAATTTCCTCTGTCCCTTTGTGCGCCCGTTCCAAGTCGCTCAAGGCACCCGGCTTGGCAGCCAAAGCCGGCAGCGAGGTCATCAGGATCAAAGCAAGCAGGAGGATATTAGACGGGTACGTCTTCAAAAGTTGTTTCATAGAATTATTGGGATTGGGCCAGCTCACGCAGACTGGCTTTGAGTTCGTCCGGCCACTCGAGGGCCTCGATGGTGGCGTCTTGCGCCCACAGCGGCGCAAGTTCTAATAGGTTTTCAAAGTGGGTGGCGGCATCCTCGGGAAAACCCGCCTGGGCCGCCGCCACGGCAAGCAGCAAGGTGGCGTTTTCGCGTTTGTCCGCCGGATAGCCGACACGCAGGCCGGCCAGCAGAAATTGATAGGCGCGGGTGGCGTTGTTCGTGAGGAGGGCGATCCAGCCGGCGCGCATGGCGAAGCCTGAATCGTTAGGGAAATGATTGATGCCGGTGCCCAGAATTTCGACGGCCTGGGCCGGTTCGGTGATTTCGAAGGCGGTATAGGCGGCCTCGGCGTAATCGTTAGATAGATGGGAGGCCACCGGGTGTTCGGTGAGCAGTGTGACCCAGCGCGGGTGGGCGTTTTTGTAATCACCGAGGCGGGTGAGCGCGAGGGCTTCGGCACGCAGGCATGGCACGGGTTGGGCACCGAGGGCGCGGGCCAAGCCGGCAAGTTGGCAGGTGGCGGCCGAGTTTTCAGGGAAATCAGCGAGGGCGAGGGCGGTGCCGAGGGCATTTTCGGCTAGGCGGCGGCGGCCGATGATCGAGCGGGCGCCTGGATCTAACAAGCGCTGGGCGACTGCGGCGCGCTCCGCAGCGGTGGCTCCGGCGGCCAGTTCGTAGGCGGCCAGCTCGTGTTTAAGGACGAGCAGATGGGCATGGTAGCATGGGGCGAAATCCGCTTGTTCCCAGCCGTCCCAATCTTGGGTGAGACGGGAATTTTCAAAACCAGGGAACTCATCCGGCCACAGTGAGATAGCGTCGGCTCGGCGATTTTGCAGCCAGGCAATGCGGGATAATCCCAGAGTGCGCAATAGCGGCGGCAATCCGTCCGCGGTGCTCAGGCTAGCCTCGATCCACTCCGGCGTGTCGCTATCCAAAGCTAGCTCCAACGCGCTGGCCGCAGCCGTCCCATGGCTGCCGGCCGCCTGAATTCCCCGCAGGATGGCCGCACCATCGCGGCGCTCAAAGGCGTCACGCAAACGCAGTGATGCCTGCCACGGCGGCGGGTCGGCGCTTGGCGCGACTTGGGCAGTTGACGCAGACGACCGGGGCGTGGCGCGACATGCCGCCTCCTCGGTTAGATCCTGGTGCCAGCGCGTATCGGCCAGTGGGCGGGCGAGTTCCAACAAGCGTGGCCACGCCCGGGCAGAGGCATCGGCGCGGATGAGGCGGTCCCACAATGGCATCATGGCGGCGGCGGGAGGTTCGTGGAATGTGAGTGTCTTGAGGCTGTCGAGGGTGGCGGAGAAATCGAGCCCAGGCAGTACGGAGGTCCCCTGCTGGTCGCGGAGGGTTTCCAACAATGCAAACCGTTGCTGGGCGGACAGACGCAAAAACGAGGAGGTGGTCTCATTGAAACGCAAGCCGGAGAGGATTTCGGCCAACACTCCCAGCCGGGTGATATCGATGGGTTCAGCGGCTGGCATGTCGGTGCTGGCCGCGGGCAGCGGTAGAAACCGATGCATCACCACGCTGCCATTGGCGCCGCCGATGATCGCGAGATCCGGGCCAAACGCCACTGCGGTGATGGGCGACTCGCTGTGGATGGGAACGCGATGGTTGCCGACAAACCTCAGGTCGTTGCCCTGTATCCGGATAGGTGGCGGCTCGTCCGGATTGCCATGATCACGCAGCAGCCCGCTCCACACCGTGCCCTGGTTGCTCCATGGCAAGTCCACCACCCAGCCGGGCAAGCTGGCCCGATCGGGGATAAGGGAACCGGTGGCGGCTCCTATCTGCGGGTCGAGGGTGTCCGGAACGTCACTGATTTGATAAATCCGGTGGCAGGGTGATTGATCGGGCCCTTGATCAACTAGCGCGAAAACACTGGCACCGTCCGGACTGAACTGGGCATGCGATAGAACCAGCGCAACGGCTGCGGGACAATTGCGGGCAGGCTTCACCGGCGAGACGGGCAATTCCAATAACGAACCGTCGGCGTGGAGGATGCGCAAGCGTTGCGAATCGAGTTGGGCGGCAAGCGGGCGTGCAGCCGCAGCAGCACGCGGCTCCGAACTGCTAACCACTTCGCCGGTGGCTGCATCGCGAATCCGCCACACCAGTTGCGGGTCGCTGGCCGAGGCCGGACCCGGATGGGCGATGAGCAGGCCATTGCGGGAGGACACAACGACCGATTGCGGTGTTAGATTTGGCGGCAGGGGGCCGAGGTCGCAGATTGGGCGCAAGGTATCGGCGGCGCAGAGCAAAGTGACGGCCGAGGCACCGCTGCCGCGTTGGATTACGAGCGAGCGCGGGGTTTGGGCGACGACGAGGCTGCGGGTGGCGGCACCACAGACAGGGAAAAGAATGCTGTCGATTTTCAATGCCTCGCTATTCCACAACACGGTGGTATTGAAGCCATCCGGCGCGGTTTCAGCGAGACTGACCCACAGCGATGCGGGCGCGACGAAAGCGAGTTGCTCAACCGGCAATTGGTGATGGAAGGCGGTGACGGGGATATTCCAGACGGTTTGCGCGAAAAGTTGGCGCATCAGCGACGTGGCCGCGGCATACGTCGGATCGGCTTTGCAGGCAGATACTAACAACGCCAGCGCCTCGTCTTGCGCGTTTTTCTCGATGCAGGTATTGGCAACCTCAAGGCGTGCAGCGGCCAGTTGGCGGGCCAGCGGCGAGACCGTGACAGGTGCCGGCACAGCGACGACCGGGGCGGCGGCGGGCGGCGCAGGGTGGTTTTTTTCGCAGGCGCTGAGGGTGAGCAAGGCAGCCAACGGCCAGAGGGCGCGACGGGCTAATGCCCGCGCTCCGAGGGCAAGCGGCGGGCGGTGAGAGGGGTGGGGCATCGGTTCCTGACGCAATAACTCCGCTGCCCAAGCCTCGTGTCGGTGGAAACGCTCTGGCAAACTGCTGGCTAGGGAAAATCTCATGTGCTGGGGGATGCCGCCGGGGTGAATGATGAATCTGAAATTGAAATCCTGCAATGAGAATAGGAACCACAGGTGACACGGATTTTACGGATTGCCACAGGGGACGTCCAGAGCTTCCGCCGTGCTGCAAATGGTCAGAGATATGGCAATCACCCATATACCTAAAGAGGATATGCATGCAATCCGGGGTTTCTTGATCGAATTTCAAATGGCTTCTTTGCCAGCCTTAGTCTCATTCATCGGCGGCGTCTTGGACCGGGTGTTGCAGAAAAATACTCTTCTCCCCGGCAATCCCGAGGGTTTCTTCAAGCACTTTGAGGGCTTTGGCCACACCATGAACAGGCAATCGCTCGCTGGTACGCAACCAATAATTCGCAAGATTGGCGTAGGCTTTTTCCGCGGAACCGAAAACACTGATGGCATAACTCCCAGGGTCGATAATGTTAGGATTGGCCGCAACTTCTAGAACGAAATAAATACACTGCATGGTGGGCGTGCGGGCCGCTTTATTCTGATATATTTGGCGGGCGAGGGCGAGCGCCTCGTCCTGGCGCTCGGCAACACGGGCGAGGGCGTAGAGTTGGAAGCGGCGCAAAAAGGGCAGCGCCTCGGGTGCATCCGCGGCGGTCTTGTATGCTTCTGCGGCGGCCAGAAATGTGGCTTCTATATCGCGAAAGGCGCGGGACTTGTAGTGATCGGTGAGGAGGTAGCCGAGATAGGTGTTGAGCTTGGGGTCGCCGGGGTTGTTGTGGATGCCGCGCTCCAGAAACGCTCGCCCTTTCAACACTGAGGCCCGCCAGGCCGCGTCGCGGCGCAACGGCGGCAGGTTCGAGTCGTTCAGATAGTAGGATGACGCGTTGTACGCTTGGTGCCAGGCACCGGTTTGCCAATAGTAAATGGTTTGGGGGGCCAACTCGACTATCGTATCAAAGGTGGCCGCGACATCATCCCAGCGGGTTTCAGTGAAAAACGTGTAGGCCCGTAAGTTGAGGAAAGTGGCCACCAGTGTGCGCAATCCACCGAGTGCGACGGCCGCGCTGGTCTGGCCGATTTTTTCGCGGGTATCGATGGGCAAGGGAGCCGCGAGCAAACCGGCACCTCGCAGTTCATTGGTGAGAGCAGCCTCTAATGGCAGGCGCACCGCTCCGGCCAATAGCACGGCGGCTAACACAATCAACGGTTTGCGCCAGTGTTTCACAGGTTAGAATTCCTTTCCGGCGAAAATAAACCAGGAGACAATCAGATAGAAACCGGCGTAAAACATCCCAATGCCGGTGAGCTTTCCCAATAGCATCAGCGGCATCACCTGCCCCTGGATCACGGCGTCAAATTCATTGAACAAGTGGAAATCCGGTAGTACCAACGCCACTAACAGCGATATCACCCGCGTCACCCAGCCGGCCCCGGCCCCGAGGAAAACGTCACGTGCATCGGCCTGAAAATGACCGATAAAATAGATCAGGAAACTGATGATACTGGTGAACAGCGTGCTCGTTGAAAAAGTCGATATGAACAACGCCAGCGACGCCATGATCGAGGCCCGCAAAAAGACCACGAATACCGCACCTTGCAGCGAGACGTTTGGCCCCTGGCTGAGGATATCACTGCGCAGCGAGGCGATTTCCGCAGCCGACCAATTGCGGGAGTGAGCCCATTCCATCTGCCCGCTCAATATCATCGAGGTGCGAATTTGCAGCACCGCTGTCATCAGCACATCCATCAGCGCCAACGACACAAACACCAATAACACCACCCCTAATAATTTTCCGGCTAGATAATCAACGCGCGGCACCGGCTTGGCCAGAATCGTGTAGAGCGTGCGGTCTTCCACATCCTTGGGCAATAACAGCGCGGTGGCCACAATCGCGAATACCACCGAAAACAAGGTCATGGTGCCCAGCGACCAACTCTTAATCGAATTCAACACGTTGGTGCCCGCGGCTTCCGGGCCCACGTGTTGCGGCAAATCGAAGAAATTACTGCCAATGGTGATGACCGCGAACACCGCCAGAAAGTAAAACACCTTCATGCGCACCAACTGGGTGAACGCATGGGTGGCTATCACCGCGATGCGCCCGCAATGCGAGCCGGTGGCGGGACGAGTGGGGCTAACAAGGGTCTGGCTCATGGGTCATCTCTGAGGGTTTCTCGCAAGAACAGCCGTTCCAAGGTGCTGCGCGGCTTGCCGCTGCGCACCAGATCGGTGCCCGGCGTGGCGGCCACCAGCGCGGTGATACGGGCGATGAGTTCCGGGCTGGCATCGCGCAAAATGATTTCCGTTTGATCCTCAATGGCGATCAAATCATCCAGGCGGCCTTCCTTAACCAATTTTCCTTGGAAAATAATCCCCACCCGGTCGCACACCTCCTGCACTTGCTCTAATAAATGCGAGCAAAGAAATACTGTGATGCCACGCTCGCGCAACTTGATGATTAAATCGCGGATTTGTCGCGAGCCGATCGGATCTACCCCGGCGGTCGGTTCATCAAGAATGAGCAACCGCGGGTCCTGCACCAACGCCTGCGCCAAGCCGATTCGTTGCAACATGCCCTTGGAGTAACCGCCAAGCCGCCGGTCCCGGGCGTTTTCCAAATCGACGAGTGCCAGCAATTCGCTCACCCTGTCATTGAGCACCCGGCCGCGCATGCCGCAGAGTTTACCGTAAAACCGCAGGGTTTCCGCTCCACTCAAATGTTTGTAAAAATATGGGTTCTCCGGCAAAAATCCCACTTCCCGCCGCGAATCCACCCGCAGCGAATCTTGCCCGAAAATCGCACAGCGCCCGGCTGTGGGAGCGACCAAGCCGAGCAACGCCTTCATGGTGGTGGATTTGCCTGATCCATTGGGGCCGATGAGCCCGTATACCTCGCCGGGCTGGATGCGGATAGACACCCCGGCGACGGCACGCAACATCTGCCGGCGGAAGGATGTCTTAAAGTCCTTCACCAAATCGCAAATTTCTACCGCCAGTGTTGCATCAGCCATTGCTGCCGCTATGATGCCGCACCCTAGCGCGGCTTGCAACGGGCAAATTGTTCCAATACCTTGAACGCATTCACCCCGGACCGGCGCTACCTAACCGCACCCAACCAACCAACCAACCCCATCATGAAACGCCTAGCCCTTCCCTTCTTATCTCTTCTGGCCGCCATCGCTCTGCCCAGTTGTTTCCAACAGGCCACCACCGTCCATCTCAATAAAGACGGCAGCGGCACCCTCGTCGAAGAATCCACCATCGGTGCCCAGGCAGGCGCTATGCTGGGCGGTATCGCCGCCGGCTTCGGCGGCGACAAAGGCGCCGCCCCGGCTATCGACCCGTCCAAAGAACTGGCCTCGCCGGACAAGGCGAAAGCCCGTGCCGCCACCCTCGGCAAAGGCGTCACCGTCGATAAGGTGGAGTCCATTGAGGTCAATGGCAACAAGGGTGCCCGCATCACCTATCGTTTCGCCGACATCAATCAGCTCCAACTCTCCGCCGACAACGGCATGCAGGATGCCATGCCAAAAATGCCTGGCGCACCCGAGCCCGCCGCGCCTAAGGGCAAACCAACGACCTTCAAGTATGCCAACGGTCTGCTCACCATCACCAACCCAGACCACGGGAAAGCGAATGCCGCGGCAAATGCCCCTGACAAAGGTGCCGGAGCCCCTGGTTTGGATAACGAACAAATGGAGCCGATGATCAAACAAATGCTCGGCGACATGAAAATGAGCCTCAAAGTAGTGATCGAGCCCGGAATTGCCTCCACCACCGCGACCTACGTTGTTGGCAACACCGTCACTCTCGCGGAAATGGACATGGGCAAGGTTTTAGACAACCCGGACGCTTTCAAGAAACTCCAAGGGGTCAACCAGAAAGATCCGGCCATGGCCATGGCTGCTCTCAAGGACTTTAAAGGCGTCAAAATGGAAACCCAGAAGCAAATCACCATCAATTTGAAGTAGCCCCACGAAAAAATCCGCAAAAACGGCTTTACAAGTACGCTGGGGCGACTAGCCTTTGCGCCCCGGTCGCCAGTCGGCCTCGCAGAATCAATCCTCTTCCACCCCTCTTCTAACCATTCCGTCCCATGAAAGTTCTTTCCTCACTGGCATCCGCCAAGCGCCGCCATGCCGATTGCCAAGTTGTTAAGCGCAAGGGCACGGTGTACGTCATTTGCAAGTCCAACCCTAAATTCAAGGCCCGTCAAGGAGCCACCCCCGGCACTCGCCTCTCCAAAAAGGGCCTGTGACCCATCCGGCCTGCACCGGCCAAATTCCATCTCAGCGACCCCGTCCGACGGGGTCGCTTTTTTTATCTTCCTGCCCATATTCATCCTGCACTTGGCTTTTACCATGAACATCCATCCCGATCCGGAGGAAATTGCCCGCTTTGAGACGCTGGCGCAGCAGGCAAAGCAATATGCCCACCACATGATGCAAACCACTGGCAGTGTCCCGCCAACGGTCATTGCCAACACCACGAATGGCTTCATTTTCTGCATGCCATCCGGGCTGCCGGATGAAGCGGCGAAAGACCGGTTTGCCGATGTCGCCAGGTTCTTGGCGATTGCCCACAACGCCCTTGCCATCGTGATGGTGGTGGAGGCCTGGGTTAGAATGGCCGCGCCCAACGGCCACCTCGATACTGCCACCCCGCCGTCGCAGTCGCCCGACCGGCAGGAGATGGTCGTGTTAGTGCTAGAAGACCAGACACGCTCCGCCACCAGTCTCCTGCCCATTCTGCGCGAGAATGCCGGTAATTTTCTGGAGTTCGGGATAAGCCCGGAACTCAATTTCACCTCCTCATCCGGCCGTTTCACCGGGCTGATGCCCAAGCACATACCTAGCGCCGACGAGGTGGCCATGGCCAAGGCCGAGTTGCTGAAACTCGGAATGTGCGTGGTGAGCCAAGGATTCGATCCATCGGCCAACTGACCGCGCGGGATCGCCGGGCTCCGAAAAAGTGAGGTGGTTTTTTGCGTTGCCGCCAATTCTCGCTATGGTGGCAGGATGAGTTTGCGCAAGTTTACATTCGCCCTGGGGTTTCTAGCTGGATCGCTGCTGGTTGCTGATGCCGCACTCGGGGTCCGGCAGGTGGCTGACGGTTTGGAGCGCCCGCTGTGGGCCGGCATGCCTCGGAATATTGATGGAAAACTGTGGGTTATGGAGCAGGCTGGACGCGTCTGGATCGTCGATCTGGCTTCCGGTCACAGGTCTGAACAGCCGTTTTTGGACATCCGCAGCAATGTGAGTCGCCATGGCAATGAAGAAGGCTTGCTGGGCCTCGCCTTCGATCCGGATTTCCAAGTCAACGGCCGTTATTATGTGAACTTCACCGATAAGGAGCATTTCACGTGCATCGAGCGCTTCACCTCGGAAAATCATGCCGTCACGGATGTTGCAACGGCGGAAGTGGTGCTGCGCTTCAAACAACCCTATGAAAATCACAATGGCGGTTGGATCGCATTTGGCCCGGACGGGATGCTCTATATCGGCAATGGCGACGGCGGATCGGGCAACGATCCAAGCAACAACGCCCAGACCCTGAGCACATTGCTGGGCAAGATATTGCGCATTGATGTGTCCCCTAATCATGGTTACAAAGTACCTGCGGACAACCCGTTTGTGGCCCGCAAGGATGCCTTGCCGGAAATCTGGGCCTACGGGCTGCGCAATCCATGGCGTTGCTCGTTTGACCGCAAAACCGGCGATCTGTGGATCGGCGATGTCGGCCAAAATTCATCGGAGGAAGTCGATTTTATGCCCATGGGCAAAGGTGCGGGGGCCAATTACGGGTGGCGCTTGCGTGAAGGCGCGGTGGCCACGCCCATGCCTGGCGTAGGTGGCGACGCGCCGGCGGGTGCCATCGAGCCGGTGTATGTTTACCCACATGGTGTCGCCGCCAACGAGGGCGTTTGTGTGACCGGCGGATACGTCTATCGGGGGCCGATTGCGGAACTACAGGGTCGATACATCTTCGGCGATTATCAAAACCCGCGCATCTGGTCATTTGTCATCAAGGACGGCAAGGCGGCGGATTTCAAAGATCACACCCACGCGTTGCAGCCCAGCGGCGGCCGCATCGCGCTCATCTCGAGTTTCGCCGAAGATAACCAGGGCAATTTGTTCATCATCGATCACTCGGGCTCGGTTTACCAAGTTGTGGCGAAATAGACATCCGCCACGGTGGCACCCGCCACGTGAGCGCGGCGGCGATGCGCAACGGGTTGGTTCATCCGCGACTCATCGCTACCCCAGCAGTAAGATGATCCTGCCGTACCCATGGCAGTCCATCGGGGGATTTTCCCCCTCGATTCCTCTCAACCCCTGATGGCTCTAGGGAAAATTGAGAGAGTCGGGCTGGCGGGATTCGAACCCACGACCCCTTGACCCCCAGTCAAGTGCGCTACCAGACTGCGCTACAGCCCGCTGTATGAACGGGGCGGAAAAGAAACAGGATAAATCAGGATTGGCAAGCACCGAATTTCATGAGATTTCATTCGGCCCCCATGCAACGCATCAAAGTCGCCATCGTAGGAGCCAGTGGATACACCGGCATGGAATTATTGCGTTTACTGTTAGTCCACCCGCAGGTGGAGTTGGTGGCGGCGACCTCACGCCAAGAGGCGGGCAAGATGCTGGGGAAAGTGTTTCCGCGGTTTGCCAAGGCGGCGGGGGCGGAACTCGCGTTTAGTGAACCAGGACCGGAGGCAATTGTCGCGAGCGGGGCTGAGGTGGCGTTTTTAGCACTGCCACACGGCGTGGCGGCACCGATTGCCCGCGGTTTACTGAAGCTGGGATTGCGGGTCATCGATTTAAGCGCGGACTTTCGCTTGCGCGATGCCAATGTGTACGAGGAATATTACGGGCAAGCCCACGCAGCACCGGAATTACTGACGGAGGCGGTGTACGGGTTGCCTGAATGGCGTGCAGAGGCCATCCGTGACGCACGCCTGGTGGCCGCACCGGGTTGCTACCCGACGAGTATTTTGCTGCCACTGCTGCCGCTGCTGCGCGCGGACTTGCTGGATCCGGCGACGTTGGTGGCTACCTCGATGAGCGGAGTGAGCGGGGCAGGCCGCAAGGCGGATCTGAGCCTGTTGTTTTGCGAGTGCCACGAAAGCGTGCGTGCCTACGGCCTGCCGAAACACCGCCACCTCTCCGAAATCGAGCAAGAACTCAGCCTCGCCGCAAACCGCCAGGTGATCCTCACCTTCATCCCCCACCTCATCCCGGTCAATGCCGGCATCCTCACCACCACCACCGCCTCCCTGCGCGAGGGCGTGGCTCCAGAGGCTATCGACCAAGCACTGGACGCCGCATACTCCAACGCCAATTTCGTCCGGTTGCTCGGTCGCGGCGGCTGCGCGGATACCAAGAACGTCACCCGCACCAATTTCATCGATATCGGCTGGCAATATGACCCACGCAGCGGACGGGTGTTGCTACTTAGCGCCGAAGATAACCTCGGAAAAGGTGCCGGCGGCCAAGCTGTGCAATGTTTTAACCTGATGTGCGGCCTCACCTCATCTGCCGGATTGCAAAATTTTTAGATACTGCCAGCATCGGCCGCTTTCGCCCCCTTCAACCCATGGAATTTCCCTTTTCACGCATAGCCGGCGGAGTCGGCGCCCCCACAGGATTTCTCACCAGCGCGGTGAGTTGTGGCATCAAGAATCCGGCCAGCGACCGGCTGGATCTCGCACTTATCTACTCCGAGCGAGCGTGCAGCTCTGCGGGGACCTTCACCACCAACCGCGTCAAGGCTGCGCCAGTGCGCGTGTCCCAAGCCCACCTGCGCAAGGGCGACCTGCGTGCCATCATCGCCAATTCCGGCAATGCCAACGCCTGCACCGGCGTGCAAGGGATTCACGACGCCAATGCGATGTGCGACGCCGTGGCAAAACCGTTGGGCCTGCCCCGCAGCGCGATCGGCGTCTGCTCCACCGGAGTCATTGGCCTGCCCATGCCAATGATGCGCCTGCTGCCACACACTCCGGCGTTGCTCGCCGGGCTCGGCCCCGACCATGGAGCAGAGGTGGCCCAAGCTATCATTACCAGTGATACCCACCCCAAAGAAATCGCCATCGCCTTTGAATTAGGCGGCCACACGGTGCGCATCGGCGGTTGCGTCAAAGGTGCCGGCATGATCTCCCCGAGCATGGCCACCATGCTTTGTTTCATCACCACCGACGCCAACCTGCCAAGCGACGCATTGCGAAAAACCGTGCTCGAGTGTGTCGAGGATTCGTTCAACCGCATCACTATCGATGGGGACATGTCCACCAACGACACCGTGCTGGTGCTCGCCAACGGCACCTCTGGCATGCCCGCCATCCGTCGCCATGGCCCGCGCTGCAAGCAATTCCGCGCGGCAATCCACTGGGTGATGTTAGAATTGGCCAAAGCCGTCGTCCGCGATGGCGAGCGGGTCACCAAGTTTGTCACCGTCAACGTCTGCGGTGCCCGCACCTATCAGGATAGTAAAAAAGTCGCCGAGGCGGTATGCAAATCCGCCTTGGTCAAGGCCTCATGGAATGGCGGTGACCCAAATTGGGGCCGCATCATTCATGCTGTGGGATACTCCCGCGCCCGCATCCGCGAGGAACTCGTCGATATCCACATCGGCGGCAAAGCGGCCTGCCTTGGCGGCTTGCAAGCGGCCACTCCGATGGCGGAATTGCGCGACTTGGTCGCCGAGCGCGAGTTCACCGTCTGCATCAACCTCAACCAAGGAAGCGCGGATTACACGATGTACAGCAGCGATTTATCACCTGAATACATCGACTTCAACCGCTCCGAATATGCGTACTGGAAGCAGGCGCGCAAGGACGGGTTGGTTTGAGCTAAAATCTATTCTCGACAATCGGTCGGGTGGCCCCTAGCTTCCCGCCCCACCCAACACAACATGACTCGTAAATTCATCCCCAATGCCTTGGCACTCGGCCTAATCGCCGCCACCACCGCCCAGATGTCGGCCGCTCCGGCTGCCCCCACCCCCGCCGCAGCGCCTGGCGCAGCGGCCGTATCGGCTGAGCCTGCGGCCCCGGCCAAGCCGGTGCTGGATCCGGCCGTGGTCAAGACAGATTCCTCCTATGCCCTGGGCTTCCGCACTGGCGGGAGTTTTGCCCAGCAATTCGGTCGTTTTGGCGTATCGGTGGCGGATTTGGACACGGAAAGTTTCCTCAAAGGATTTTTGGCTGCCTTCAAAGGTGAGAAACCCGGCCTCGACGAAGAAAAACTCCAGGCCGCCATGCAGGCCCTCGGCGATTTGCTCCAAGGCCGCGAAAAAGAAGCCGCCGCTGCCAACCTGGAAAAAGGCAAGAAATTCCTTGAAGAAAACGCCAAGCGTGCCGGCGTGGTGACCACCGCCAGTGGTCTGCAATACGAAGTCATCACCAAGGGCGGCGAGGAAAAATACGTAGCTCCCAAAGAAGGTGCCACCGATAACAAGGAGTTTCTTGTCAACTACAAGGGCACCCTCATCGATGGCAAGGAATTCGACGCCTCCCCGGCCGGCAAGCCCGTGCCAATGACCCTGCAGGTGGTCCCGGGCTTCAAGGAAGCTCTCACCACCATGCCCGTGGGTGCCAAATGGAAACTCTTCATCCCCAGCGCTCTCGCTTATGGCGAAGAACGTAAGAGCGCCGACCTCGCTCCGAACAGCGTGCTGATCTTCGAACTCGAACTCGTCAAAATCCAAGACGCCCCACCGCAACAGCAAATGCCCTTCCAGATGCCCGGCGGCGGCCCCGGAGGCCCGGGAGGCCCAGGCGGCCCGGAAGGCGAATAAGCCGCTACTGCAAATCACCTCTTACTCAAAGGCCGCCGGTCACCCGGCGGCCTTTTTTTTGCTGGAAACCCTGTCCATTGTTAGCCCGGCTTTCGCTGTTAGCACGCTTTTCTGCTCCAGATCGTTGAGATTGCGTTCATTTTCTCAATAGGTCTCCACCACACGCTCATTTTCTCAAGGCAACCCTAGGAAAATCAAGGGTGTCCAGCGTCTCAGGGGAGCGAAATTAGCCGATTCCAGCTACTAACAGCGAAAGTCGGGTTAGTACGTCAAACGACTGGCTTGGCCTGATCATTCCCTGAATCAGGCTGCCGAACCGTAAACCCCTTCTATATCTCTGCGTGGGGGGGGGGCAACACTGACATGCTTCAATGTGACCGCGCCATGAATGACGCGGAAATAGCTTGGATGCCTTGAACCTCCAGTCCACAGGGTTCTGCTTCAATGTGACCGCGCCATGAATGACGCGGAAATCCTCCCCGGATTTTCCGAAACCATCCCGCTGGATTTGCTTCAATGTGACCGCGCCATGAATGACGCGGAAATCCTAAGACAATGACAACGCATTATGCCGACCTAGAAGCTTCAATGTGACCGCGCCATGAATGACGCGGAAATAAAGACCACGGCACTGCCATAGACATGGGCATTGCAACGCTTCAATGTGACCGCGCCATGAATGACGCGGAAATAGCTTGGGCTGGAACCAAGCAGTGACAAGGGAAAATGAGTGGGTTTGCGAGCGGTGGCAAACGAAATCGGTCTTCATGCCCAAGAACATGGGCAAAAGAGTCAAAAAGTCATTGCTATCAAAGAGCGCGAGTGCCTGCCGGGATTCCCGGACACCGGAGCCGCTCGCAACGGATTTTTTGAGCCATTGGGAGCGCCCAGCTTGCGTTTAGAAGATATGGGAGCGGACCTGCGGCGTCCATTCTTTTCCGATGCAGTGGAGGTTTTGGGTTAGGTCCACGGTGACGTCGCCGATGTCGAGAATGAGAAGTTGGTCATCATCCTGGTGGATGATTTCCCGGCTGAGGGCGACCAGGCCGGCGCGTTCCGTTGCATTGAGTTCGCACAGGAAGACGCTGAACTGGACGTGCTCACCACGATCCTTGAGAATCTCGAAGAGTTTGGAGCGGCGCTTGTCATCCGCCACATCGTAGGTGCAGAGGTAGAGGCGGCGGTAATGGTTTAGCGCACGACGGGACATGTGAAGGTCGGGATGTCGCCGCGTAACCAGCGGGCGAGCAGGCGGGCTTGGATTTTGATGATGGTGCGCCACGAGCAGCGGTAGTCGAAAAGCGGATGGGTGTAGAGTTGGTCGAGGCGTTGTTCCCACGCTTGGAGGAGCGCCTTTTTGCCTTTGGGTTGAAGCGCGCAGCCGTTGGCGTTGGTGACAAAATCCCGGCCTTTGACCATGCCGGTATTGATGGCGGTGATTACCACGCTGTCGGCCACCAGCGGGCGGAACGGTTCCATGAGGTCGAGCGCGAGGGCGGGCCGGCCGTGGCGCGCCTGATGATAGAACCCCCACCACGGGTCGAGGCCCTCAGCCATGAGGGCGACCGAACATTCCTTGGCTAACAGCGCATAACAAAACGAAAGCAGGGCATTGACCGGATCTTTGGGCGGTCGGCGGTTGCGGGATGTGAAATGAAAGTCGCCCAACTCCCCGGTCTTGAGCAGGGAGGAAAAGGCGGAGAAGTAGGTGGCGGCGGCCTGGCCCTCGCAGCCGAGTAATTGATAGAGATCGGCGAACTGCTGATGGGGGAAATCCTTGAGTTGGCGGGTGAGGGCGAGCAACGCGGAGTCGGCGGCGGGACCGCTGCCGTTGCGCTGGATGAGGATGCGTTGATTGGCGATTTTGGCGCGGACGAGTTCTTTGGCAAAGGTGAGGCAGCGGGCGGGATCGGTGGCGGCGGCGTATTGGGCCGAGCGATTGTAGGCGTTGCGGATGCCTTGGCCGTGGGAAATGCCATGAAACCAGCCGCCGGTGGACAGGTGGATCACCGGAATTTCCTTCTCCATCAGCAAATGCAGCGCCTGGGCGGAGAGTTGCACATTTCCCATGAGCACCAACTGGGAAACATCGCGGAGTTTCGCCTCTCCCAGCTTTTCGTCGCCCTTGTGGATTTCCAGGCGTTCGCTGGTCTTGCCGATGCGCGCACCCTGTTCTTGCACATAGAGCGGGGTGGCGTGATCGCGGGCCGGATAGAGCCGCCGCGGGTCCGGGCCGTGATCGGGTTTCCCCTCAGAGATGGCGGCATTGGCTTCGTCGCGCAGTTCGCGGGTTTCATCTGGCAGGCAGATTCCATTGAGCGAGCAACCCCAACATTTCGGGCTATCCTCCAGCGGTGGCGGCATTTCCTGCGCGTCCCGCCCGGCGCGTACGGCGGCAATGATGGCACGCGTCCCGGCTTCCAGTTCGGCAGTGAACTCGATGCGCACCCGCAAGCGACTACCCGCATAGTAGATGTAGCCGTGATTGCTGGTGTAGCCGTGGGCACGCAAAAGAAGCCCCTGGGCCATGAGTTGGGCGCGTTCGGGCGGGTAGCTGCGCTCTGGCGTGTTAGGCACACGGGATTTTTTCGTTTCCACCGGCACCGCCTCACCGCCCTCGGGGTCGGCAGAAACCAGATCGAGTTTGCCCATGAGCCCCAACACCTCACACCCTAACGAAACACTGCGGGCGATGACCGGCGGATCGTCGCCGCTGGTGTCGGTTGCCGGGTCTTCCGGCGCGTCGATCTTCTGCTCCAATGCCTCCGGCAGCAGATTGGCGATGCGGTCCACGCGCCGATGCACGTCCTTGCCGGCCAAGGTGTGAACATTGTCCTCCCAACGACCTTCCACATACATCAGATGGCACAAACGCGGACAGAACGTGTG
>JBAXOP010000054.1:0-22552 GCA_037133195.1 Verrucomicrobiota bacterium | reverse complement strand
CTCAGGTTGAACTCACCCCAGGCGCGGGTCTTGATTCCTCGGTTAACCAACCATGCACTGCACGCCGCGCCCACGTCGGAACTCAGGCCGCGCAAGCGGCGCAACTCACGGTCCGGCGGTCGTTCCTCGCTAGATTCATAGGGTTTGATGCGGCTAACAGGGCCCGTACCGCTGGGGTTTTGAGAGGTGGCATTCATTTGCACCTCGAAATTGGTAATTTCCCCCGCCCCATCAAGAAATACTTTGTTTCAATTTCTTCACATTGGGCATGTGCCCCAGAACAACCAGTGACTCACCCGCTGGTTCTGTGACAAAATCGTCACACATAAATCCTCCCTCAACCCGCCGGAATTGAGGCTATATGCCCGCAGCACCCCGTGTCGTGTATGACTCCAACCTACAACTATTAGAACTAATAATATTATGAAATCAGCAACTCGAAGTATCCTCGCCATTCTTGCCCCAATAGCATCTCTTGCCATTGGATCTGTCGCCTGTGCCGACACCACCACTTACACCTCCGACGATCTTTTTATCGGATTCCATAAGGCCGGTAACACTTCCGACTATCTGGTGAAAATCGGTCAGGCATCCACCTTTACCTCCACCAAAACACTTTCGCTAGGAGACATCGCGACGGACCTTTCCGACACCTTTGGTGGTGGCTGGGCAACCGATCCCGCGATTAAGTGGGGGGTGATCGGTACCACCCGCCTGTCTCCGGTCGGGAGCGACCCCGTTCACACGATTTACGCCAGCAAGCAAGGGAACACGTCCACTGCCACTCCTTGGAACACTGGCTCTTCCAGCACTCTGAGCACGAGTGACGCCAAGATTGCTTCAATGACATCGGGATACCTTGGCAAATCATCCACGGCCAACAGCTCTGTCGGCTTAATTCAAAACAATATCGACACCGCTGCTAACATCGCATACGCCTCTTTCCAAGCTGGCGGTTCCAATGCCACGAATGGCGCCTCAGGTCTTTCGTTCGCTCTATTCAACCCGACGATTGAGGCCAGCAGCCCCTCCGGTATTACGGACAGTTCCGCGACGCTCGCTGTCTATCGCCTTGCCCCTGGTGCAATTGCTCCGGCCACCGCAGTTGGCACCTTCTCCATCGATTCCAGCGGCACGGTGACCTTTACGGTTGCCGTCACCTCAGCGTTTAACACCTGGGCAGCCGCCCATTCGCTCAGCGGTGCGAAAGCGCTGCCCACCGCCACCCCTGCCAATGACGGCATACAGAACATGGTGAAGTTCGTGCTGGGTGCAGATCCTAACACAGGCGCAATACAAAACATGCCGACGGCAGTTATCAGCGGAGCTAATTATGTTTACAGCTTCCCTTTCAACTCAAATTCCACTGCGGAATACACAACTGCCGTGGAATATAGCACAGACTTGGTCACGTGGAAGACCGCCTCGGGAGGCTCATTGAACGGTTCGACATATACCTATACCATTTCGCGGGGTGGCGCGCCTAAGTTCTTTACCCGCCTCAGTGTGACACCGAAATAGGCACAAGAAAGAAACCGGGCAATTTGACGATAGCGTCACGTTATACGGATTCGGAAAAATCACCGTCATTACGCCAAATTATTCTAGCATAGCATTCATTTCTCCAGAACAACAAATATACAACCAACACCAACACCAACTATTATGAAACTTACCAAATCACTTGTCGCCACCATTTCCATGCTTGCCATGGGTGCCACTGCCAATGCCACCGAGACTATCTATATCACCGGATCAAGCGCGTTCCGCGCCGGGGCCTTGAACGCCATCAAGGCGCTACTTGGCGGGGTAGCTCCCAATGCCCAATCGAATGCCACATTCACCAGTTCCAACGCATGCAACTGGATGGGCGTGACATATAACGGCCACACGATTAACGTCAAAGTTTGCTTTTATGGTTCGACTGGCGGTATTCAAACCGTTTCGGAAAGCGTAGCCTGGCCGTTTTTGATTGACGGAGCCACCGGCACAATAAGCGAGACGTTTGTACCCGGCAGCACCAGCATGACCTCCTATCATGATTTCCATGTGCCGAACATTGCGATGGGAGATAGCTACCAATCCACCACGCCCTTCACCACAACGCTTTTGAATGACATCACGGTGGGCGTTGTGCCTTTCCAATTTGTTGCGAGTTATGGTGCGCCAACCGGCCAATCCATGAACAACCACCTGTTCAACGCGATCTTCTCAGGTGGCTCATGCACGCTAAAGCAAATGACCGGAAGCGCGGCGGACTCGGCTAAGTCCTTGTTTGCCCTAGGTCGTGATGCCGACTCCGGCACCCGAACGATTGCCCTGTGTGAGACAGGTTACGGTGCGAATACCGCAGTGGCTCAATACAAGCCTGTGGTCAGCGGAACCTCGGTTACGAGTCATGCTTTCTATCCGTCATCAACCATCAATGGCATCTTCTATGACCTCGGTAATACCGGCTATCCCAGCGGTGGCACTGTGGCCGGCATGCTGCGCAATGAGACGCTTACCAATCTCAACGGCTATTATGTGTCCTATCTTGGCAAGAGCGATGCCAACACGGCGCTTAATGGCTCAGGTGGAGCAGGCAATGCGGTTGCCTTGGCATGGAATGGTGTGAATTACTACACCGGAGGCGGCGTCTTCAATGATGCAGCGATCACATCTGGCCAATACACCTTCTGGTCCTACGAGCACGTGCTGTATCCGAATCAGGTTGTCGGCAGCCAAGCTGAAATTTTTGCGCCGGCACTGGGAGCTGCCATCAAAGGAACGGATGCCAGCAATGGAACGATCGGTACCGCCGGTATCAGTTCTTACTCGATGAGCGTGACCCGTTCAGGCGACGGCACCTATGTGACCTATTGAGAATTCACTTGGTGACTCCAACATAAGGAGTCTGCTTTGAACTTATGACAACTTGCCGGTGCGGGGGTACTTCCCCGCACCGGCATTTCTAGTTCGAGGGATTCCGTCGGATGGGTGGTGGTCACCGCTGAGCCCTCATGCCCGGCGCCTTCGCCACTCGGATGCCGACTTGTGCGTCGTTTCGCGGTAGAGTGTCTCCTTGTGCGGTCGCCGAGTTGTTTGATACACGTCTTGTCACCTTCTTCCGCCCAGCCGAGCAGGGGCAGGATACTTTCAGTCCGCTGTCCGAAGGTCACACCGATGGTTTCACGGGTGACCCATCGGTCCAGTTCGCCGGCCAGAGCGAACCAAGAACTTTTGCCCAAAGGAAGAATCGGGACAAAGAATTATCAAACAAGTGGAGTTTGCATCCAGCTTCCGTTTGGGATAGATCCTTTTTCCGGCAACCCAAACGAACCACGAAGGCGGGATGATCACCATCGCCGCTCTCTATATCCTGGAAGCATCTATCCAAAACTGGATGACCGGAATTCAAATCGAGCACCTCGGGATCGGAACGGTCCTCACCCTGCTGGCAATACTCATCAACGGAGCACTCGGAAAATACCTCATCAGGCTCGGAAAACAGCAAAACTCCAATATTTTGGTGGCTAACGGCCACCATACCTTTACCGATTGCTGGACCGGAATAGCGGTCCTCAGTCCACCTCGTGTTTCCCCAAGGCGAATCCCTGCAAGCCGCGCACGACGCAGCCACCGAGATAGAGACGGCCATCCAAAACGCCCTCCCGCCGGCCTACGTGACCACCCACCTCGAATGTGCCGGGAACCACGACATAATCCATCCCGGTCGGCTAACTTGAACCTAAGGCTTGATTCCCAGCCGGAAAATTTCCTCGGAAATCTTCGTCCGCTTAGGTAAACCCAAACCACCCAAGAAGCCCAATGCCTCGTGACCCGTGGCATCAGCGCAGGCGCAGACCCACTAGTCGCAATCCCATGGCAAGCGCGTCAATCGACCAGCACACTGAGGCTATGGCATTTTCTGGTCTTCCGCTACCAATCTTTCCCCTTCGGCAATCTGTTGCTTGCTGAGTCCCTGCTGCAAGTCGGCCAGAAGGTTGGTGCCGGTGACTTCACCCTTGTTGGATGCCTTCTTCAGCCAGCGGTATGCCTGCACCGGATCTTTTCCCACCCCGAGTCCCAGGGAATAACATCTGCCAAGATTGCTCTGGCCTTTGAGATTGCCTCCTCGCGCCGCAATCTGGAACAAGCGGAATGCCTCACTGCCGGACTGTTTGACGGCAGCACCTCCTTCATACATTAATCCTAGATTGTTGGCCGCGCTGGCGTGATTTTGCGCCACAGCTTTTTTTAACCATATTAGTGCCTCGGGCAGGTCCTGCTTCACGCTACCATCACCCAAGTAATAGAGCAGACCGAGGCGGAACTGAGCCTCCGCCAATCCCTGTTCCGCCGCCTTCCGCCACCACACGGCAGCTTCTACGGCGTTTTTATCCGTGCCTTTGCCTTCGGCCAGCATACAGCCATAAGTGTGTTGCGAGAGCATGGCTCCTTGCTCGGCGGCTTTGCGAAACCATTTCAGCGCCTCCTTCTCATCCTGCTTCACACCCGTGCCTTTCGCATACATCACACCAAGATTATGCTGTGCCTTCTTATTCCCTAACTCAGCAGCCTTGAGGTAATACTCGTGCGCCTTCGCGTCGTCCTGTTTCACGCCGGTTCCATTTGCGCTGGCTTTTCCCAACTGGAATATCGCCTCGGATTCGTTCTGCTCTGGAGTGGGGTTGGAGGGATTGCCGTCTCTCGCCTTCTCATTCGCATGTGCAGTCCCGGATAATACCAGAAGAGTGAACCACAATAATAGGGGCGGAAACTTCCTGCTAGATATGAAGATCGTGGGTAATTTCATTGTGAGTTATCTGTATTGGAATGATCATCCTCCTGTTTGTCCTCTTTACCATCGCCGTTCTCTCCACCATCACCGCCGCCGTAGCCGATGACTTCCACACTGATAAAGGACAGTGGCTCCTCGGCAACCGGGGGTGGTGTGGCGGACTCCTGCTTGGAGGCGTTTTCCACTGTGGCCGCTGATGCCCCAGCAGTGGTGGAGGCTGCGCTCATGCTACTCACGCTGGGACTGGATGGCGCGGAGGGTGCCGCTCCCGTGCTAGTTCCGCCTGCTGATATATTGCCGCTGTTGGTCACAACGGCCGCAGAAATATTCAAGTTGCCCGAAACGCGGATCCCCGCATCGCCTGCGTCAATCGTACCGACGGGTGCAATCAAGTCCACGCTGCCAGGTTTAACCCCGGCCACGGATGCCAGCACCCCGATGCCGCCACCGGTGGCAAGGCCTGCAAGGTCTGTTATGATATTGGCGCTCTGGGGGTCGATCAGCACACGCGTCGGCGGCGCTGATTGCACGGTTTTTGATGAGGATCCGGCAGCGATGTTACCGAGCGATGACCAGATGATTTCATTGCCTCCGCGCAAAGTGAATATCCGTGATATGCCCAAACTCACGTTCTTCTCAGTGAAAATCGAAATGTTGCCGCCGGCTTCGGTGATGATTCCCGGAGGTGCCAGCGGGTTTCCTATGGTTGTGGTGGCTAGTGTCAGGCCACCGCCGGGTGCCAGCAGGCTGATGTCTCCGCCATTTTTGGTGCGGATATCGCGGCTTTCCGTATTGATATTGCCCTTCCACTTGGATCCAGGAAACAGGGTGGCTATCGCATCGGTGCCTGATGTGTAGTTTTTATAACCTGGCTTATCAGCATTGTTGTGATCGCGTCCGGCGTCTCTCAGAACCAGATAGAAAATCTGCATCGCGATCTGGTCCTGCATCGCTGAGGCAAGGGAATCAAATTCGCTCTGGGAGTACCCGAGTTCTTGAAGAAATGCGGTTCCGTTTTCCGCCTTGACATATTTGGCGATGAAAGCCGGAAAATCAGCGCTGCTGGTGCCGAGGGACGATGTTGCGCCGATGCCTGCCATGGCGATGATGTCGGCCCCGCCGAAATCAAGGTAAGGATTGCGTGCGTTGCCAATGCTGGTGATACCCGTGCCGGTGCCGTTGGAATTTCCTGCGCCTATTCCGAGATCGAGGTTTCTACCTGTCAGAACTTCCAGCGTGCCGGGTCCGCTTATCTGTATATCACCGCTTTGCGCGTTACCGTAAAGCGCGTTGCCACTGCTGCGGGAGGTGACTAGAAGAGGTGAGTTGGCATCATAGGCGATGATATCCCGTCCGGCGCTTACCACACTCAGCGAACTGGGCGAGGTGTTTTGAATGTAGAGTGCGATGTCGCGGATGTCCTGTGCGGCGGTGATTTCCACAGGTTTGGCAGAGTAAAGCGTCAGATCCGAGATATCACCGGTACCAGCGTAGATGCGCAGCGGTTGGGTGTCTGCGGCATGCAGGATTCCCTGGTCATGCAGGGCTTGTTTGGTTTGCAGGTTACCGTTGGTGGACCCTGTTTCCTTAAACAAACTATCAAATGCCGTGAGAAAATCCGTGCCTGTTACATAGGCCTTGGTGATTCCAGTGGGCTGATATGAAATCGGCGAACTCACGGACGGCAGCAGGGATGGATCCGCGTCGGATAGATTGATGGTGCTGGAACCCCAGACGCTCACCGAGGTGCCGTTAAGCTTGATTTTCCCATTATTTTGCAGGCCATTGACTGCGCCATTGGCTAGCAGATCGAGCGTTCCGTTGGGTGATGGTGACAAGGTCAAGTTGCCAGTCAAGTTGATATCGCCGGAGTATGCGGTGGCCCTCAGAGTGGGCGGGAGCAATGAGAAAGCTGTTGTAAAGGGAGCGACCTGGGTTTCAGTCAGTCTGAGCCACGGTTGGAGATAGGAAACGCTCGCTGGTGACTGAGTCAGGAGCAACTCGCGCTGGAACCATGCCTGCAGCACCGGGACAGTTCCCGGGACGGATGCTCCAGATGATGGCAAGGTCACGTTTTCACGGATTGTAATGGATCCACCCAGCGAACTGGCGTTGACGCTATCGCTCGACGAGTATGTGGAAAAATAACTCTTATACCAATATGTGTTATTGTATCCCTGAGGCAGAAGGAACGCATTCACCATAGGTCCCAGCAGCATGTCCCCTCCAGAAGTAATATCAAAGGATCCCTTCCCTAGGAACAAGGTGGTAGGTAGCAAGGTTTTGGTATCCAGTACGTCCGAAGGCGTACTGAAGTATGTCATCGATGGTGAACGCGTATCGTTGGTGGTGATTGCGTTGCCGGCGGTGAGTATTCCTTTCCCACGCTCCACGTAATAAACGCCAGCGTCGATATTGTGTCCCGCAATGACGTTCACATCACCTCCCCCGTTTTCTACCAAGGCATTCGCGGAGGGAGCACCGGAGGGCATCCGCGCATTGGTGGGTGCCACAGCATCCACATTACTAACATCATTACCGGCGTGTAGCATGACGTTGCCGCCGCCGAGCGCACCTACCCCTTCAAAGAAATTGCTGTAGTCCACCCACCAGGTGGTGGAGGCGATTTCACCGTAATTTGAGGTGCCGAACAATCCGCTGGATGAATCGACGTATCCGCGTCGGTAAAGCCAGTTCACTGGCATTTGCCGTTCCGAGTCCGCCACCAGGTTTCCATTTTTGTCCAGCGTGAGGTGGGTGATATCATGCTGTGCGGAAACAGCCACATTGCCGCCGGCGATCGCATATTGCACGGGGTAGGCAAACGTTTGCGGCACACTGCCGAGGGCACCAGAGGCAGCTGAATAATTGGCGAAGCTGGGGATCGGTGATTGGAAGGTTTTGTTCAGCGAGGGATCGGTGATCAGGGTACCGGCGGAATAGATCGTGGCGAATGGGTTGAGCAACTGCACGTCCCGTCCAGCGTTGATTGTGATATCTCCGCTACCTGTTCGGATGACTTGAAACAGGTTGGGAACCACCGTGGAGGGCTTGGCTGTCATGCCCCCAGTTGCTGTCAGGAATCCACCGTTCTTTCCAAGTAATAACGAGCCACTACCCGCCGACAAACTTGCCAGCGATTGCATATTGCGGAAATCCGCCGCAGACAGGTCAGCTCCTGCTGTTAGACGATAAGACCATGACTGGGCATTGGCAAACAGCAGAGGATTAGGCATTTCCAATGCAGACGTATATGACGAACTGATGAATCCATCACTCAGGGCGTTATAGAAAACCAGGTTGCCGGCAGCACGCAGGGTGAGCATTCCAGAAGTTCCCAGCGGGCCAAAGCGGGTGTTTGATAGATTCCAATCTGAAGTGTTAGTGGTTGAGGTGCTGCCAAGCACCAGATTGCCGGAGGAGGGTGTCACCGTGGACGGGCCCGCTGGTGTGATACTGCCGGACGCAAGGGCGACCTGGATCGCACCGCCGGTACCACTGGCGAAGGTGATGGTGCCTGCCGTCGGGAGAATGATCGTACTTCCAGCGGCGATGGCGGTGGTGGTGAGGGTGTTAGCCGTCAATATCGTTACAATCCCAGTTGGGGAGATGATGGAACCGGCGACACTCGATTTTATTTTGTTATTGCCAGCGGTTCCGGATGGCAGAGTAATCCGCGTGCCGGCCGTGAGGGCGATCGAGCTACTGGCCGCCGTGTTGAGTGAAACCATGCTGCCCTCGGTCGAGATGATGCCAGTGGTGCCGGTGGTGCTGGTGGTGTAGGTGGTGTTTGGTTGCAAACTCACCGGGATGGCTCCGCCGCTGCCACTGGCAAAGGAAATGGATCCTGCAAAGGTGAGTGTGACCGAACTGCCAGGGGCTAGTAGGGTCGGAGTATTTGCGGCGATAATTTGCCTGCTCCCTGAGGCCGTGGTGACGGTTCCTGCGACTGATGTTTTGATCTTGTCATTGCCCGGTGTGCCGGATGGAAAGGTAATCGTTCCGCCTGAGCTTGGTAGAGAAATTGCGCCATTCACCGCGCTCAGATTGAAATTAACCGATGTTGGGGCGGCGCGGTTGATGATTTCGACGCCGGGCATTATCAATAGTTTTGCTAAAAGCCCGGAGTTGTTTTTCAACAGGCGATCAGCCATCGTCTGATACGCTGCGGTAGTGGTTCCGACAGGGCCGAGGAAACCGGTGGCATCGTTGGTGATGGAGGATTGGACAGGACTGGTGATCAGGCCACCGTAGTCAGTCAAATCGTAGATTTTGTAACCCTCCACTTCAATCTTGGATGCTCCAGTGATGGTTCCATTGATAGGGTTCACCAGTAGGTCGGTGCCTGGCGAATTTTGCGGTGCACGTATATGCAGTGTGCCACTGAATTGCCCAGCAGCCTCACTCGTTGCACTGTTGGCGGCTATTGAAAGGTTGAGCGCTGAGCCCGTTTGAATATCCACCGCGCCGTTGCTGGCTACTCCGTTTTGTTCCGCGCCCGCTTCAAGGTCGATGGTTCCGCCCTTGCCGGCGTGATCAAATTGGCTACCTGATACGTCTAACTTCGATCCACCCTTCAGAGTGACACTGCCATTTGCAAGCAACGAGATAGATCCTCCGGTGATACCAGCGGCATTGATGGTTCCCGTGACGGTGATAGACCCGTGATCAGCAGCCAGTGAGAATGCTTGGGTGGTGGCGGTGCCATCCACCAGCACATTGCCATCCCGTATGCGGATGGAGCGGGACATGGTGAAGGAACTCAGATCAAGCGCGGCGTTGAGCGAAGCTGTTGAAGTGAGATTCAACACATCAAGTGTGAATATACCTCCCGCTCCGCCGCTCCCTCCCATGCCTGACAGGGTTCCATCCAGCAGCATGGATCCATGCACCGCGCTGACCGTCAGTTTCCCCGCGTCCCCACCCTCGCTATCCGCTGCCACACGCAGCGTGCCACCAGTTAGCACATGCACTTTCCCGCTATCCGCTACGAGACTGATCGTTCCGCCGTTAACGTATTTCACCGCAGTGCCGAACGTCTGTGCGTATCCTCCAGCATCGATTGTACCTGATATTTGCAAATCACCAGACGTGGAATGCAAGCTTATGTTGCCACCTGGAGCAGTCACATTGCTGGCCGCGATCAGTCCAGCTCCCTGCAGATTGAGAGTGCCACTCAATCCCGGAGTGACTGTGGCAAGGGACCCGGAAGGACTGTTTTGAAGATCCATTCCTCCGGCGGCCATCCATGACGAGCTTACCCCCTTGGCCGTGGTGATCAGTGGTGTTATGACCGTGAGCGCCCCGGATGAGGAAAAGGTTCCCGTACCTTTGGCTAAGACGCCACCGCTTGATTGCAGAACCACGGATGCATACTGGTCCAGAGACAGGGCATTCTGACCGATCTGAATGTTGCTGGCATTAAACTCAAGGGTCCCGGTTCCTGATGTAACAATTCCCAGACCTGATGATGAGTTAATATTGTCCAGAGTGATCGTTTTGGCCGATACCGTCACATTGTTAGCTGCCGTATTAAACCCACGGATTTCTCCGGTATGCAGGGATATACTGTTGGCGAGCGGAGTGCCATCCGTGCTTTTTTCCCCAATCTGACCGCTGCCATAAATATCAATGGACGAGTAACTCGTTAGCGAGATATTTTGAGCCGAGGCTTCCAAGTTTTGCAGTGCTGTTCCGGACAATACCAGACCGTTTCCGAGCACACTGCCCGATATCAGCGATCCTGGGTTGTCTAGCTGGATGCTGATTAGGCCGGTGTTGATTGATGCGGTTACGGCGCTGATTGAGGCGCTTGGGTTGAGTGTCGTACGCGCCGAGGAGTCGATGATAACGCCTGAACCCGAGATTTTCGCACCACCTGCAAGGGTGAGAAGCGGGACGACGGAGTTGGACAACCCCGCTCGCTGAAGTGATGCGCCACTATCTGATGAGACTCGTACCAAGACTCCGTCACCACTGCTAGTTGTGGCGGAATTTCCTATCAGTAGTTTATCCGCGGAGCCAGTGAGAGTGCCTCTGCTTTCCAAGTCGGCATTGGAGGTGAGATTGATGCCTTGTTTCGCAACCAGTATGACGTCAGGTCCTGATAGAGGAGTGCCCGCATTATCGACCGTTATGAGATTGGTAGCCACATCGACCGTCGTGCCAGTCGCAGTGGTTTGGCGCATGCCACCGATTAAAAGACTCTGGGCTCCGAAAGCCGATAACTCACTGGCATCCAGCACCAGAACTCCAGTCTGGGAAGCAGCACCCGGGGCCGCTATCAGAATATCCAGCGGGCTGCTCAGATCGACTTGTCCGCCCCTGCCGCCAGTTGGTGCCGAGGAGAGGACAGAGCCATGGATCATCATGGATGTGCTCGCTGCCAGGGTAAGTTGCGCGGCGTCGATTGGTAGTCTGGGGGTGGCCAGACCGGCGGTGCTGCTGCCCTGTTGAAGGAAGGTGTTGGCATTGAAGACGTCATACTGCGCACGCAGAGCTAACACAGACGAGGACACAACATTGAATGATGTAAACAAGGCTTGCGGCGTTACCGCATGGTTAAGGTCGTTGAAACGATACCCGGAAACTAATGTGGAACCATCCACCTCGGTCACCGGCACGCTTGCGGCACCTGACACGGGAGTCACTAGATAGGACCCTGGCAGCAGCGCGTAACGAGCGGGCAACAACGTGTAATACCCGGCCTGGAGGCCACCGTTAGCTTGCAGATAGATTTTTTCGCCAGCGGCGAGTGAGGAGTTCACATAACCGGCAACACCTCCGAGTGGGTCGCTTGATGTGCTGGCATGGAAGGGAGCGACGGGAGCGAAATCTGCGGTATAACCCGGGATGACTGCGAAACTCGTGTTCGAGGAAAGGATGTCCGTGCTGCCTCCCAGGCCCTGCACCCAGTTATATGCGTATAGATCGCCTCCTCCGCTAATGTCGATCTTGGAACCGGCCATGGTGGAGACCGATCCGGCAGAAAGCGATATTCCCTTGGCTAGCAAACCTCCGGATGTGATGTCGAATCCCGCGGGAGTAACCCAGGAGTTTCCATTGTAAACGAGTCCGTATGGGATGGTGAGCGCCTCGCCGGTTACCGGATCCACTGCAGACACCGAGGTGATGCTGCCAGATTCCAATGTGATGCTGGTGGTTACTGGCACAGGCAGGGTACTACCTACCACATTATCCACGGGTGATGTACCTGCTCCATTCCAGCCGAGTGTGATACTACCGAATGGAGCACGCAACACGCCGCCTTGAGTGATGGTGGAGGCATAAATTCCCAATCTTCCAACTGCGGAGAGAGGCAGCTGCCTGCTTCCATCAGCCTCTATCGTCACGCTTCCATGATGCAGGGAGGATCCGCTTCCCGAATCATAAGCAAAGATCTGGAATGCGCAATCGGTTGTCGGATAGATCTGTCCTGCGCGCAGCAGAATGTCTCCTTGTATGCCCAATGTGCCATCGCCCCGGATATCTCCGTTAGATGCGATAAAGCCCGCGCTTGCAATTGATTGCAACGACAGGGTTCCGATATCGATTAGATCCGCATTGACGGTGAGTGTCCCCTTTCCTGTGGTAGGCTTGATGTTGTCCGGCGCAAAAGGATTTTGTGGGTCCAGCGGCGATAGAGGGCCCGCAAATGGTGTTCCTATCACAACATGGGAGGCAGTTAGATTCACTGCAGAGTCGGCGCTCAGGACCCCGCCGCTTGCAATGGTCAGACTGGATGCGGCACGCAGGTTAACGGGTCCATGGAATGAGATATTACCTGTGAGGGTTAGGGAATCGCAACCCGACGTGAGAAACGTATTTGCCGCTAGATATCCTTGCTCTGTAATGGTGGCTCCCTGGTCATCCGTTATGACAAGACCAACGCCGGATTGGCCCGCCGGATGAAATGGCACAGGGATAGTCGAATTGTTCTGCGCAACCTGCAAGGTGATGTCTGTGGAAGTCGGTGGAACACCATTATAGAAACGCCCGGATGAGATGGTGACACTGCCGCCCAGTGCGTTGCTGCCACCCGCGCCGCCGAGTAGTGTTGCATCACAGAACAATTCCTGCTGGCCGCTGAGCACGATGGCACCACCATTGCTGGCAACCAGTGTCCGTTGCGTCGCCAGACCCAGTGGCGAATTGCTGTTGAATGAGTCATGGGTGGATAGTCCCAAAGCGCCAAGGGCGAGATCGAGATATCCGCTGGAGCCGGACACGTTGATTTCCGAACCCGCTTCCGCCGCAATGTTCCCACTGACAGTCACGGTGCCTCCCGCTAGGATTTTACCTATCCTGCGGCCATAGGAATCGGGAACAAGTAGTTCCGCTCCTGCAGTTGACAAAACGCTTTTTGGCAACAAATCCACCGTTATGTATGCATCACTGGGGGTGCTGTTCAGGGACGGATAACTTTTACCGCCCGTCACAGTGATAGTGCCGCCTGGAGCAAATAACGAACCAGCAAGGGTCACCGTATCACCTTTTAATGACAGGATTCCACCCGGTTCCACGCGGATTATAGAATCCGCACCAACGATCGTGTCACCCCGCACCAGCAAGTTGCTGGTGAATATATCTTTAGCCCCCTTCGATGACAAACTAAGGCTAACTGGAGTCCTCACACCCGGCTCCTTGACGAATTGTGAAAGACCGGGCTGACCTTGGGCTATAACTGCCGGACTAGCGATCCAACTTGACACTACAGGCTGGATGATTGTTTCCGCAGCAATGGACATACCGGGGGTTGTGATCGAGTCGCTCGCAAGCCCGATGCCCGTCAGTGAGAATGAATTGAATCCACCCTTACTGAAAAATCCTGCGTCCAACGCCAGAACGTCCGTTGCTGATGGGATGATATTGCCGAGAGCGATTGCCGGGGCTAACAAATTCAGTGACCCGCCGATGCCACCAGAGTATGCGCTCATGGTGGACTCGAGTTGCAGATGGCCACCTAACACTGAGGAGATACCTGGATCCTGCCCCGAGGAGATCGAGATGGATCCTCCTTTGCCGTAGGCTATAGCACCTTTAGGTGATATGGCCACTCCGCCGGAGGCGTCGATGATGCCTCCTTTTGCTAGATTCACATTGTATCCGCTAAGAGTGATTGATCCGCCAGCGGTGATGAGCGGCAGTGACAGCGGCGCGCTCGAATCCACCCGGTCGTCCACTTGCAGGCCCGCAGTATCGAGCATGGCGGATGCTCCCAAAGTAATGGTTCCACGGTCAATTGACGGTAATGGTGTCGATGCGCCTGAAGAGTTATTCAAATCCCAGACGATGCTGGGTGATATATTATATGAGGTTAGACTTATTCCGCCACCTGTCGCTCTTATGGTTCCTTCCACTTTGACGTTGGCACCGGTTAAGCGGATGCTTCCACCGGCTCCGCTCGCGAGGGTTTCTCCGGCGGGCACCACGATGTTGCCGTCTGGATTATATACCGTTAGACTACCAAATCCGCCGGGTCCGAACAATCCGGTTGAAAGTAAGACCTTGCCGAGCCGGTCCGCCCGCAGTGGCTTGGGGTCACCGTTGGCATCCAGTGCGAATGCATCCGCCGCAGTCTGGGTGGTGTCCTTTTGCAAGACAATCACCGGTGGGGTTGGCGAGTATGAGGGATAATACGGAGCTAGCAATTGCTGGCTTTGAAGTGCAAGCGTGAACGAGGCAGGAAGCGGAATCGTTGCTTGCTGGCGCTCCCCAGCTGTGGTGCTGCCCGAGAAGTTGCCGTCCAATACTGCGGCGGGCGTGGTGATAGTGAGCGCTCCAGCGGCGGCACCCAAGGTGTATCCTAATTGATAGTGCAAACCACCAGGAGCCAGCTTTTGCTGGAAACTATGTGTCACTCCCCACTTGGTGTTAGTGGTGGAGGAGCTGCCTGTGAAAACCCCGTTGTACGTCATGTCCGGGTAGGCCTTGGATGCATCTATCAGATTATTTCCCGCAAGTACGTAGGATGTCTTGACATAGCCCCCCTGGTAATTTGTCCAGCCGCCGGACACATCAATGGTAGCACCGTCATTCACGACGACCGATCCGCCAGAGGTGAGATTCACCGAGCCACCGGCGGTGGTGAGTTGCCCGACGCTGCGCTGGATGAGTCCCACATATCCCGCGACGTTAGCGAGCGGAGTGCCCACCCAGGTTTTTCCAGCGAGCGGAGTGCCCGCCCAAAGCGCGGAGTCATAGACACCCGTGGCCGAGGCATCGACATACAAGGTCGCGCCGCGAAGTGCGCCATCACGCAGCACTGGGGAATCCGCCAACTCCGCTCCACGCAACTGCACGGCTATGATATTATCGCTCACGTTGGCGGCGACGTCGGTAGAGCCGGCCACATTGATTGTGGAATCCGCATCCAGATAGATCTGCCCTCCGGAACTGACGAAAGACGATCTAGGAGTGCTTACCGATGCGTTGTAATCCCAAAGACCAGAAGTTACGGTGACCTTTGCGTTGGGAGCGAAAGCGCACGACTGCGATTCAAAATGGATGACCTTCCCTTCGATCTTGATTTGGGACGGGAGTGTTAGTTGCGTCCCTATCACCTGATCGGTGCTATCCCATTCCGGGAGAATGCGTGTCACGCTTCCAGGTCCCAGGTCCACAAGGCCGGTGGCGGTAAGAACATAGGGAACGCCGGTGGAGGAGTTAGTGATATCGAATCCGGGGTTGGTGACGGCATTGTATTCTGCTAACAGATCAATCCGGCCATTGAGCGAAACCGAGGTACTGCCGTCGATCACTCCTAATTGGTTCACGGTTTTTCCGGCAATTGTGACGTTGGCTCGCGGGATGCTCATGACTCCCTGATTGCTGGCGGTACCGGCATAAGGAGCAAGGGTGGAGGCTGGGTCAGCCACTGCACCAACATACACGTCAATCCCGCGCAGGCTCGCATCGCTCGTATCATGAGCGTTGAACGCCACCTGCAATCCGGCCGCTAGGATAGTCTGTCCGTCTGGTGTGGCAATGGTTCCCTGGTTGATGACGTTGGCACCGATTAGGGCAATGCGCCCGCCCACGTGGTCGGCAGTAGTCGGGCTGGAAAGCTGGGCTCCGGCTTGCACGATCACGTCTCCGGTCCGTCCGTCTCCATTTAAAGGAAGTGGAGCGGCGGGTGTGAACGCATCAGTTGATATGCCGCTTGGCAATGGCAAAGCGGAAAAAAGAAACTGGCTGTCTGGGTTATTGAGCAAGCCGCGGGCGACCAGGTTGTCGTTGATGGGCAGCGACGATGCGGTTAGAGTATGGGCATTCACTTGGCTGGAGCCGCCGAAGATGATGCCGTTTTGATTGATGATATAGACTTGGCCATCGGCCTTGATCGAACCGAGAATCTGAGTCGGATTGCCTTTGGGGTCACTTATTTTGTTGAAGGCGATCCACTGGCTTTTGTTAGCCCCACCGTCAGATTGATCGAAGGTGAGCGTGGTTTCCTTGCCAACGTTGAACGTCTGCCAGTATAGCAACGCTTGCTGGGCTGTCTGCTTGACCGTCACTTGGGTGGAATCGGCCGGGTCCGCCACCGGCGGCTTGGCACCGGCCCAAGTATTGGTGAATTTCCCCGGGTTGAGCGGCACGGCCACCAACGGCGCGACTTGCAGGCCACCGTCGGTTAGGCCGTTGGGTACGTTGGGCAGCGGAACTGAAACGGAGCCCAGGTTGTTAGCCCCCTGAAGGGCGGAGGCCCGTGCGGCGGCTTGCATGACGCGCATGGCATTGAGGGTATGGCTGGTGCGTGCGAGCATATCCTGCGCGTTGGCGCGGGCGGCGGCGGTAGTGGCCGGGGTGGCCCCGCCGAGGGCACCTGTGGCAGCGGGAGCGCCCGCCACGTTAGGAGTGGTCCGACCGCCGCGCAACAGGTCGCCGGCGTTGACTGAAAGCCCGCTGATGAGAACACTGAAGCCGAGGCAAACACCCGCGCGGTAATGCAGCGGCTCGCCGAAGAGTGGCGTGTTGCGAAAATAAATTCGTTTGGGCTTCATGGTTTGAGTGCGTTATGGAGCCAGCATAGGGAGACAGCATAAGGAGCCACCACATTCTTGTGGTGGTGGTGGAAGAGGAGGCCATGGGTGAGTGCCGAAAGCGCGGATTATGGGCGTTCCTTCCGCATGACGACAGGAATGTCGTCGCTCCTTAGGACCGAGGCGGCGCGGCATAATGCGCGGCATAGGAGCCGAGGTGATCGGGAGAATCATGGCTTGGCCGGCAGTTTTTTGGCACTGATGCGGTTGTCGAGTATCTTGTCCTTATATCCTTGGACGAGGTTTTCAACCTTGACGCGGGTGCTGCCGATGAATGGTTCGCGAGCCGCAAGTGCTTTGCCGAGAGCGTATTTCTCAAACCGGTCCAGCACCTCGATAGCAGTATTGAAAAGCGCGATATTCTTCCCCTCGCGGTCAGTGATGGTGCGCCTCATCTCCAGCGCCTCGGCCGCAAGTTTCGCCCGCTCATCCTCTTTGGCTCGGGCGATTCCGGCGGCCTGTTCGTAGCCAGCTTTCCACTTTTCGAGTGCTGCGGTGTACTCAGCGATGCGTTTGTCGCGATCCGCCAACTTCGTGGTTAGTGCGGTGGCGGCCTTGTCGGCAGCCGTTTTATCGCTGGTCGCTTGTTGGAGCAAGGTGGCGTTTCGCTTTTCGAGATCGGTGACCTTGGCGGCGAGTTCAGTATTTTTTTGCTCGGAGGCAGCCTGTGCGGCTTGGGCGTTGGCACTTTCAGTTTGGGCGCTGCGCAGTTGCAGCATAACCGCACGCAATTGTGCGTGGAGTTTTTCGCTCGGATCCGGGGCCTCGGCGGCGCTTGCCATTGATGTTAGAGTAATGCCGAGTAACAGCAAGCCAGTGAATTTATTCATGATATTAGAATTTGGCATGGAGGTCGATCTGTAGGGTGTCTGACTTAAGTGGAGGTCCGGCTATTTCGTTAGAACTCATCCAGCGCAGGCCGCAGTACACGGCTTTGGACAGTGCGAATTTACCGCCTAAGGTAAAGCCTTTGAGGTTGGTGCCGCCGCCGCCAAAGTCTGAGTCGGTAAAGCCATCGACAATCGCGTCGCTCTCGACGTAGCGATAACCGACGCCCGCCTGCCACTCGCCGAACGCCTCGAGTGCTGGATTACCGACTTGGAAGGCGAGGTTCCAGGCGAGATCGCCGCCGGCGAAGTTACCACCATTTTCGATAGGAGCGAAGTTATTGACGGCAATCTGGCTGATGGCGGAATTATTGTAGGCAACGTTTTTGGTTACTTCGCCGAGCAATGAGACGCGCAGTGGCTCGAAGTGGTCGTAATCGAGTTTTCCGGTTAGCGTGAGATTACGGAACGGAGTGGCGAGGCCGTAGTACTGGTATTGGCTGTTAATGGATGGGTAGGTGGTAGCAGGGGTGAGCACGATATTACGCAATTCCATATACGTGTTGCCGCGTTGGGCGAAGCCGGGGCGGGTGGTATCGGTGTTGCCAGCGTCGCTGGTGTTCAGCGGCGTGAATGGCGAGGACAGCCTGCCTTCGATATGATGAAAATCATAGTAAGAGAGGGCGACTTTGGCCGCTAGATCTTTGTTAATCTTCCAGTCGATACCGAGTTGAGCGCCGGCGAGCCACTTGTCGGTGCTAGTAAACTTGGCCGACTGATTGGAGGCGAAGTTGAAATCTGTGTTGTAAACCGGGAAGGCACCCGCAGTGAAAAACGTCGAGACATTGTCGGTGAGTTTCACCTTGCCGCGCAGTGCTGCGCCGTCGAAGCCGAGGTCCGGGTCCCATTGGACGTCGGTGCAGAAAAACGGATTAGCGAACCGGCCTAGAAAAAACGTGAGTTCTTCGCCATCGCCGGGGCCGGCGTCGTAGCTAACGAATGCCTTGTCCAGCCACAGCTGGTATTTGGAGAAATTACCACCGGAGCCGCCGAGTGTTTGGTTGAGAGAGGTTGGTGTGTTGCTATCACCGGTGCCGAGGCACAGGCCGGCATTGAAGCCCTCGCCCAACATAATTTCGGTGCCGAGGCGGGCATACAGGCGTGCACGCTGGCGGTTTTGATCGACGTTGTATTGGGGGAGAACGAGTTGGTTGCTGAACCTATCGTATGGGGCAACGGTGTTGATGGCATTAAAGTTAGGAAAGGCGCCGAAGGTATTGTCGTTGGCGGCAGGAAAGAAGGTGCCGTCGTAGCGCACCCGGATATCGCCGTACGGGCGAAACTTAGAGGTCCAGTCGGCGCTCGGCTTGACACTCCATTTATCCTCGCGAGCTTGGGCCATAAGATCCTGTTTAATTTGGTCGCGCATCTGGTTGCGTACCACCTCAGGAATGTAACTGACGCGCAACTCGTCGGCTGCGGGCACGGGGGCGTCTGCGGCAGCGGCATTTTGCGCTGCGATGGCGGCATCGGCTTGTGCCTGTTTGATGAGTTCGAGCGCCTCGGGCTGGGTGAGAATGCCCTTTTGCACCAGTCGGTTGATTAGATTAACTGTGACGTTAGACGAGGGCACCGCTGCAGGAACATCAGTGGCCAAAGGCATGCTATCAGTGGCTTTGGGTAGCTCGGCTGGCGCATCAGTTGGGACAGGTTGGGCCGTGGCGACTTCTGCCCAAGACGGGCATGAGGCACCAAGGCAGGCGGCAATAAGAAATGGTCGGAGTGGAGACATGATGGATTGGCTGGATTCCTTGAAAAGCAAAAGATATTTTGTCGTTAGGTAATATTTTATATCTTGTGTCTTGAGTCGCGAAGACATGGGTCTGAGGCAGGCCACGTTAGAAAGATCCCTTGCGAGCGGAGATGCGCATATTGATAGGCATGGGCATATCAGCGGGCGGAGGCTCGGGAAGTTGTACCCCCGCGAACACCTGGCTTTTGATAGCCTGATCAACGGTGGTGTTACCGGACGAGCCAACGGGGGTGGCGCGGGTGATGCGGCCATTGGCGTCGGCCCAAACGAGCACCTTCATGTTGAACGAGGCGTTGCGGGTGCCGGAATTGCGGCGCAACGTATCGGCGATGGTATTTTGCACCTGCACTGCGAAGCCGTCCCATTTTCCGCCGTGGCGGCCGCCGCCGATGCGGTTGCGCGTGCCACTGCCAGTGCCTGCACGCAACCCCATATCCGGGCCGTTGCCTATATTGTTAGTGGTCAAGCCATCGTCCGGTGGTTCGTTGGAAGCGGTTTCTTCCGGTGTTTCGATCTTATCGACGGGAGCCTGTTCGACCATCACTTCTTTGGGCGGCGGCGGCTTGGGTAGTTCCGGTTTGGGCGGCGGCGGCGGCGGTGGCGGCAACGTGATGGAAATCGTATCGGACTTCTTCACTATCGCCCGGGCATGCTCCGCCGGCGTGTTGAGAAAGGACACCACCCCACCTGCTAAAACAATGGCGAGGAGCACACCAATGATGAGACGGCGTTTGTTAGCAGGAGGAGATACGGTTAGTTGCGTTTTCATGTTAGGAAATTAGTTGGCACTGGCTGAGGGCTGGGTGGCCAGGCCGATCTGGTTGATGCCGACGCGGCCGAGCACGTCGAGCACATCCATGATACCTTGGTACTGGCTCTGGCGATCACCGCGCACAATCACCGGCAGCGCCGGAATGGCGGCCTTGAGTTGGGCGAGTTTACTTTCCAATTCGGCTAGGGTGACGGGCAGCGTGTTGAGGCGCACTTTACCCTCGGTGTCGATGGTGATCGCCTGGGTTTTGGGCGCATCGAGCTTGGGGGCCGCTGCCTTGCTGGCACTGGGCAGGTTGACTTTAACGCCCTGCACGCTGGCGGTGGTCATGATGATAAAAATGAGCAGCAGCACCAGATAGAGGTCAACCATCGGCGTGACGTTGATGTCATCGTAATTTTTTTCGTCGGCGGAGGCCATGGGGGGGCGGGGAGAGTTGAAAGCTGAGAGCTGAAATGCTGAAATGCATAAGTCGCATAATTCTCATACATCTGAGCACTTTCAGGACTTATCGGTGGTGGGATCTGGTTCTTGGGCGGGGCGGTAGAACTCGGCCATCTTGGCCACAAACTCGTCGATGAACACTTGCATGAGGGCTAGCGAGTTTTTGATCCGGCCGTTTAGATAGCTGTAAATGAATAGCGCCGGGATGGCCACCACCAGGCCGACCACAGTGGCTAGCAACGCCGAGGCGATGCCGGGGGCGATTGAGTTGACGTTCACCTCACCGGAGCGGGCGATGATAGCGAAGGTGATCATCACGCCGACCACGGTGCCCAACAATCCGACGTAAGGCCCGCCGGCGATGCTGATTGTCAGATAGATCAGGCCGTCGGATAGGCGGTGGCTTTCATGAACCAGGCCGGCATCGAGGCTGGCGCGGATCGCTTGGATTGATCGACCGGAAAGGCCTTGGACGCGTTTGTGGTCCTTATCGAGGCGGTGGCGGATTTCCTCCGAGCCAATTTGGTAGATATGGAACAGCGGGGATTTGGCGAGCAGGGCCAGTTCGGTGGCGTCGCCGCTGCCGTCGAGGGTGCCGACGGCGGAATGGTCGTCGGGGTTGAGAGCGGTGAGGTCGGTGGAGAGGGCCTTCCACTGTTTAAGGAAAGCGGTGGTGCCCTTATCGATGGAGTTCAGATAGATAAATTTGCGGATGGCGACCGTCCAGCCGATTAGAATCATCACGCCACAAACGCCGACGGCGATCCAGCCGTCGAACATCATGTTGCCGGCGATGTCCTTGAACAACGACAAATGTTCCATGAACTTGCTCTGGGCTTTGACGGCATCGCCTTCCACCTGGCCTAGCGAAATTGCACGCTGCGCGGACTCGCCAGTGCCCTGGGTGATAGCGGCGAGCTTGATCCAAGCCGCCGGACGGGCGATGCGTGAGATAGATAACTCGTCGAGTTCGCCAGTGAAATTGTTGGAGCCAGCAGCGGCCGGGCCGCCGAGGTTCAGCGGGGTGGTGAGGGCGGGTAGATTGGCGTTGAGACTGGCGTAGGGAGTGCCGTTGACGTAGAGTTGGAGGGTTTTGCCGTCGGCGACCAGCGCGATATGAGACCATGCTCCGGCGGCGAGCGGGGTGCCGGGCTGGCTGCGCAATGGACCGGCGGCGGCGCTGATTTCAAGGGTAGGCACGCCTTGGTCAAGTAGCAGGCGCAAGGCCGCAGTGCCATCTACCCGGCTGAGGATGATCGCATTGGCCTGTAACGCCGCAGGTTTCACCCATGCGGTTAGGGTCAGCGTCTGGTTAGCTTTCCACTCCAACGAGGCGGTGTTGGGAATAATGATTGGGATAGTGCCGGCCAGTCTCAGGCCGCTGCCGATGAGTGAGCCATCGACGGATTGACCGACGGTGGTGGCGTTGTTACCGTTAGTGGTGGCATCGGCGGGGGCGCTGCCGCGGCCGGAGAAATGATAGATGAGTGTGGTATCAGCGTCGTAGGCATCGGTGGCAGGCGGAGCTGCGGGCATGGCGGGATCGGAGTTGCCATAATAGAGATAGAATGTTTCCTTGGTTGCGGCTTTCAGCTCAGGCAGCTTGACCCATACGAAGCCCTCGTTGAGGACATTGTCATAACTCTCAATTTGATAGGGCAGAACTGTCTTGCCATCCGCTGCGATGAAGCGCAGGTCGCCGCCGTTATCGCGGGCACTGGCAAAGTGAAAGTTGGCGTCCGAGAGGCGCAGCAGCACAGAGGCGGAGCCTGGCGATTCGGATAGATCGGCGGCTCCGGTGCTGGTGTCCAGAGTGAGCGGCTGGCGCTGGGTCCAGGCGCGGTTCCACCACGCCTCGGCGGCGTGCAGCGG
>JBAXOP010000053.1:0-22671 GCA_037133195.1 Verrucomicrobiota bacterium | reverse complement strand
ATGGGTGAGCTTCGCCTGTTGCACCCGCCACAGTGTACGGCCATAGATGGTGGTTAGATCGGTTGGATCCGCCTCATTGCGTTGGTGTTGGTCGATGCGGGTGCCGCCCGCCGCGCCGTTGAAGAAGCAAACCGGGATCTTATTACTAGCCACCAATCGTTTGGCCAGTTCCATGCCCCAATACCCCAGTTCTGCTTTCTCACCTTTTTCGGCTTTCCACACTGGGTTGCACCACAGGTTGGGGGGGGCGGCTTTCGGGTCGCCCTCCGGCCGGCCATAACTGCGGATCCATTCGCTGGTCTCCGGCGGGGATTTTTCACCGGTGTCGGTGGCCAGGGCATTGGACTGGCCTTGGATGATATAGGCATCGCCGCAGACGAGGTTGGCTACGGAATGCAACAATTTGTCGGAGGAGCCGCGTTTTGTACCGAACTCGACCTTGTACTTGACCAAGCCCGGCTTGAGTTTCACGGCAAAGGCGAATGACTTATCAGGTCCCAGCTTGCTGGCTTCACCTTTGTAGGGTTTGTCATCGGCAAAGACCTTGAGATACACCGAATCAGCCGGTTCGTCGAGCGTACCGTTGTAATAGAGTGTGCCCTCGTTGTTCTCATCGCGGGCATAAAATTGGTTGTCCACCGGCTTCTCATCCTTGCCCGGCACGCGCACCGACCATGCTTCGCTTTTCGGTTCGCTCACCTTGATGGAAATCGTCTGCGTGGTCGGTTTGCCGCCGTTGTCGATGGTAGCGGTGACGGTCAACTGGCCGCTGTTCTGGGCGCGTTTGAGGATAAGTTTGCCGGGCGCAATCTCCTGGATCACCGCTATGCCAGTGACGCTCCAAGCAAATTTCAAATCCCCGGCACCCTTCGCCTGCATGGCGCTCAGATTGCTTATCTGCGGTACCACATCCAAAGTCGTGCGACCATCCCAGGCGGTCGGCGCTTTCAAGGTGAAGATCGGTTCAGCAATGTCCTCCTTGATGATAATGGGAATGTCCTTGTTTTTGATTTCATTGGCACAGATTGCTTTGACTTGCAGCGTCGCGGTTTTATCGCCGGTCACCCGGCCAGCGTCGAATGAGTAAGCGAAGACATCCGTTGCCACGAGGGTTTCCTTGCCGTCGGTCTTGAGTGTCCAATATATCTTTTGGGCACCGCCGGCCTGCGCGGTGAAGGTGGCATGCTTACCTTCCGGAACCGTGAGCTGGGCAGGTGCTACGGCGAACGCGCTGCCCGCTTGCACCAGTGGGCCGACCAATGTTTGCAGCGGCTTTTGATTTTCGTATTGCAATTTCACCCAGTCGGCGGAGCGGGCCACCTTGGAAATGCGCACCTCGTCCATATCACCGGTGAAATTATACCCGTTATACCAACCGCCCAGCCACAGCCGCGCGGGGCTGAGGATTTTCATCGTCGTCGGAATAGGGGACGGGACGTCGAGCTTGCCATTGATATAGACTTGGCCGGTTTTGCCGTCGTAGGTATGAACCACTTGCACCCACTCGGATTTGGGCAACGTGCTGGTGGCGTGGAAGCTGCCGCCGTCACTATCGATATAGATATGTGAGGGGCTTTGCAATTGCATACGCACCTTACCGGCCGGAGTGCCCTCGCGGCCCCAGCAGACAAGGTCCATGTTAGCGGCGTCTGAGCGATACCACAGTTCGGTGGAGTGCGGACTAGCGTCTGACGGATAGTTGAGGATGTTCTCGCCGCAAGCAATCCCCTGCTTGCCGGCAAAATGCCGAGCCGGGCCGATCATCCCGGCCCCCGGGGTGGTGCCCACGTTCTTGGAATCGACGGTGCCGCACTCATCCTTGGGCGGATCGCTCATGTGCCAGACACTCAGGTAGCCGTTGGTCTCATTGAATACCGCCTTGCCGTTAGACTCACTCAGCGCATCCGCCTTACCCCAAAGCACTTTGATTTCCTGGCGTGCATTGCCTTTGATGCTGGGCAGGCGCAGCCAAATACTCGCCGTGCCCGCTGCCGCGTCCCATTGCTCAATTTGATAAGCAAGTGGCGTGCCGCTGGCAGTGGCAAAGCGCATGTCGTCGCCGTTCGGCTTGGCCTGGCTGAAATTGAACGACTCCTTGCGCAACCGCAGCAAAACGGGAAAGTTCGTTTCAGTGGCGGTGGCTGGCAGGTTGGCACCCTCCGGCGAAGTGAGCAGATAGACAGAGCCGATGTGTTTCCAGCCGGTGTAAGCTGCGAATCCTTGCGGCGAGAAGCCAGCGAGCAAGGCACCGGCGAGGACGAATATAGAGCGTTTCATCTAGGTATTGAGGTATTGGAGTAGATTCGGAGTTCGAAGCTTACCGGCTATTGCGGTTTGGTTTCACGGGGCTGGATGCTACATGCTCCGGTTCGGTTTCGACGATGACGCGGAAGCCGACGTGATAGACACGCTGCCAACTCGGGTAGCCGAGGCGGAAGCTTGAGGTGGAACGCAACGGCCGGTCATGCCACGAACCGCCGCGGACCACCTTGAGATTGGCGGTGGCGAGGCCGTTGCGACCGTCGGCATCATTGTAGGGATATGGCTTATAGTCGGAGCGCGTCCATTCTGCGACGTTGCCGTGCATATCGCACAAGCCCCACGGGTTGGGCTGATACTTGCCGGTAGCGGCCAAGTGAAGCACGGCGTCGTTGAAGCGAGCGTCCTTGAGTTCGAAGTCCTCGTTAGGGCCGGGATTATTAATAGGCTGTGGATCCACGCCGGACACCGCCATTTTTTTGACAGTGACATCCGCGAGGTTAGCAAAGGTGGAGAAATCCGTGTTGAGGTCGCCGTAGGAAAATGGTGAGGCGGAGCCAGCGCGGCACGCCCATTCCCACTGGGCTTCGGTCGGCAGGGAGACTTTGCGGGCGGTTTTTTTGGACAGCCATTGGCAGTATTCCATGGCCTTCTGCCATGATACCCGGATGACAGGAAGCTCCACATGGTTCATGTCATAGCCAGGCTTAACCTGATCCTTGTAGTGCATGTCATAGATACCGTTTTGGTAGTTAGAATCAAACTGCCGGTATTCCTCCAAGCTCACTTCCTTAGCACCCATCCAGAAGGCGCTCTTGATGGTCACCGGCGTGACCGGCCGTTCCATGGGGGATTCCGAGTCGCTTCCCATCAAAAATGCACCTGCGGGAATCCGCACGAAATCCATCTTCACTCCTTCGCCTAAATCAAGCTGGACCTTCGCATTGGTACCTTGCTTCGTCTTGGCGGCATCGGCGGAGAACGGCCAGCCAGCGGGTGTCGCCGGACCGAGTTTGCTAGTGTTGGCGGTTTCCGCATCGGGTTTGACGAAACTAGCCGTCTTCTTATACGGGTTATAGATCTTCTCGGTATCTGCTACCTCATCGGCATAATACTTCTTGTTGAGTTCCATCCGCCGCTTGAGCACATCCTGGCCTGCTCCGGCCTCCGCCCAAGTGCCGTGGTTCGGCGCGTTGAGGTCGATCCAGGTCACCAGGTGGTTCCACGCCTCGTCGTCGAGTTTGACGTTATGGTGGCCCTTTTCCAGCATCTGGATGAGTTCGCTGGTATCAGCATGAAACTCCAGAGGCATCAGTAAATGATAGTTGCCTTCCGGACCGTTGCGCCTCACGTATGGGTGAATCGCATTGAATGCCCGGTTAGGTTCTGACAAATCCGGCTTTGCCCCGCCCTTGTCGTCGTGGCAACCGGCGCAATACTTATCCATCACCGGTTGCACCTCGCGGGCAAAGCTGAACCCGCGTGCCGGGCCAAACCATGGCGTGAGAGCATGCGGCGCGATGCGCTGGGCGATGGTTTGTTTGGTTGGAGGTGCTGAGTTTTGATTTTCATGGCAACCGACACAAGAGAGGTTTTCGCCGGGCATGGCGGTTGTCCAACTGCGCATGATGGCCAGCGCCCGGCCATCCTTGTCTAACGGTTGCAACGACACCGGAGTATTAGCCGGCACTTTGAAGGCGGCCGAGCCATCGGTTTCCACTGGGGCGGTGCCGAGGATGATATGTTGGTCCCAGCCGGATTCCATGCCCATGGCGTAGTGGCCACCGGCGCGCCGCGGGCTGAATTCATATTGATAGACGCGGATGCTTTTGACGGTGCCGCGGGGGATGCCCGCCAAGCCGCCCCCGGCGTATATATCGGTGATGAGCATGGTGGCTTCCTTGCTATCGGGAATGATGCGGTTTGGAATGACTGGCGGGGTGACGGTCTTGCGGAAGGGCACGGGTTCAAAAAGCATGGCCCCATCATCTTTTTTGAGCAGCAGCAGGTTATCGAACACATCCACCAGATAGATTCCCCACCCGCCTTTGAGGTTGCATGAAGCGAGGAAATACTTGTCGCTCAATGGATAGGGATGGAGGAACCTGGGGAAGGCGGCGTCCACCAGGGTGTCCTTGGTGATGGCTTCGACTTTTTTGCCGTAGCCGGGGATGCGTTGGACTGCGCCGTCGGCCTCGAAGGTGCCGCGGGCGGCGTCGAACACGACTAATTCGCCTTCGCGGGCAGCGCCGTGGTGACCGCTGACGATGCCGACAAATTGGGTGGCGGAGCCGGGAATGGGCCGCGCGTAGAACAGCGAGTTGGGCCAATACGAGTTGCTATGGTAAAACGATCTCTGATCTGTGCCGTCCGGATTCATGTGCATGAGCACGCGGCTGAAGTAATGCGCTGAGTCGGTATACTCCCAACGCAGATACATGATGCGTCCGTTCTTGAGGACCACCGGGCACCAGTCATTGTCCTGTTCAAAACATAGCCGCCGAAGCCCGCTGCCGTCCGCATTCATGATGTGCAGGTTGGCCACAAAATCGGCACCGCCAACACACGGCACTCCAGCGTAACTCAGGGAACTATCAAAAATGATGCGGCCGTCGGGCAGATACACCGGATCATAACAATCGACATCGGCACCTAAATCCGGTGATACCTGGCGCAGGCCGCTGCCGTCGGCCTTGATTTCAAACACGCCCCATGAGTTATTGGCGGCGAGCGATGAGAAGAGGATTTTATCGGCGTTGAAGTGTAGGTCGAAGTCGCCGACGAATTGTTGTTTATCCGGTCGATAGAGGGTTTTCAGGTTACCATCCAGTAGTGGGCTGAGGACGGCGAGTTCGTTATCGAAGGTTTTGCCGAGGCTGGAGTTGCCCTGCCAGTTAGCGGGCAACCCGCTGGCTCCCTTGCGGCGCACCAGCAGCAGTTTGTCGAAATCCAGCAACGGGTTGGCCATCAGCGCCTCGTTGCGGAGCGTCTCGTAGGCTTTGGCAGCATCCGGGGTTTTGAGTTTGGGCTCCAGCTCGGTGAGTCTATCAAGAAATTCCTTGCCGCGGGGATATCGCGCGCCGTATGTTTTCGTCAGGTCGGTGATGGCCAGGCGTAACGATTGCGGGCTGCCGTCCTTGTGGGTGCTAGGTGTGTCCGGGTTCCAGTTGGGGCAGGCGACCCGCTGGCCTAACCACTCACACGTCGGGTGGTCCTTGATGAGAAATGGATTGGCGCCTTGTGTGCACTTGGCGAGTGACGAGCCCCAGATGACCTTGCGCTGCGCATTCAATACAAACACCCGCATGTCATTCATCAGATCGACGCGCGGCGTCCACACCACGATTTTATCGATAGCCACCGGCTTGCCCAGATCCACTTCCCAAGCCGGATCGATGAACGGAGCGTGGGTATAGGCGGTGCTTGCGGCGGCTCCGTCGCCCTCGGTGTTGCCATCGACGGCACGCTCGGAGACACCGTCGCCGCCGACGCTCGTCTGGCGGGTGGACTTATGGTACGCCACATTGGTTGCGGCACTGAAAACCTCGACCTCAGCGAGGGCCATCTCACGGTGATTGTTGCCAGGCAGCATGACATGGACATAGCGGCCCGTGACCGTGGGCGCGGCATCGGCCCGAGCTGGAGTCGCAAGCGCGGCCACCATGGCAGCGATCAGCAACCAGATAGCGGACAGGCATGGAATTGGCACTAGTTTGTTGGATTGCATGGTAATTGAACCGAGACATACTGCCTCCTAGAACCAAACTTTCAAAAATCCGCTCCGGCAGGCAAAAATGTCTGAAAGAAGCGAGGGGGTTAGTTACGTTATGGGGAGGCATTTAGCCACCTGATGAAAGTAATGAAATTATCCCCGATTTTTCTTGCCGCAGCACTGCTGGTCGGCATCACGCCACGCGCCGCCGCCCAGTATTCGGGCTGGGGGCATGAGGGATCGTTGTTCATCCTGACCACACCAGAGGGCGCGGACTTGCCAGGCGAAGCGACCGTTGATGGATTTCCGTTGCTAGTACGCTTGGACAAGAGCAGTTTTGATTTTAGTCAGGTAGCAGCCAAGGGGGATGACCTGCGGTTTTCGGCGGCGGGCCAACCGCTGGCCTATCAGATTGAGAAATGGGAACCCGCGCATGGCAAGGCCAGTGTGTGGGTGAAAATCCCGCAGATCAAAGGCAATGCCCGCCAGGAAATCAAAGTCCATTGGGGCAAGCCAGATGCAGCCAGCGAATCCAGTGGCACGGCCGTGTTCAGTGCTAACAATGGTTACGCCAGTGTCATTCACATGAATGAGACGCTCAAGGACGAACTCGCCACGCTCACCCCCGAGGATGGCGGCACAACCGTCGCCGCCGGTATTATCGGCAATTGCCGGCGTTTCACCCCCGGCAAGGCGATCAAATGCGGCGATCACATCAAAGGCCTGCCTTTCAGTAACAACCCGTTCACCAGCGAATGTTGGTTTCGGTCTGACAAAGCCGACACTTCGTTGGTTTGCTGGGGCCGGTATGCCACCCGCTTCAATGGCAAGACCGGGGATGGCAATCTGGTGAATCTGACATACGGCTCGCCCCCGGCTCTGCTGTGGAACTCAGATGGCGGTGGCGGTGCCAAGGCCGAACTGGTGCCCAAGCTTGGCCAATGGTATCACATCGCCGCCACCTTTGAGAAAGGTCTCAGCAAGATCTACGTCAACGGCAAGCTCGAAGGCAGCCACGACGCCGGACCTAACGCAATGTCACTGATGGATGATGTTTACATGGACATCGGCGGCCACCGCTCTGCCACTTTCGGCGGCGATATTGACGAAGTGCGCATCTCTCGCGTCGCCCGCTCTGCCGAGTGGCTCAAATTGCAATATGAAAACCAGAAGGACCAGCAAACCCTAGTCGGCTGCTTCGTCCAGCCCGGTAACGCGTTCTCAGTCGCCCCGGGCAAGATCGAGGTCGAGGAAGGTAAGAGCCTGACCGTCACGGCAGAGGCCGGCGGTGCCCAGAAAATCTATTGGATCGTCAAGCGCGATGCCTTGGACACAGTGGTCGCCGTGGACCAGTTGGCGTACACTTTTGACGCCGGCCGAGTGGTGACTGACACCGATTTTGTGCTGCAATGTAAGGCGATCTATCCGAATGAGGTCAAGGTGAAGAACCTGAGTGTCAAGATCAAAGAGGCGATTCCCGAGCCAGTGTTCTACCTGCGCGGTCCGGCAACTTGGGATGGCCGCGAGCGCATTGAAATCTGCCCTGATATTGCCAATCTGGCCGCCATGCAAGCCAAGGGGGCAGGGGACTTGCGCTACACCTGGAGTGTTGCCGGAGGGGCTGTGATCAAGGAGGTGGTGCCGGACAGATTGATCCTCAAACGATCACAATGCAGCGGAAAAATCACGGTTAAATTGGTGCTCAACAACGGCGGTGCGGACTATGACGCATCTACTTCCATAGTGGTAACCGAGCCGAAGACCGATTCCTGGGTGCAACGCACGCCGGCCAAGGATGAGCAACCTGAGGCCAATCAATTCTATGCCCGGGACGACCACAACGAGGGTACGCTATTTTACAACGGCACGCTTGAAGAGCCTGCCGAGGCGGTGTTTCTCAAACTCTATGCCGATGATAAACTCATCAAGACTGATACCCAAAAGCCCGCTGCGGATATGAGTTATGCTTTCTCCGTCAAGCTCAAGCCGGGCCTCATCCACTACAAAGTCGAGTTCGGTACCAAATCCGGCAACGCCGAAAAACTCGTCAAAACCGTCGGCAACATCGTCTGCGGCGATGCTTATATCATCGACGGCCAATCGAATGCTGAGGCCACAGGTCCTAACAATGGACCGACCGAGGATGCCCCCACGCCGGCGAGTGAGTGGATCCGCAGTTATGGCAACCAGCTTGAAGGCACGATTAAAGGCGGTTGGGGCAATGCCGTGCGCACACATATCTGGGGTAAACCGAATTATGGTAACCACCAGATCGGTGCCTGGGGCATGGTGCTCGCCACCAACTTGGTCGCCAAATACAGTATGCCACTTTGCTTTATCAACGGCGCGGTGGGCGGCACCCCGATATTCCAGCACCAAGTCAATCCGGCTAACCGCTTCGATACCAGCGGCGAGTTTTACCACAATCCCTATAAAATTTACGGTTGCTTGCTCACCCGCGTGACGGCAGCCAAGCTCACACACGGCATTCGCGGCGTCATCTGGCACCAAGGTGAGAACGACAGTGGATCGGGAGCGCCAACTGGCGATTGGAATTACAAGTCCTATCAGCAGTACTTCGTCGAGATGGCCGCTGCCTGGAAGCAGGACTATCCGAATATCAAGAACTATTATGTCTATCAGGTATGGCCGCTGCCCTGTGCGATGGGTCCCAAAGATGATTTCATCCGCGAGGCGCAGCGGACGCTTCCCAATCTTTTTTCCAACCTGCGCGCCATGTCCACTGTGGGTGCCGCTTCCGAGCATGCAGGCCGCGGATCATGTCACTTTGATCTGCAGGGTTATGCAAAATTCGCCGACTTCATGAGCCCACTCATCGAGCAGGATAACTACGGCTTGGCCCCCAAACAACCGGTCAGTGCCCCCAATCTCATGCGGACCTGGTTTGCCAACACTAAGCACGATGAAGTTGCCCTCGACTTCGGCCAACCGGTGGTCTGGAAGGACGAACTGAAGGGCTCGTTCTATCTGAATAACGTTGCGGCACCAATTGCCTCAGGTAGCGTCGCGGGTAACATTCTCACGCTCAAGCTCAGCACGCCGTCGGAGGCCAAGACGATCACTTATCTAACCGGCAAGGACTGGGACGGCAAACCTGAGCACCTGTTATTTGGAGCCAACGGCATTGCCGCGCTCACATTTTGCGATGTCGGAATTGCGCCCTCGGTTACAGGCGAACCGGCACGGTTGAAGTTTGAGCCGACCTTGGAGTCGATGCAACAGTATGAGAGCCCGGAATGGTATGCGGACGCCAAGTTGGGCATCTACATGCACTGGGGCCCGATGAGTATTCCCGGGGTGGCCACTACTTGGTATGCACGCTGGATTTATGAGCAAGGCAGTGAGGGCAATAAGTATCACGTTGCCACGTATGGTCATCCCTCCAAATTTGGTTACAAGGATATTTGCAAGCTATTCACAGCGCCCAAGTTCGACCAAGCCCAGGCGGATAGATACGTCAAACTCTACAAACAGGCGGGTGCCCGCTATGTGGTGCCCGTCGCCGTCCATCATGATAACTTTGATATGTGGGATTCCAAATATCAACCGCGCTGGAATTCCGTCGTCACCGCCGGCAAGGATGTCGTGGGTATGTGGCGCAAGGCCGTCGATAAGGAGGGCTTGCGCTTGGGTGTGGCCTCGCATTTCGCCCGCAGTTACCGCTGGCTACAACCGTCGCACAGGGCGGATAGGACCGGACCGATGGCGGGAGTTCCTTATGATGGCCAGGATCCGGCTTATACGGACCTTTACGGAGAGAAGTGGAAGGACAACGGATCTTTCCCCGATTTCTGGTATGAGCAACGCAGCGACGTCGGCCCACCGGCTTTCGAAAAGAATTTTGAGGACCGGTTGTGTGATTTGATGGATAAGTATCACCCCGACCTATATTACACCGACGGTGGCATTCCATTCAAACAGGCCGGTCTCAATGTGCTCGCCCATTTTTACAATGCCAACCAACAGTGGAATAACGGCAAGTTGCAGGCAGTGGCCACTATCAAACTCGATTGGAAGCCCAATATCGCGGTAAACAACTACGAGTACGGTTATCCCAATACCGTCCAACATTACCCGTGGCAGTCGGACAAGACGATGGGTGCCGATTGGTATTGGATCCGCAATGCCACCAAACGCTACATGCCGGTGCAAAATGCCGTTCACATGCTCATTGACACGGTCAGCAAAGGCGGCAACCTGCTGCTCAACGTGCCACTCACGCCGGAGGGAGAACTTGAGCCAGAGACAATCACATTCCTAACGGACATGGGGCGCTGCCTTGATCGCATCGGTGAGGCTGTGTTCGCCACCCGCTGCTGGGTGCTCGCCACCGACGGTGGTGGTGGCATCCGCTTCACCCGCAACAAGGCCAACACCACTCTCTATGTCACCAATCTCGGCTGGTCCAATGATCAACTTGTGGTCAAAACCCTCGCCTCGTCGCGCATCGATCTTAAAACCCTGACAGGTGTTTCGTTGCTAGGTTCGACAGAGAAATTGACTTATACCCAGGATGCCGAGGGACTCAAAATCAAGGTCGCCAAGCCTCCTTTCGAGTCGCCAGCGTATGCCTTCAAACTGACGTTCAGCGGCTTGATTCCCAAGCTAAAGTGAACGCGCGGCTGAGTCATGTGGGCCACGTGCGGCCCGCTCGATACTATCAATTTGGCAGGAATATAGGCATCCTGCCTCACTGGCAGGATACCCGCGCCACTGTGGCCCGAGCATCCTGGCCAGTGCGTTTCTCTGCCAAATTCGCGTGCTGGTGCTGGGTATTATTGTACGCGCTGGTGATGACGGTCGCGGCAGCGCCGGATGTCAACCCTGCCGCCACATTCCACGGATCGCTCAGCCGGGTGGTGGCCAAGCGCTGGGAAGATGGCTTTGTCACCGGCAATGGCCGGATGGGAGCGTTGTTGTTTGGAGAGCCGGCCAACGAGACGCTGGTGGCGAGCCACTGTCGGTTATTCTTGCCGCTAGGCAACCGCGAGATTGTGCCAGACATGGCACCTTGTTTAGCGGAGATGCGTCGCATCACACGGGCGAAAGGCTACTATCCAGCCACCCAGATGATAGATTTCCTGCGGCAGAAGAGTGTGGAGAAAGGATATAGAGTTCCCAGCATTCCGACTGATCCGTTTCATCCTGGATTGTTCGTCAATATCCGCCAGCAGCCTGTCGGCGAAGTCACCGGCTATGAGCGCAGCGAGGATTTTCAGACCGGCGAGGTGTGCGTGCGTTGGCGCGACGAGCACGGCGAGTTTCGCCGCCGCCTGTTTGTCTCGCGCACGGAAAATATCATTGCGCTTTCACTAACGGGTCCGGCACCCTGCGAGCTAGAGTTTCCGGCCATAGGTCACGAACTCATTCAATCGGAGCAACAGACGAGCGCGGATGGCGTGAGTTATCACAACGTGTACGCCAAGGGCAAGGGCGGCTATGACACCGCTGTGCGCATTATCCGCAAGGACGAGGGCCGCGATGTGTTATTGCTTATTCGCATTGTGCCGTGGAAAACCCCGCTGCCCAAGGACCGCAGCGAAGCTTGGCCCTATTCTCCGGACCATCCCGACTTCACCCAACAACGCGGCGTATTTCATCCCGCGCCGCCCCTTGCGGATAGCTCAGTGGTGGCCTATCAGACGACCGCGGACGCTGCTGCCTTGCTGCCGCAGTTGCGCAAGTCTCTTGCCGTGGTCCAAGGGGATTACGCGGCATTGTTAGCTCCGCACGCGGCGGCCCACGCGGCGTTGTTCAAGCGGGTGGCGCTCGACCTCGGCGGCGGCCCGCAGCGGGCGCTGCCCAGCGAGGAATTGCTCGACATGGCCGCCAAGGAAAACCGGTTGCCGCCCGCCCTGATGGAAAAGATGTATGACGCGGGACGTTATATGTTGATATGTTCGGCCGGTGAGTTATTGCCTAATTTGCAGGGAATCTGGAGTGGGTCGTGGAAGCCCGAGTGGTCGGGCGATTTCACGCTCGATACCAACGTTGAGGCTGCGATGGCGGCGGCGTGCAGCGGCAACCTGACCGATCTGATGGAGGGTTATTTCCGCAAGATAGAGAGTTTCTATCCGGAGTGGCGGCTCAATGCCAAGCGCACATACGGCTGTCGCGGATTTTTCAGTAGTTCGCGTGCGTCCAATACCGGTCTGCTACTGCACTGGGGCTACTGGGACCTGTTGTTTTGGACGGCTGGCAGCGGGTGGCTGGCGAGCTATTTCTCGGACTACGCCGACTACACCGGCGACCGTGAGTTTCTTGCGCAACGTTGCGTGCCCTTGCTCAAGGAGATCGCTGCGTTCTATGAGGATTTCCTAACCGAAACTGACGCGGCCGGACGCGTTGAGTTCATCCCGTCGTACAATCCGGAAACCGGTTGCGGCATCAGTTCGACCATGGACATCGGAGTCGCCCGCGATGTGCTAACGCATTTACTGGCGGCCTGCCGTGAGTTGCAGTTCGAGACTGCCAACATTCCCAAGTGGGAGGCACTGCTGGCGAAGTTACCGGACTATCCGATCAACACGAGCGGCGAATTGCCGGAGTGGCCAGATGGCAGCTTAGTCGCGGGCCACCGCCACCACTCACAGCTCTATCCGTGCTTTCAGAGTTTCGATCCGATGTTTGAGAACGACGCCCCCCTGCGCAAGGCGGCGCAGGCAACCGTGCGGACGAAAATCGCCGGCAGCGATGGCGGTGGTGAGCAATCGTCGTTTGGCCGCGTCCAGTGCGGCGTGGCCGCAGCCTATCTCGGAATGCCTGAGGAGGCATACGGACGTCTCCAGGTGATGGCCGTGAAGCGCTCGATGAACCCGAGCCTCATCACCTCCCACGAACCTAACGGCCAAATCTTCAACACTGACGGCAATGGCGGCATCCCGCAAATCACCAACACCATGCTACTGCAAAGCCGGGTTAAACAGGGCACGACGCAAGATAATAGATCAAATCCAGAATTTGAGATCAGTCTGTTACCGGCGCTACCGCATGCGTGGCCGAGCGGCAAGGTGAGCGGTCTGCGTGCTCGCGGCGGATTAATCGTGGACATCGAGTGGCAGGCCAGCAAGGTTAGTGCCTATCGGATTTGCTCAGCTGATGCCAGGTTGGTTGGAGTGCGGATCAACGGCGAAGTCAAGTCAGTCAAGACGGAGAAGTTGTGAGGTGGAAGTCCTTAATAAGGAGACACGAGTCGTGTAGCTGGATTCGCGGCGGAATTGGCAGGAGGCGAGGGAAATGGAGCCGCAGATGGACGAGGATTCACCCAGATAATCAAAGACTTGTGTCGCTCATCAATTGCCTGTTTTAAAGCTTTGCAGTTTGGGCTGGGTCTTCGCGGTTTCAATGGACTTGATCGCATCGGCGACGGCGCCAGTTCTGCGGTCGTTGAGTTTGCCTGCGGGGAATTCCCCTTTTTTGCATTGGTCGTTGAGGACAACGATCAACTCCTTGAGCTGGGGAATCGCATCGCGCGCGGCACCTCCATAACCGGCGATTTCCTTCATGATTTCCCCGGTTCTGCTTTCGCTGCCGTGCCCGCCCTGGGTTTTGGCAAAGATGATACCCGCTTCAATGCCCTCCTTGAAGTGATACTTGGTGAGTGCCTTGAAGGCCCCCATGCGGATCTCAGCGCCAAACATGGTATCCGCCGGACACATGAATTTCACCGCAGCGAAAAGATCTGCTGCCAACGCCTGCACATCCTTTTCACTCAACTTATTTTCAAAATATCCACGCAAGGTGGCGCGGGCCATGCCATCGGGGATTTTGGCAGCGATTTGGATCGCAGGATAGAGCAACTTCGTCGGCGCGTTCTTCAGTGAATCAGCCAGCGGGCCCGCGAACAATGCCGCCGCCAATTGGCCCTGGGTGAGTTGTACCGGATCCGCCCAATTGATTGGTTGCACGGGTTCAGCGGTTAGGGCGACGGCTTTTAGGATGTCATGGGTATCGTGGGCTGCTTCGCCGCCCATCTTCTTGATTGCCTGGGCCGCTTTGAAACGCAGCCATCGGTCCTTGTGGGAAAGAAGGCGCACCACCACTGGCAGTGCCTTCTTATCCTTGATTTCGCCCAGTGCCTCTACGGCAGCCTGTGCGACATGCGCGTCCTTGCCCTCCGCCATCAGGATCAGCTTGGGTACCATCGATTTCGCCTCGTGACGGTGGGACAATTCCTCAGCAGCCCAGCCACGCACGATGGGCGACCAATCGCCGAACGCGGTGATGAGTTCCTGCGTGGTCATCTTGGTGCGCTCGGTATCGAATCTGCCGGAGGCGATGGCCGCCGCGACCTCCTGTTGGCTGAGCCAGCCCCCAGGATTGGCGTCCTTGCCGGTGATGCATAGTTTTTTAAGGGGCATTGAATAGGTAAGTACATAGGTGGCGTTTGGACTTAGGCCGCTATAACTACTATTACCGTAGTACGTTTTATCATCCGTCATGCCGCCGCCGTATTGTTCGCCGCCGTCATAGGTGAACGTGCCATCGCAGCGGCGGACCAGGTCGAGGTGCCAGGATGCCTCCTTGACGAAGGCGGCAGCAGCGGCGGGGCCGCCGACATTGGCGCCGAGTGCGCTCCACAGGTAGCTGAAGCCCTGGCCGGTATGGCCGCACTCGCGGCTGCGGTAGCCGGCGGTGGCCATTTTGGCAAAGAATTGGGCTTCGATGGGTTTGTCCCACTGGAGGGAAAACAGTAAAGCGGAGAGGGAATTTTTGCCGTTGTTCTCATGATAGGGCCATGGCTCGTGCTCGCCATACGGGATGGCGCCTTTGTCCACATAATACCCGAAGAATCCGGAGGCCCGCTGGATGGCGGCATCCACCTCGGGGTCTTTGACGCCGCATAGCTTGCCCATGACGATGCCGAGATTGGCCGGGAGCCCGGCCATGTTGACCGGACCGTAGGGCGGGATCGCGCCGTGGCGTTTGCCATCGGGGGTCAACCCGGAATAACCATGACCGAATGTGCCATACATACCTTGGCCCAGGGCGAGCGAAAGCGTGTACTCTGTGATACCATGGAGTACCTCCTTATCGTGGGTTAGAAGATAGTATTCCGCTAGAAAGATATTGCGGTAGCCATTGTCCCAGGCTGAGCCGTTGATGCCCTTGCGCAGGTCGAGGGAGGCAGGGGCGAGTTTGTGGGCGAGTTCGCGTACTTTGGGCAGGTAGTCGGGGTTACCGCTGGCAAGCAGTGCCAGGCCGTTGATCGCGCCGCACCAATTCTCATTGAGGGGTTCCTTATCCAGCGCCTTGCACGCATCTTCGAGAATACGCTTGGACTTCGGGCAGTCGTATGGCGCGGTTGCGCTGTAGGTTCCCATGACACGAAGCTTCAATTGCACCTCAATGGGTTTACCGGCGCGCGAGCAGGTTAATTTTAGAATACCTTTGTTAGCTTCGGTTTCCGCACGCTGAATGGCGTAGGCGATGCTCTTGCGGGCATCATCGGCGAACGGTTTACCATCCACGCCCAGAATGATATCTTCCACCTGCATTACGCCATCTGCTGGCGAATTGGCCCCGACGCAGGTGACCAGTATCTGGCGGCTGGCAGCCGTGGTGCGGCCTTGCAGGCTATCGAGATAGGTCTCCGGATGGGTGTAAATCCAGCCGCGCAGCCCGGTGGCACCCAGATTGTAGGTTCGTGTGCGGTCAATACTTGAGGTGCCTTTTGTCAGATCTGGCGGAGACTCCTCAGCTATAACAGGCAAGGCCAGCGCCAATAATGCTAGGACCGGGATGAGCGGGATGATGGGGCGATTCATGGGGGAGGGGGTTGGTTGGTGGTTTTTTCACATGGCTTGTTCGGGGACTTCGCGTAACAATTGCCCCAATAATATGACTCGTGGGTGAGGTTGTCGTAAGCCGGGTTGGCGGTCAAGCCATTACAGGTCACCAAGCAGGTGATGTTGGAAAATGAGTTAGATTGACAAGTTGGCAGGCCACCCCGGAGGATGTCAATCCATGAGACCCTTGTCTATCACACTTATTCTGGTGGCAGTTCTGGGGGGGGTGTCTGCAGTCACCCCTACGCATGCCGCCGAAGCCGCCAGGCCTAACATTTTGTGGCTGGTCAGCGAAGACAATGATTGTTTGCTAGGCTGTTACGGTGATGCGCTGGCCAAGACACCGACACTCGACAAGCTGGCCCGCGAGGGAGTGTTGTATGAGCGCTGCTTCACCATGCCGGTGTGCGCGCCATCGCGCTTCACCCTCATCAGCGGAATGGACGCCGTGAGTTGCGGCCCGGCCGAGCACATGCGGGCCGCAGGCAAGCTGCCCGCATGGCTCAAAGGGTTTCCGGCCTATCTGCGCACTGCGGGCTATTATACGACCAATAACGCCAAGACTGATTACAACGCACCGATCAACGTGAAGGAGGCCTGGAACGCTTGCGGGAAAGAGGCCACCTATATGAATTGTCCAGGTGGCCGGCCGTTTTTCAGTGTATTCAACCACGAGGTGAGCCATGAGAGTTGTTTATTTCCGCAGGGCGGGCCGTCGCTGTTTGAAGCGGCTGCGATGCGGATTCCGCCCTACCAACCCGACACGCCGGAGATGCGAGCCGACTGGGCACGCTACTATACCCGCATCGCCAACCTTGACACGCAGATTGCCGTTAAGCTCAAGGAATTGGCCAAAGCCGGATTGGCCGACGACACGATCGTGTTTTACTACGCAGACAATGGCGGGGTACTGCCGCGGAGTAAACGCTTTCTGCAGGAAAGCGGCACACACGTTCCGCTCATCGTCTATTACCCGCCGAAGTGGCGTCATTTGGCACCCGCCGCGCCGGGCTCTCGAATCAAGGACCCGGTCCACTTCATCGACTTCGGGCCTACTGTGCTGTCGTTGGCTGTAGTCGATATCCCCAAGTACATGCAGGGCCGCGCGTTGGCTGGAGCGGCCAAAGGCCCACCTAACGAATTTGTATTTTGCAGTCGCGACCGGATGGATGAGCGCTACGACATGATGCGCTCGGTGATGAGCAGCCGCTGGTTGTATATACATAACTATCGTCCAGACTTGCCATTTGTCCAGCCACTCAACTATATGTTTCAAGCGCGGGGCTATCAATCGTGGGCCCGTGTTGCCCGCGAAGGCAAACTTACGCCGGCCACTGCGATGTTCTGGGGTGAAAAGCCCACCGAAGAACTTTACGATATGTACGCCGACCCCGACAGTATCCACAATCTAGCCAGCAACCCGGCCCAGCATGAAATATTGGAACGGATGCGTGCGGCACTGGAAAAACGGGTATTGTCTAACAATGATAATGGTTTTATACCGGAGGGATCCGCGCTGGAGGGATATGAAGCATCCAGGGTGGCCGGTGCCTATCCGATTGAACGGGTGTTTGCATTGGCCAACCGAGCCTCCGAGCGCAACCCTGCCAACCTGCCCAAATTGGGCGAGGCGCTCGATGATCCGTGCGAACCTATCCGCTGGTGGGCCGCACAGGGTTGCACCATGCTCCGCAACAAGGCTGCGGTGGCTGAACCCGCACTGCGCAAATGCCTGGATGACAAGTCCGGTGCCGTGCAGGTGGCCGCGGCGGAAGCCCTCGCCCGCCTCGGTAAACTCGACCTGGCAATGCCGGTGTTGTTGCGCTGGGCTGGGCAGAGTGTTACGCCGCCTTTCGCTGTGCAAGCGGCCAATGTTCTCGATCGCCTCGGCGAGGTGGTCCGGCCCGAATTGCCTGCCATGAAATCTGCGTTAGCTGCGGCCCGCAAAGCCAATCCCTATGCGGTACGCATCCTCAGCCACCTCATTGACGTGCTCGAAGGGCGCGAGCAGGCGCTGGTCTATCCGGCTTGCGTGTCTGGTTCACACTTCCTCGGGGCAGAGCCAGCGGAATGACTTGAGGACGAAACGCCGGCCCATGTCGGTGGGTTTGCCGGCTTTGTCGGAGTTGATGGCGGAGGCGTCCGGGGCTAGCGGTTCGGGGCAGCGTTGGACGACGGCTTCGCACCAAGCGCGGGCTTGGATTTTGCCGCTGGCATCTGCGGCATCGCCGTAGGCACGGATGATGAAGGTGTCGGAGCGGGCGTTGAGCATGGGGCCGAGGACTTGCAGCAAATCTCCTTGGGTGAGGTAGCCAGGGATTCCCCAGACTTTAGAATCGGGTTTGAGGGTTTGCTCTAAACGGGTGGCATCGCGGATGTTGTCGGGATGTTGGTAGTCGGGTAACGAACGCGAATTATCCAGCGGATAAGCGGCTTTGAAGCGCGCGTTGAGCTCGGCGGCTTCGATGGCCGCCTGCAACGCCCCCATGCGGCCGCTGCTATTATTGGCGAGGCGACGATTGACGAAATCGGCGAGCGAGAGGAAAGGCCCGCGCTTGCGCACCTCGGTGACGATGGCACGGGCGAGGCGGTCGATTTCGTCATCGTTGAGGGAGCGTTTTCCCGACCAAGCGGCTTGGGCATCGGCCGAATCGGTGGCCGTCCACGGTCCGTCGGGAGGAGAGAGGATGCGGGAGAAGACGGCGGATTTGCCATCGGGCGAGAGGCGGCGAGTGGCGCCGAGGACCGCTTTCCAGGCGTCCACGCTGGTGGAGTTGACGTTGAAGGCGCCATCGACGCTGAGGCCGTAAGCGCAACGGTGGAAATCGGCTAGGTCCTCGGAGGTGGCGAAGGTTCCGGTGACAGGAGCGAGGTGCATGCGGCCATTGGGGAGAGGCGGGTGTGCAGGGTCGCTGAGGAGCGAGTGTTTGGCGTTAGAACTACCGGTGGAGAGGAAGAATGAGTCCCAGAGTGTTTGGTTGAGTTCGAACGACTGGTCATAGACGAGGTTATCGGTTACTGGGAAATCCTGATAAATTGCCCGCGCTTGGGTGGACCAGGCATCGCGGTTGGCGGAGCGCTCGACGTCGGATGACCAGCCAATGTCCGGGGTGTCGAACCCGCCTTGTTGGGTTTCTGCGGCGCTGGTGAAAATGGGCGCGCTGCGGTCGAGGCCACTGAGGCTGGCATTGGCGAGGCGTGGATCGGCGAGGGATTGGCCGATGGTATAGGACGGGTGCCAGATGAACTCGGAAAGCTTGGCGTGCTGGAATTGGCCGATGGACAGCACGCCAGTGCCTTCGCGTGGCAAATCAAATAGTACGACAGGCTTGCCCGCACCTTCCTGCGGCGGCCCAAACGGATAGCCATGGTAACGCCCATTGCGGGCCACCGGCATTTGGTCATTCCACGATACTGCGCCATCATATAGGTCGCGGGTGTAGGCACCGAAGAACCATGGCCCACCCAGCGAACCGGTGGTGGGCATCGAGCCGGCGATATTTTCATAAGGTGAGCGGGTGGAGTAGGCGGCCCGCGGATTCCAGTTCGCCAGCAAGGCGTCGTCAAAATGGGGTGTTCCTTTGAGGCTGCCGGAGTTTTCGAGGTTGGATTGGGTTTCCTCGAACCAGCGAAGACGGATACCTTCACGGGTGCGCACATTGGGCGGGGCGATGAGCACGGCGGTGGTATCGGCACTGGTTTCCTCGACGGGGATTTTTTCATTGCCGCTCCAAGCGATGCGGGGCTCGCGGCCGCCGCCGAATTGGAGCGAGGCGGACAGCAACGCGAGTTGTGGCAATTGATCAAAATCCTCGAATTTGACATTGGAAGTGCTGCCCAATTGTTTCAGGACGACCCTGCAATCGTCGGCTTGGTTGGTGATGCCGCCTAACCACGAGATAGGAGTAAACCAATACTCCGTAGGGATGAAGCCGATGCCGCCGTCAATTTCACTGTCGGAGGTATAGTAACTGCGCGAGGGATGCGGCGGCATGAGGCAGGTGAGCGAGTTGGCTTCCAATGCGTAGTTTCCGCTGGTGTTGCCCGGCATGTTGAGCCGGTTATACTCGGCTCCTTTGTCCGGCGAAAATACCAGGCACTCGCCGGGGGCAAAAGTGGTGCGAGGAATCGAGAAATACCAACAGCCGTTGTATGGATCGGTATAGCCGCTGCTAGTCAATATGGAACCGCTGAAATTATTGTTGCGGCCGCCTTCTGTCCAGATCCATTCTACGGTGAAGATGGACGCCGGGGTGGCTGGCGAGTAATTATTGGTTTTCATTTCCTGGCGTCCGTTGCCCTGGATCATGCCGAGGCATCGGTCGAGGGTGAGTTCGACGTTGTAGGGGTTCCAGAGAACGAAGCGCGGATAGATATGCAGGCGGGTTTGAAATGGCTGGCTGGGCGGGGGCTGGCCGGCTCGCTGGACAGTGTGGTGCCAACTCATATTGAAAAATAATGATCCCTCGACGAGGATCGGCGAGATGTTAGGGGTGTCGGCCGCGGCGAGACTCGTCGGATTTTCGTTAGCGAGGGCGAGGGCCTGCGATGCGGCGGTGCGCGGGTGGGGCTCGGGTTTGGGCGGGACGGGGCCGAACGTGCGATTGCCGAAAGGTGCGGCGATGGTCGCCCAGCGGCGCAGCAAGCCGAATTTCGGAGAGGTGAATTGGTGGCGGGTATCGGCCCATGAGACGCCATCGCGTGCGGCGATCGGGTCTTGGGAATTGGCCGGGCCGACGAGGTTATCTTGGTCGCTGAGGCCGGGCAAGCCGAGGTGGTCGGCGATGGTGCCGTTGCTTAGGAAATAGGCGGTGAGGTCGCGTTTCAACCCGCCGTTGGCCATGTCCACGAGCAGGCCATCCGAGTGGGTGGTGAAATCATGGAAATGCTTGTCGGCGGAGGCAGTGGGTTGGAGGTTGAACAGCTTGGGCGTGGAGTCCGTGGCGAGGCGGCGCTTTTTCGAGGCATCCAGCCCGTCGGCGGCCACAGCGGACGCATCGGCCTCCTGTGATGTCAGCAGGCGGTACCAGCCACCGGTACCGGGCGAGCTGGGGTCCGGGGATTTGCCCTCGAAAGCGTCCGGGGTGGCGATATTGGCTTTGATGCCGAGGTCCCCGACCCACCAGGCGTAATGGCCTGATGCCTGATCGGTGGTTTTTCCTGATGCAGGCGTGCTGCCGGTGCTGATCGTTACTCGGGGGGCCGATACCTCGTCTGCCGCAGCGGCTGTGCCAACACTGCCCGGGCCGACGAGTTTGACGGACTCGCCGGTCGGCGGCTGGCGCGGGCTGTGACGCGAACCGGTTTGCCCACCGCTCACCAGCCAACCGAGGGCGAGCTTTTCCTGATCCGCACCGCTGTTGCGCGTATCACGCAGGCCGCCGGATTTGTCGTCTCGGGTCAACAGTGGCCCGCCATCGGTTCCACGGGTGCTCCATACCCCCGTCCAGTGCGGCTGGGAAATACCCTCGGCGGCAAGGATCGAGGCTGCAGCCGTCGCTCGGGTGTCCGGACCGGCTTGGCGCTGCAAGTCACTGAGCGCCAGGATCATGGCGAGCCTGGCATTGGCTTTGGCCTGTCCGGCGTAGAGAGTTTGGTTGCTGCCGCGCAGCGCGATCGTGGATAAGTTGAGCAGTGCTACCACCAGAATCGTCAGCAAAACTAAACAGGCCAGCACTGTCACCAGCGCGAAGCCGCGCACTGGCATGCCTGATTGGGTTTTTGTGCGCTGGTGCATGGCCACTCGGCGGTAATTACATCGTGATCAGCGGCGACGCGATGAATATTTGCGGATTTTTGGCAATTTTATAAAACTCGGCTTGATTTGGCAGCGCGGATAGCCCACAAGATGCCCCCCCGCGATGGAAGTCCCCCCCTCACTAAGATTTGCGATTCCGAAAGGAAGCCTGCAAGAGCCAACAATCGAGCTATTAGCCAAAGCAGGCTACGAGATTTACGTGTCGTCGCGTGGATTGCGGCCCGCATCCAATGACTCGGAGCTGGCGATCTACCTGATTCGTGCGCAGGAAATTGGCCGCTATCTCGGCCAGGGATTCATTGATTGTGGGATCACAGGATACGACTGGGCCTACGAAAATGGCGTGGATCTAGTCGATTTGGCCGAGTTGCCATATTCGCGTGCCACCACCCGGCCGACCCGCTGGGTGCTGGTGGTGCCGGAGGATTCGCCGATCCGCACGCCCGCCGATCTCGAGGGCAAGCGCATCGCTACTGAGGGCGTGGGCATCACCGAGCGTTACCTCAAGGAGCGGGGGATTCACGCTGAGGTGGAATTTTCCTGGGGTGCTACCGAAGTGAAGGTGCCGGATTTGGTCGATGCCATCGTGGACGTCACCGAGACTGGGTCATCGCTCAAAGCCAATCATCTGCGAATCGTGGATACGTTGCTGACGTCGTTCCCGCATTTTTATGCCAGTCCGGCGGCGGCGGCTGATCCATGGAAAATGGAGAAAATGGAGCGTATCGTATTATTGCTCAAGGCGGCGCTAGGAGCGCGCGGCAAGGTGGGATTGAAGATGAACCTACCGCAACGTTGCTTGGCCGAATTATTACTCAAGTTGCCATCGCTGCGCCGCCCCACCGTTTCCCAACTCGCGGAAGATGGTTGGGTAGCCGTCGAGACTGTGATTGACGAAATCGTGGTTCGAGACATGATCCCCGACCTCAAGCGCTTGGGCGCCGAAGGTATCATCGAATATCCCCTCAATAAACTGGTTCCCTGAGCCACTCCGCCACACTCACACCTCACAGCAGCAAAATTTCATTAGCCAACGGCGGTCACAGGCCGCCGCTACAATCCACCCGCATTTTTCATCGCAACCTAACACCACCTGCAAACGCCATGGGCTCCATTAAGAAACGCCGTAAGAC
>JBAXOP010000052.1:0-22756 GCA_037133195.1 Verrucomicrobiota bacterium | reverse complement strand
CGCCGACAACCCCGAAAAAATGCTAGCTCTGGCGGCTGTGCCGGGGGGCTGGGGTGGCGACTCGGCGACGGCAAGAATGCGACCGTTTACAATCAGGGGCGCGCCCCAGTCGGCCACCGCTTGGCGAACCCCTTCGTTGGCACCGGGGTGGCCGAGGTGGGGTTTCCTGTGGTCATCAAGCCAACAGGCGAGGCGCTGAGGAGCGTCGGGACTGCGGCGTACTGAGTCGCTCACCGCGAGGCCTTCGATATCCACGGCACGGCCGAGGTACCAGCCGCTCTTGCCAAACGCGTCCTTAATCGAGGGAATACCGGCAAAAGCATTGGCATTGACCAAAGCGAGCGCCCCGCTGTTGCGCAACAACTCATCCGGCTGCGTCAAAACCCCTTCCGCTGGTCCCTGCGGACTGTCCGGATCCTCGCTGAGGGCGACAAATACCTCAATCCGCTTCTCGGTTAAGTCAATCCTGAGGAAATACCCGACATTGACCCGCGGCACGGTCAATTTCTCCGACCAAATAACAAGCGAATCAGAACAATTCGCCACATCAGGCAGCGGTGACTCCAAAATTTTTGCTACGAGCGAGTCGCCGGTTGAGGCGGGTGCGGCGTGAGCATTGGCGGAGGCGAGAGCGACCCATAACCCGAAGAGCAATCGGTAATGACGGGCAGATATGCAACGGAAAATGGCAGCCATGATAATTAGAAATGGAAAATCCAAGTGGCGAGAAATGCGATGAGTACGAACACAGCCAGCAGCCACCAATACCACGCCACGGCAAGCCGGCGATGCGGCGCCCGGCTAAACTCCCGCGCCACAAAGTCATCGTAATCAAAGTCGTTATCCGGTAAATCCAGCCCATCCCCTGCGCCATCCTGCTGCCAGGATTTTTTCCCCGGCTCAGCGGGCGGGTGCCGAGGTGCCGGTTTAACGCATCCCGGGCACGGGCTGCCAACCTGCACATCGCAGTCGCAATACGGGCATCGGTAACTCAACGTTTCTCGCATCGCTAGCTAGTGATTGGCTCAATCCATCGCGGCTCCTTCTTACCACTGCGCTATGGATCGGTCAAATTGGACTTGCAGGCACCTTGAAACGGGTACACATCTCCCGTGTCTTTTCAATCCAACACTCAACCATAATTTTATCATGTGCGGCATCGTCGGATACATTGGCAAAGCGGAGGCACCCACGGTGCTTATCAACGGTTTGCGGCGGCTGGAATACCGCGGCTACGACTCAGCGGGTATCGCCATTATCGATAACGAGCGGATGGTGGTAACCAGGACCCCGGGCAAAGTCGCCCGGCTCAGTGACAAGGCGCACGCAGAATGGAGACCGGAACTTTTTCAACGCGCCAACATCGGTATCGCCCATACCCGCTGGGCGACCCACGGCCCGCCCACCGAGGTCAATGCCCACCCCCATCTCGATAAAAGCGGTAACATCGCCCTCGTCCACAATGGTATCATCGAAAACTACCGGTCCCTGCGCTCCCGCCTCGAAGGCCGCGGCCACTTTTTCTATTCGGAAACCGATACCGAGGTGCTCGCACACCTCATCGGTGAATGCGATAAGGGTGACATTTTCCAAGCCGTCTGCGATGCGCTCCATCAGGTGGTGGGCACCTTCGGCATCGCCGTGCTTTCCGCCCACCAACCTGACCGCATCATCACCGCGCGGCGCGGCAGCCCGATCGTCATCGGTGTGGGCGACGGGGAAACCATCGTCGCTTCCGATGCCTCCGCCATCCTCGCCCACACCCAGCGTGTGATCTATCTGGACGATGACGACATCGCCATCGTCACCGCCGAGTCAGTCGATGTGCGCGACCTCCACAATATCCCAGTCACCCGCGAAATCGCCGAACTGGGCATCGACGTCGCGGCAACCGAAAAAGGCGGCTACGAGCACTATATGCTCAAGGAAATCCATGAACAACCCGATGCACTGGGTAATGCTATCCGCGGCCGGCTCGACTTTAACCTAGGCACCTCGGTACTCGCCGGCATCGGCACCTCACCACGCGAATTGGCGGAAATTGACCGGGTTGTCTTGTTAGGTTGTGGCACCTCGCTGCATGCCGGATTGGTTGGTGAATACGCCTTCGAAGACTTGGCCGACATCCATTCGGAAGTCCAACAAGCCGCCGAATTCCGCTATCGCAATCCCATCCTCGGCAGCCACGATCTGGTCGTCGCCATTTCCCAATCCGGCGAAACCGCCGATACCCTCGCCGCAGTGCGCGAGGCAAATCAAAAGGGCGCATTTGTGATGAGCCTATGCAATGTGGTGGGCTCGACCATAGCACGCGAGACCGGTCGCGGCGTCTATCTGCATGCCGGGCCAGAGATCTCGGTGGCCTCCACCAAAGCGTTCACCTGCCAAGTCGCCGTCTTGCTCATGATGGCCCTCAAGCTCGGCCGGGGGCGCCGCTACTCACGCGAGGAAGGCATCCGACTCGCCCGCGAAATCGAAGCCCTGCCCGCGCTCGTCGCTAAGGTGATATTACAAAGCGAGCGCATCGGTCAGATTGCCGCTGAGTATGCGAATAACGAGCATGCGTTTTTCATCGGGCGTGGGCCGATGTATCCGGTGGCCCTTGAAGGGGCGCTCAAGCTCAAGGAGATTTCCTACATACACGCCGAGGGGTATCACGCGGCGGAGCTTAAGCACGGGCCCATCGCCTTGCTGCAACGAGGCACCCCGGTTATTGCCATTGCCTGCGATGTGCCCGGCAAAGATAAAACCCTAGGCAACATCGAGGAATGCTGCGCCCGCGGCGCCAAGGTGCTCGGCCTCGTCACCGAGGGCGACTACGCCACCGCCGAGCGCATGCACGACGCTATCTTCATCCCGCGCTGTCATCCATTGGTGGCCACCATTCCCGCCGTGGTCGCCCTCCAACTCTTCGCCTATCATGTCGCTCGTATCCGCGGCTGCGAAATCGACCAACCCCGCAACCTCGCAAAAAGCGTCACCGTCGAATGAGACACCCTCTCAAATTACAAATATAAATGAAGACCCGTATGAGAGCCCTCACCGCACTTGGGATTTGCGCCGTGGAAGCCAAAGGCGAAGAACGTTTGCCACCGAACGAAGGGACCGCGATGGTTGCTGATGCCGCCTCCATCCCTGAAGACACCGCCCAATGAATCCTAGCAGGCGCAGGTTCATCGAGTTTGGCGGGCGGCTCATTGGTGTGGCCGCACTCGGCGGCACCGGCTGGCGAATTTGCACCGGCAGCGACCCCGAAGCAGTCTTCTCCCAGCCGACCGGCCCTTATGTCTGGCGAATCAATCCAGACAAATGCACGTTCTGCGGATTGTGCGAAACCGCGTGCGTTAGAAATCCCTCTGCCGTCAAGGCCGTCAATGACCAGAAAAAATGTTCCTACTGCGTGGCCTGTTACGGTCATCTATCTGATTTGCATGTTGCCTCGGAGTTGATTCAAAGCCAGGGCAAGCGCGTGTGTGCTTATGATGCGGTGATACGTCGGGAATTTTCCGGCGGCAAGGATGGCTATCATCTATATACGATTGATGATGCCAAGTGCACCGCTTGTGGCAAGTGCGCTAAACTCTGCAATACGCTAGGCACCAAGTCGATGTTCCTGATTATCCGGCCGGATTTGTGCATCGGCTGCAACCGCTGCTCCATCGCTGCTATCTGCCCCGAACATGCCGTCGAGTGGGCGCATTCCTATCCAGAGGATGATTTCCGCGGCGATTACGAATTGGAACAAGCCCAATCATGAAAAACTGGTGGTGGTTCATTCTGTGTTTGGGGCTGGCGGCTTGGCAGGTGGTCGGCGCGCAGGAAACCGCCGCCACATCGCCGTGTTTCAAAATTCCGAGCGACGCGGATATCAGTTCCAACGAAGAAATTTCTAACTATCGGGAGCAATTCCGGCCTCAGCAATATTTCCCCGAATCCGCCGCTTGGATCAGCGCTGACATCGCCATGCTCTCGGCCATTTTATTACTAGGCTGCGTGATGGTCTGGCGCCATGTACACACCCGCCATTTCTGGATACCGGCGGTCCTCTCGCTGCTGTATTTTGGTTTCCTGCGTGGCGGCTGCATTTGTCCGGTCGGTTCGGTCGCTAATCTGGCCATCGGCTTGAACCATCCCGAGATGATCGGACTGAGTACCGGTGCAATGTTTTTGCTGCCGCTGGCGGTGGCCTTGCTCATCGGGCGGGTGTTTTGCGTGGCCGGCTGCCCGCTCGGGGTACTGCAACATTTATTAGGTGGGCACCGGGTGCGCAGAATTCCGGCTATCCTGCATGGCATCCTGCGGGCACTGCCGGTGGGGGCATTGGTGGCCACCGCATGGCTGGCCATACGCGGGTCCTGTTTCCTCGTTTGCCTGCTAGATCCTTACAAAACGGCGTTTTTTTTCGGCTATGGCTGGATCCAGTGCCTCCTCCATTGGCTCAACGGCGGCTTGGTTGAGACCAAGATACTGCGGGTCGGCGACCTGACGGCTTGGGGGATTTTCGCTGCTGCGGTGTTGCTCGGGCGCTGGGTGTACCGGCCGTTTTGTCGCTTTGTGTGTCCGTACGGTGTGTTACTGGGGTTATTTTCGATGGTAGCCTTTAGGCGTCGGCGCATCGAGCAGAGCCAGTGCGTGCAATGCGGCATCTGCGCTAAACAATGCCCGGTTGACGCTATCACCCGCGACCCACAGACCCAGGAATACACCATTTCCTCCTACCATTGTATCCAGTGCAACCGGTGCTCATCAATCTGCCGCAAGGACGGAATCCATTGAAATAGGGTCCTCGCTCCAAAAAGGACAAGGGTCAGAACTCAGTGTTCGACCTCAAATCGCATCATGATGGAAGGGAGTCGCAAAGTTCCCTCGCCTCACCTGCCGGGTGAACCCTCCGATTGGCGCAACCTCTTGGCCCACTGAAACTGTGAAACGGGAATTCGTTCATGCCTCCACGATTTCCACCGCAACAGATTGGAGCGCTCGCCAATTCCACTGGATATGCAAACCACGGGCCATCAGGTAATCGCCACCTAAAATCCTCCCGGTTTCTGCGACGATGGGCTTCTGGTTTAGTTCCAGGTTGAACTCATTGATTGTGTAACGCTTGGCCGGGTCCAGGCCGGCAAGCCGCACGGGGCCGTATTCACTGATCAGTCGGTGGTCTTTGAGATATGCCAAAAACACGGCCTGCTGTTTGCCATTATTCTCAAGCACGTATAGGAGCGCCGCCAGGTCATGGGTGTAAGGTGAAACCAAGCGATAGAGATCGCCGAACTGAACTACCGGGCGAATGCGCTTGTATTCGCTGACGGCTTGATTCGTCCACGCAATCTCCTCCGGTTGCAAGCGCTGGGGTTGCAATTCCAAGCCGAGGCGTCCGCTCATAGCAACGTCGAAGCGAAATTTCAACGGCGTGTTTCGCTTGCTATAATGGTTGGGAGATTCCGTGACATGCGAGCCCATGGCAATCGCTGGAAACACATAACTGTGCGCCCACTGGATGAAGACCCGGTCGTATGGATCCGTATTGTCGGAGGTCCAAAATTCATGGTGATATTTCATGGCACCAAAATCCGCGCGGCCACCACCAGAGCCACATGCCTGGAAGATTACGCCGGGATGCCTTTGAACGATGCGAGTCATGAGTGCATAGTAACCGTTGATATAGTCCAGCTGCAGGTTCTGCTGCCGATCCCATGCAAGGCCAGCACTTCCGGGATCAACAATGGTGTAATTGCAATCCCATTTCACATAGGCAATTTGCGGGTTATCTGCGAGCAATTCATCCATCAACCCGTAGATATAATCTTGCACCTCCGTGCGGCCTAGATCGAGAACGAGTTGGTTGCGGCCTTCGCGTCGCGGATGATCTCTCATGGCGATCACCCAGTCTGGATGGGTTTCGTAGAGTTCGCTCTTGGGATTGACCATTTCGGGCTCCACCCAAATGCCGAATTTGATTCCGCGCTCGGCGGCCGCCCGGGTGAGCCCCCCAATCCCTGCTGGCAGCTTTTCCTTGTTCACCTGCCAGTCGCCCAGTCCGGCCTTGTCATCATTGCGCGGGTATTTGTTACCGAACCAACCATCGTCTAACACAAATAGCTCCACTCCCATCTGTCGGCATCCGTCCATCATGCCGTGCAGCAGGGCTTCGTCGAACTTGAAATAGGCACCTTCCCAGGAATTGAGCACGATGTCGCGTGGCTGGCCGTTGGTCCGCACGCCGCCTGCCTCGCGTGCCCAGCGATGGAAATTGCGGCTGGCCTGGCCGGAGCCGTGCAACGAATGGGTGAGCAACATGCGTGGGGTGGTAAAGGAATTGCCGCCATCCAGAGTGTATGCGGAATAGGCCGGGTCATAACCTAGATTGATATCGAGGTTACGGTTGTGGGCCACGACGAAGCTAAACTCCCACTTACCGGACCAGGCCAGCGAACCGAGTATCACTTCACCAGAGTCTTCTGCGGCGGGTCTATCGATGGCTAACAGGAAGCTCGGGCTGCCGTTCGCCGCGCCCTTGGGGGTTGAATTAGAACCCAGTGCGAAATGATTGCCGGGCAGAATTTCTTGCTCGCGCATGGATGCTTCACCTCCCCAACTGCCCATGAATGAGCTGAGGAAATACCGGTTCGCTCTGAGCCGCAGCGTGGCGGACGCCGCCTTGCGAATAACGATTGGGCTCTCGCCATCATGGGTGATTTCCGTCCATCGCTCAAATATATTGGAATCGAAATGAGCGAGCACATAAAGCCGCATCGATACCGGATAGCGCCGGTCTTGCAATTGAATGCACAGTAATTGTTGGTCGGCTGCTGGCGTGGTGACTTGATGCGAATGATAGATCGGATCGAAGGCGAGTTGGCCGTCCGGCTGGCTGATCGCCACGGCATGAGGCCCGGTGGCGGCATCCCAAGGCGACGGGCAAAAGAATGCTGCAGCACTGGAGTTGTGCATGTCTGAAGTGTCCGCCACCTTGGCACCGAAGTAACTGCACATAACTTTACCCTCATTCACCTTCAGGCATAGGGCACTGGTCTGGGTTTGTATCACTATGCCTTCTGCCATGGTGGCAAGTGGAATCAATCCGATGCGCAAATCGTCGATGTTGTTCATGGCAGGAGCGAGTATGATGCTATATCATTGCGTAAGCGTGACGTCTTGACCTGCGGGTAAGACCACCCGGCGTGGAGTGGACTCGTTAGGTAATGCCACCTCCACCGTCTGAGTGCTGGCGGAGCGCAGCGTGGCGGAAATTTTGTTAGACGACCAGCGGAGCATGCGCAATTCAATATTGCCGACGCAGCGTGCGCCTGCTAGTGAGCCAGACGGCCACTGCTGCGGCAGAGCGGGCAGCAATACGACATGGCCGGGGCTGGAGTCCACGAGCATGCGCAATACGACGGCGGGCAAGCCACCGCAAATATCAGTGTTGAATAGACTGTGCGGATTGTGGGTCGAAACAAGGTTGGAGCGCCAGAAGTTATTCGTTAGCCAATCGACGATTTCATAGGCCATGCCGGCGTCGCGCAACGAGTCGGCGGCCAATCCCATCTGAACAAGTCCGAAGGCCATTTCCCCGCCATTTTCGCGCCGGCGCACCACCATGCGCTTTTGCAGTGCGGTAAGGAATGCTTGGCGCAAGGCCGGCGAGGCGGCGATATCGGCCGGCATGCCGCCGTACAATGCATAGAGGTGCGAGACATGACGGTGGGCGTAGTTATCATCTAGCAGCGGCGTGGTCCACTCCTTGAGCGCCCCGTCTGCGTTGATTTGATAGGCCGGCAATTTCCCCAACATTGCCTGCCAACGTCGCACACCCTCGGCATCGCTGCCGAGCGTCTGGCAGGCGGCTATCAGGTTGGTTAGCAGTTCGCGGGCGGCGGCCACATCCATCGTGGCGTTGATGCATGCTTGCGACGGGTTGTTCGTCGGATTATTCTCCGGCGAGTAACTCGGACTGAACAACAACTTGCCGTCCGTCCCTTCTATCAGAAAATCCTCGTAAAACAGCGCCGCTTCTTTCATGAAGGGCAGCGCACGTTTCGCTAGGAATTCGCGGTCGCCAGTAAAGATCGCGTAGTCATAGTAATACCTTGCGGCCCAGGCTGCTCCTGCGGTCCAGAAGGTCATTGGCCAGGTGGCATCGAAGTGGTTGTTGAGGCCGTGGGTGCTGGCCCGCGAGGGTACGTGGATACCGCGGCAGCCGTAGAGTTGCCGGGCGTTTTCTCGAAAGTCTGCCATGTGCGCCTCCAAAAACCGGAAAAATGGCTCGAGGCACTCGGCTAAATTACCTGATAGATCGGCGGCCAGCGCGCACTGGACGTTGCCGTTGAGGGTGAAATCCGCTGACCACGGCGGGCTGCAGGTGCCGGTCCAGATTCCTTGCAAGTTAGGGAATACCTCACCGCTGCTAGAAAGAACCGTGTAGCGGGCCGCATCAAATACCTTTTCCAGAAGCGCTGGCGATAGCTTGCCGACACCCGACTTTTCAAATAATTCCTCGGTCGTCAGTGCTCGATCCGCGCCGCCGCCCAAGTCGAGGCGTACCCGCTCAAACTGCGGGCCATGAATGGCGGTATGTCGATCTAGCAAAATGGAGAAATCGGCACCGATGCCGTCGAGGACTGCCTGGATCGCTGGCAGTCGGGATTTTTCGAATTCCTTCAACAACTCGACCCGCAGCAACACGATCACCTCGTCGGCTCCGCTCACCTGGATAGAATCGCCAACTGGAGTGCTGTGACCGCCGCGGGTGATGACCCGTGCAGCGACCTCATAGCCTTGCAAACTATCTTTCCAGCTTCGGCGAAATGAACACCTATAGGTTAGATAACCTTCGCCGGCACCTTTCATCGTTTCTTTAATGCCGATTTTAACCATGTGTTCCGGATTCCAACCGCCTTGGCCTGCCAGCGGGCGGGTGGCGAGTTGCAAGCGGCAATCGAGCGTGCCCTTGGTGGCGGCGCTGAGCGACACGGCGATCAAGTCGTCGGCGCGTGATGCAAACACCCGGCGGGTGAAAGCACCGCGTTCATCATTCCAGTTCACGGTAGCGACGCCGTTGGCGAAATCCACCGAGCGCTGGTATTTTCTAACATCTCCGCGCGGCTCCATGAGCAGTTTCAGATCGCAGGCGGGGATGAACGGATCGGTCCAGCGCTTGCCACCGTAGCCAGCCTTGTCGGCGGTGGCCACCACTAGATCGGCGGCCTTTTGGTAGGTTCCGGCGGCCATCAGGCGACGGATTTCAGGTAGCAACGGCGCAGTGGCCGGCGGCGGCAGTGGCGGGTTCAGCGGCAGATAGAGCTGGCCGTGGTTTACAATGATCGTTTCGTCGAGCGGCACGCCGAAGACCATGGCACCGAGTTTGCCGTTGCCGGTCACCAGGGCTTGTTCCCAGTTGTCGGCCGGTAGGCGGCTGATAAATCCGCGTTGCGGCGGCGCTGCCTGCCCGGTGCACAGGGCCACGGACAGGAATGTTAGAAATACGGAGGTTAGACAGATCTGCATCGTTGGTGCGGGTGGCTTGCGCTGATATCACTCCAGCCGCCAGCGGAAGAGACCTCCGCAACGGGTGGGCTGGAACTGGATTTCCATCTTGATGGCTGTGGTGGTGACCGGGGAAAACGTCGCGTCGTTGTATTTGTCCATCTCACAAGCCAAGCCCTTGGGGTTGGGTACGGGTTTCCAAGCGTCGCCATCCTTGTAGAACAGGGCGATGGATTGTGGCACGCGAACACCGCCATTGGGATACTGCTCATCCATCCAGTAGGTGCGGCTTTTTGAAACGGTGCGGGCCTTATCAAAGGGCATGATGATCCATTGCTTGGATCCTCCGAGGCTTGACCCGTACATCAGGAAACATCTACCATCTCCCCGTGAGTTTTTTGGGTCGCTCGGGTCCGTTATGGCTTTGAGAATCCCTACATCTTCGGACCACGATGACACCGGTTCCTGATACTTCGGCCATGGCTTGGCATCCGGCCCCTCGCCGATGACCGGCAGTGCGGTTAGGCGCAAGCGGCACGCGCCCATCGGCAACAGCGTCACCGACTCGGTCTTGGTATCGACCTTGACCGGTGATGGCTGGAGTTTATCGACGGTGCCCCAGTAGTTTTCACTCCAAGTGGGAATCCGCCGGGCGCTGGCTTTCATCTCTAGCGGCGCTGACTCCAACGCAAACGGCTGCTCGTCGGCGGGCCAGGCTTTTTTCACCAGTGTGATGGATTTCTCGGGTTGTGTGGCATCCACCACCAGCCCGTAATTCCACGGCGTCGTGGGCAAAATCTCCCACGCCGGCCAAGCTGCCTTCTCATCCATGTTGCCATGGCGCACGTATTTCTCACCAATCTTGATAGAATAGGTCAGTGGCCCGCGGTTGACCGATACGCTGTCCTTGTTCTTGGCCCAGCGGGTTAACTTGATAGCCATCGGCAGCACGAGCGTGAGCTTGTCGCCATCTTTCCAAGTGCGCTTGATGCATACGAGTTGCCCGCCCTTGGCCACCAGCGCGGCCGCGCTGCCATTGATCTTGATAGACGGGGCATCGCACCACGCCGGGATGCGCAGATAGAGCGGGAACGCAACGCTCTTGGCCAACTTTAGGTTGAACTGAATGCTATCCTCAAAAGGGTATTTCGTGGTTTCCTCGATGGTCACCTTGCTGCCGTCGCCTACCTGCGCACTGAGCGTGCAGGGTGCATACATCACGGCGGCCAGGCCGCGGTCGGGCGTGGCTTGAAACAGGCTTTCGATGAAATGCGGCCAACCGGCACCGACGTTGTGTTGGCAGCAGCGGTGGTTGTGTGGATCCATCACTTGCATCTCACCGTCATTGCACAGTGACGGTGCCTTGCTACGGGCGTCTGAATTGGACTGGTTAGGACTGGTCAGATAACGCAGCGCCTTGGCGTCGGCGGTCATGGTGGCTGGAAACGTATTGAAGGCGATATTTTCGCAGCGGTCCATCCACTTGAGGTCGCCGGTAATGCGGAAGAGGATTTGCTCGGAAAACATCATCTCCACCGCGCCGCAGGTCTCGATAGCCTGTTTTGGGTCGCTATAGCCTGGGCGTGCGAATTCATCGCCGCCGAACATACCACCGGGCACTTGGCCATATTGGTCGTAGAGAGCGGTCCAATTCGAATCCGCAATTTCGAGGTACTTGGGATCCTTGTTTTGTTGATAGAAAACGGCGGGTTTGCGGAATCCCTGGGAAGTTTGCACATTGTGTCCGCCACCGATCCGGTCCATCCACTTCTGGCCGGTGCGCATGAGTTTCTCGCCAAGTTCCAGCAGCTTGGCATCACCGGTGCGGTTGTACAGCCAGTACACCATATCCATGTTGTCGCTATTGCGCGATACCCCCCAGCCACCTTGGAAAAACTTTTTGTCATCCAGCGTCAGTTCGTAGTGGCAAAATTTCGTCAGCAGATCAAGCACCCGCTTGTCACCACTATAATCATAGTAGAAGCGGTAAGCATACATCATGTTCAAATGCGGCATCAGGTCCGGTTCCTGGCCGTTGAGCCCTGACAGTGCTTCGGTGCCGAAGTAGCCGTTGGCACGTTGGCCGATGATCGACGGTTCCAGCCATGCCTTGGCCTCGGCCACCAGCTTCGGATCATTGAGCAGGAACGCCGCAGCGGCATACCCGCGCAGCCAGTACGGCACCTCCTCCCAGAAATTGTCGCCTTTGCCGGCGGGATCCAACCATGCGTTGTTCTTCTTATTGAGGAAGGGACTGATTTCTCCCAGATGACCGTGGAATCCGTTAGCCTGAAGCTGCAATTGCTTGAGCAGCCAGCCCTGCGGCTTGACCGCACACAGTGGCAGGCGGATATAGGGGCTCGGCAACAGAGGTGCCTTGTTGCCCGGATAATACGGGTTGGCTGCGGTCATCTCGGGACGCTCCACCACCGCGACGGAATCGGCGGTGGTTGATTGGGTACCCAGAGCCAGGGCGATGGCAGTTAGAACGAGGTAGTGTTTGGGGGTCATGGCAGTCGGTCGAACGCGCCGCACAGTTCGTCTGTCAACGGCTAACCCGCTCATATGACAATATCCCGGCGGCCGGGACAATATGCATTTCGCGAATCCATTGTCCAATTTGCGAAATGCACGTTGAGGCCACCGCACCGGTCCCTCTGCCAGCCACGGGACATTTCCTCTGTCCCCATACCCGATGAGAACAGGTGGAGGCGAGGGGAGTCGAACCCCTGTCCGGAACGCCATCAACACGGGCTTCTACACGTTTAGCGTGAGATCTGGGATTTCGGACCGGCTGGGCTCTCACGCCGCGTTGCCGATCCTAGGAACCTGTTTGATCTCAGCGCGGAACCCGGTTACCCGGCTCCGGCCCAGCCTGCTAAGGTGTCACCTTCCCCCGCAGCAGGCGTCAGGGTTCAGGTGTGGCGGTCAATTAAGCAGCCAGTGCGAGCTCGTTAGAGTTTGCATTTGTTTGTTTTGAACGGCTTTTAAGGAGGCCAACCGATCAACCTCCACGTGCAGCCAGCGCATCAGACATCCCGTCGAAACCAGAACGCCCCCATTTGCTGGACAGCGGGAAGATGGCGCGCATTGAGGAATTAGCAACCTCAATCGCGGATTTCGGCCACGGCCGGCAACGCGTCATGGGTGCCGGACGGGCCGAGCGCGCGGGTGATCGGCGCGGCGAGCGGGGCGATGAGGCCGGAATTGAGGCGGTAAATCCAGCTGTGGATGGCAAGGTTCTGGCCACGCGCCCAGGCGTCTTCGAGGATGGTGGTGTGGGCGACGTGGCGGGCCTGGGCCAGCACGTTGAGCTCGCACAGGCGGTCGGCGGCGGCCTCGGGTGCTAGCGCGTCGAGCTCCGCGCGGTGGAGGCGGCGCAGGGCGCGGATGCCCGAGAGCCAGTTGTCGATCATGCCGTGGCGGAAGTTTTCGAGGGCGGCGATGACCCCGCCGCAGCCGTAGTGGCCGCAGAGGATGATGTGGCGGACCTGCAGGACATCGACGGCATATTGGAGCACGGCGAGCACGTTGAAGTCGGTCTCGGCGACGATGTTGGCGACGTTGCGGTGCACGAACACCTCGCCCGGGGCCAGCCCGATGATCTGGTTGGCCGGCACCCGGCTGTCCGAGCAGCCGATCCACAGGTATTCCGGCTTTTGCTGGCTGGCGAGTTTGTGGAAGAAATCCGGATCGTTGGCGCGGATGGCTTGCGCCCAAGCGCGGTTTTTCGCGAGCAGGCTGTCTGGATCGGTGGTCGGCATGGTTGACTGATACTCAAGACGGGTTTGGCGGGTTCGTCCACTGATTCCGGCGGCGGGGGGCAGCGGTCCGTCGCAGAATCATTAAGGAGCGACGACATTCTTGTCGTCGACTGATGCGGAAGAAAAGAGGGGGACAGGAATGTCCCCCCTCCGTTAGTTCGAAAGATGGGATGAATTCCGCGGGTAAAGGTGACTATTCTTGACGTCCTATCCGGCCGTCGATCTGACTTCACCATTCCCAAGCCGATGCCAATGATTCCCTTTTCACTCCTCCGGGCCGCGTGTTTTGCCAGTCTGGCGGTTCTGTGCCAGTTCGGGTCGGCCCAGGCGCAGGGCGCGCCCGGCTTGTCCGACGAAATCAAGCCGGCGGCGGTGCTCGCGGTGATGGAGCGGGTGGCGGACTGGCAGCTGGCCAATCCGAGCGTCCACCCGGCGACCGACTGGACCCAGGGTGCGGGGGATGCCGGGATGCTGGCGCTGGCGGGGATCTCCGGCGACCGGAAATACCGCGACGCGATGGTGCAGATGGCGGAGCAGAACGGGTGGCGTCCAGGGCCCCGGGCCTATCACGCCGACGACCAGTGCGTGGGCCAAACCTATGCCGAGCTCTATCTGCAATTGCGCGAGCCGAAGATGATCGCGCCCATGCAAGCGAGCTTTGACGCCGTCCTCGCCAACCCGCACGAGGGCACCCTGCAGTTCAGGACCCCTGGCAACCAGGACCGCTGGTCGTGGTGCGACTCGTTGTTCATGGCGCCGCCGGCCTGGATCCGGCTGTATGCCGCCACCGGCGACGCGCGCTACCTGGACCTGGCCGTCGCCCACTGGTGGCGGACCTCGGATTACCTGTATGACAAATCCGAGCACTTGTATTACCGCGACAGCACGTATTTCGAGCCGCGCGAGGCCAACGGCCAGAAGGTTTTCTGGGGCCGGGGCAACGGCTGGGTGATGGGCGGTCTGGTCCGGATGCTGCAATATCTGCCGTCCAACCATCCCGCACGACCCCGCTTCCAACAGCAGTTCAAGCAGATGGCGGCGAAAATCCTCACCTGCCAGCAGCCCGACGGCTTGTGGCGCGCGAGTCTGTTGGATCCTGCCAGCTATCCGCTGCGGGAAACCAGCGCCTCGGGGTTCTTCACCTACGCCCTGGCCTGGGGCGTGAACCAGGGGCTGCTGGACCGCGCCACCTTCGGGCCCGCGGTGCGCAAGGCCTGGAGCCCGTTGGTGGCGTGCATCCAAGCCGACGGCAAGCTGACCCACGTGCAGCCGATCGGCGCCGACCCGAAGCGCTTCGACGAGAGCACCACCGAGGTTTACGGCGTCGGCGCGCTGCTGCTGGCGGGCAACGAAATCTATCGCATGGCGGTGACGGAGAAATCCAAGCCGCGGGTCGTCACCGTGACCAACCCGGCGAAGTTCCGCCGCAGCGCCGAATTGGTGGCGGTTGACCTAACGAAAAACGACCGGCCTCTGGTGGTCATGGACCGCCTGACGTCGCGGATCCTCAACTCCCAGCAGCTCGGCAAGCAGGTGCTCTTCCAGGTGGACCTCGCGGCCGGCGAGTCGCGCGATTTCCTGCTGTTGGACGCCGCGAGGTTGGCCGCGGTGCCGCCCGCGGACGTCCGGGCCCATGCCCGCTTCGTGCCCGAGCGCCTGGACGATTTCGCCTGGGAAAACGACCGCATCGCCCACCGGGTGTACGGGCCGGCGATCATGGCCGACCCCAAGGAACACCTCGTGAGCAGCGGCGTGGACGTGTGGGCGAAATCGGTCCGCTACCCGGTCGTCGACAAGTGGTATCAATCCAAGCAGTATCACAAGGACACCGGCGAGGGGCTCGACTTCTATCATGTCGGCACGGCCCGCGGCTGCGGCGGCCTGGGCGCCTGGGATGGAAAAAAACTGTGGGTCTCGGCCAACTTCAAATCCTGGAAGCTCATCGCCGATGGCCCGTTGCGCGCGGTGTTTGAGCTCACCTTCGACGAGTGGGACGCCGGCGGTCGCAAGCTGACCCAGACCCAGCAAATCTCTCTCGACGCCGGCTCGAACTTCAGCCGGGTGGAAAGCCGGTTTGCCAGCGCCAAGGCCGGTCCGCTGGTCGTAGGGGTCGGGATCTCACAGCGCCCGGGCGCCGGGAAACTCACCCAGGATGCCAAGGGCGGCTGGATGAGCTACTGGGAGCCGGAGGTCGCGCCTAACGGCAGCATCGCCTGCGCCGTGGTGATCCCCAACGGCGCCGCCACCGGTGCCGCCGCGGCTGACGGCAACTTCCTGGCGCTGGGCAAGGCCGCCCCGGGCAAACCGTTTGTGCATTACCTCGGCGCCGGTTGGAGCAAGAGCGGCGACTTTCCCGATGCCGCGGCGTGGGAGGGTTATGTCACCCGGTTCGCCACCGGCCTCGCCGCCCCGCTGCGCGTGAAGGTGCGGTAAGCAGGGGTCCGCCGGGAGGATCACAGCCTGCGCAGCGCTTCTAACAAATCACGCGGGGCGAGCAACTCGGGGAGGATCTCCGGCTCCTTGCCGGGAGCGAGCAGGACGTTCACCGGGATGGCGGTGCGCCCGAGTTGGCGCAAGGCCGTTTCGATCTCCGGGTGGGCGGTGGTTTTGTCCGCCTTGAGGGCGACCACCCGCTTGGCCTTCATCAGGGCGACCACCTCCGGGGTGTAGGCGCGCTTTTTGTTGAACTGGCAGGTGGCACACCACTGGGCGGTGAAGTCGATGTAAACCGGGGTGCCATGGTCGAGCAGGGTGGCGACCCGCTCGGCGGACCACGGTTCCCAGGTGAGCGCGGACGGTGGTGGCGGCTTGGCCAGCCACAGCCCGCCGGCGGCCATCGCGATGCTGAGCAGTCGCGCGCCGAGGCGGGTGGCGCGGCTGCGGTGCGGCAGGTGCCAGCGGCCGTAAATCCACCCCGCCACGGCGATGGAGCTCAGCCCGAAGACCGGCCCGAGCAGGTTGTCCAGGCCGATCTGGCCCGCATACACCCATAACAGGTAGCCGGCGGTGGCGAACAGCGGGAATGACATCGCCTGCTTGAAACTCTCCATCCACGGGCCCGGCCGCGGCAGCAGCCCGAGCAGCCGCGGCCAAACCGATAGAACCAGATAGGGAAGCGCCAGCCCCGCCGCCATCGCGGCGAAGGCCGCGAAGAACTGGAGCGCCGGCAGGGAGACGGCGGCGCCGAGGGCCACGCCCAGCAGCGGGCCGGAGCAGGGGGTGGCCACCACCGTGGCGAGGGCGCCGGAGAAGAACGAGCCGGCGAACCCCTGCCTGGACTGCAGCGCGCCGCCCAGGGAGGTGGCGGAGGTGCCCATTTCGAACACCCCGAACAGGTTGAGCGCGAGCACGAACATCAGCACCATCAAGCCGAGGATCACCCACGGATTCTGGAGCTGATAGCCCCAGCCGATCAGGTCGCTGCCGCCAACCGCCGCCCGCGCGGCGAAGAGCATCCCGCTGAGCACTCCGAACGAGACCAGCACGCCGAGCGTGAAGCTCAGGCCGTGGCCGACGATTTTCTTGCGGTCGGTGCCGGCCTGTTGGACGAAGCCCAGGATTTTAAGGCCGATGACCGGGAACACGCAGGGCATCAGGTTGAGGATCAGGCCGCCTAACAGCATGGCGGCGAGCAGCTTGAGGTAGCCGCCAAGCGGCAGCGCTTGGGCTGGCGGCGCGGCGATGGCGGTCTCCGGGACGGCGACCGGGCGAGGGCCGGCGAGGATGCCCGACATCGAGGCCCCCTGCGGCACCGGATGATCGAGCGCGTCGCGCGTGGCGCGTGCCAGTTGGATCCGCCCGGCGTTGCCCTCGCGGCGGATCGAGCCGCCGTCGCTGGCGGCCTTGATGAACGGCTGGTTCGGGATGAAGTCGGTGGGGGCGTGGTCCAGTTGGCCGGCGGGCTCGACGCGCAGGTCGATGTCGCCGCCGTCGGACAGCGCGGCGTAGCGCCGGTGGGCGGGGGGGGCCGGCTGGCGGGCGCGGGGCGCGGCAAACCGTGGGGCGAGGGCGGGATTGATGACCACGGCGGGCGCCACCGGCAGGTTCGGGGTGAGCGTCTGGTGTTCGTTGAGGCAGCGATTCTCGCAGATTTGCCAGGTCGCCTCGGCGCTCAGCGTGAGGGTGCCGCCGGGGGCCAGGGTGGCGGGCGCGGTGAGGTCGATGAGAAACACCGGACTGCCGGTGTAGACGAAACTCTTGCCGAAGAACCCGTCGATCACCTCGGGCACCGGCCATTGGATCGGCCCGGCGGAAAATCCCGCGGGCAGCTGCCACGTGAGGGCGGGCGCCTGTTCGACGCCGCCGCTGTTCTGATAGTAGCCGTGCCAGCCCGCCGGCAGCGCGAGTTGCAGGGCGACGGTGAAGGTGGCGCCCGGAGCGACCGCCAGCACCTCGGCCACCCACTCCGCGCGGGTGGCGGGTGCCACGCCGGCCGGCTCAATCCGCGCCCCGGCGCTTTGCAGCAATGTGGCCAGCGCGAGGCAGGAAACGGATAGGCGGTGCATGGCGGCGGGGTGGTGGAGGCGCGCAACCGGGGTGCGGATCGCGGCCGATCGTCACGCAAGCAATAGTCCATCGGCCGCGGGATTCAAGGCGTTTCCCCGCGTGTGGCGTTTCCCCGGCCCAAGCTCCGCCGATCGTGCGCGGTCCTCCCGGCACGCGGGCTTGATAGTGCGGGCGCGGGCGCTAGAATCCCCGGCATGATCCTGGCCGTTGACACTCCCATCCTTGCGGTTTCGACTCCCGCTTTGTTGTTTCCGGCCATCAGCCTGCTGTTTCTCTCCTACACCAACCGCTTCCTGCACCTCGCGGCGCTGATCCGCCGGCTGCACGGCGATTGGATGGCCAAGGGCGACGAGCTGCTGCGGGCCCAGATCGACAATCTCCGGCGGCGGCTCACCCTGATCCGGGCCATGCAGATGTTAGGTGCGGTCAGTTTGTTGTTTTGCGTGATTGCGATGCTCGGCGTGCTGGGCGGGCGCAACGGGGTGGCGGTCGGATCCTTTCTGGTGGCGCTGGGGTTGATGGCCCTGTCGCTGGCCTGCCTGATTTACGAGGTATGGATTTCGGGCGGAGCCTTGCGCATTCTGTTGAACGCGGTGGATGGCGGCCCGTCGACTCCGCCATCGGCCGGCGCGGGCAAGTGACCGCCGGGGTTGGCATGAGGAGTGCTCATGGGGAAGAGTCGCGACACTCTATGCGGTCCGACTGAGACGCCTCAATGTTGTTGGGTTTTCGTTGAGGATGATCAGTCGGGCCGCTTTTTTCGTCAGCCTGAGCGGGAAAATGGCACCGATGGAAAAAAATGCCGATTTGGGTGTTTTTTGTCTTGCGGGTCGTTCCTTTGGTGTTACCTTCCGGCCGTCGCAAGACAAGGCGGTCCGACTGAGATGCCTCCCGGGTTATTGGGTTTTCCTAGGGGGATGATCGGTCGGGCCGCTTCTTTTTTTGCCGCCACTGCTGATTTGGGCGTGTGATCGGCCGGTTATTGTTGCTAGAGTCGCCGTATGAAATTGATCCGCCTCGGGGAACTGGCACCGCGAGTGGTCGCATCCCGCGCGCCATGAGACCGGAGTTATCCAAAACCCGCATCTCCATGTCGCCGTGGCCGCGACCGCCGGGCGGCCCGCGCTTGGCCGCCTGCCATTTTTGCGACACGCTGCATGTGGCGACTCACGTCGCCGAAGGCACGGCGGCGCGCTGCGCGCGCTGCGGGGTGGTGCTCTATCAGAACCGGCCGGCCTCGCTGGTGCGGGCGTCGGCCTTTTCGCTGGCGGCGCTGGTGCTGATGGTGGTGGTGCATTCGTTTCCGTTTCTGGTCTTGGATGCGGCGACCCTGCGGCGCTATCTGACGCTGGCCAATGCGGCCGTGGCCTTGATGAAGGAGGGGGCGCCGCTGCTCGGGTGGGCGATTGTGCTGTTCACGATGGTGGTGCCGGTGGTGATTTCCGGCGGTTTGATTTATGTGTGCGGGCCGCTGATGTTCGGTCGGGTCGCGCCCGGGGCGTTTCAGGTGGCCAAGTGGATGTATCGCTGCGAGCCCTGGAACATGGTCGAGGTGTTTCTGCTCGGCGTGCTGGTCAGCCTGCTCAAGCTGGCCAAGCTCGCCGATGTGCATTTTGGTGCCGGCTTCTGGGCCTTTGCCGGGGTGATGCTGTGCATGGCCGCCGCGGTGGCGGCTATTGACCGCGATGAACTGTGGGATCGCATGGAGGTGGCGAAATCATGAAGCTACCCATGCCGAAAGCGGCCGCCTACGGGTTGGCGAGTTGCCACACCTGCGGCCGGGTGGCACCGCTGGCGGCCGGGCGCTGTCCGCGCTGCGGCAGCAACCTGCACCTGCGCAAACCCGCCAGCATCCAGCGCACCGTCGCCTTGATGATCGCCGCCTGCGCGTTGTATATTCCGTCGCACTTGCTGCCGATCATGACGGTGGTGGAGCTGGGGGATGTGTCGCACAACACGATCATCAGCGGCATGTTGACGTTCTGGCGCACGGGGGCCTATCCGATTGCAATCGTGATCTTCACCGCCTCGATTCTGATTCCGTTGCTTAAAATCGCCGCCCTGACCTGGCTGTGCGCTGCCGCCACCGGCCGGGTCCACCCCTCGCCGGCGATGCTGGGCAAGATCTATTGGTTTACCGAGCTGTTGGGCCGGTGGTCGATGATCGACATCTTCGTCGTGGGCATCATGGTGTCGCTGATGCAGCTAGGCAATTACATGACGATCACCCCGGGGCTCGGCGCGCTTGCCTTTGCCGGCGTGGTTGTGCTTACGATGTTCGCGGCGATGAGCTTCGACCCCCGGATGCTCTGGGATCGGCTTGATGAACTCACCGCCGCGGCCGCGGCCAACCCCACGAAACCACGATCTTGAGCGCACAACCCTCCGCACCACCGCCAGCCGTGAGCCCCGAATTCCGCGCCGCCCAGCGCTGGAACATCGTGTGGGTGGTGCCGGTCGTGGCCATGCTGCTGGGCGCGTGGCTGCTCTATCGGAATTTCTCCTCGCAGGGGCCGCAGGCCAACGTCCGGTTCGACACCGCCGACGGCATCATGGCCGGCAAAACCGAGGTCCGCTGCCGGTCGGTGAAAGTGGGCGTGGTCAAGGATGTGAAGCTGGCCGATGACCTCAAATCGGTGCTGACCCATCTGGAGTTCGAGCCCGACGCGGAGCGGTTGTTGCGCAGCGGCACGCATTTCTGGGTGGTCAAGCCGCGGCTCTCCGCCACCGAATTTTCCGGGGTCGGCACCTTGATCACCGGTGCCTACATCGAGCTCGATCCCGGCCCGTCGGAAGCGGACAAGCAAAGTGATTTCATCGGGCTGGAGACCCCGTCGGCGACCAACCGCAGTGTGCCGGGGCGCCGGCTGGTGCTGACTGCGGATGAGGCGGGCTCTCTAACCGTGGGGTCGCCGGTCTATTACCGGGGGTTTGAAGTCGGGCGCATCGAGGGCCGGTTGTTGAGTCCGGACGGCTTGACAGTCTCCTATGACGCGTTCATCGCCGAAAGCTACAGCCGTCTGGTCTCGGACAACACCCGCTTCTGGAATACCAGCGGCATTGACATCAGCGCCGGAGCGGAGGGGTTCCGACTGCGCACGCCGTCGTTGCAAGCGATGCTCTCCGGCGGCGTTTCCTTTGGCGTGACCGAAGGAGATGCCGCGGGCAAGCCTGCCAGGGACGGGATGGTTTTCCCGCTGTATCGCGATGAGGACGCCGCCCGCCACTCGGCCTTCAACCCGACCCTGAAATTCCTCCTGTTGTTCGACCAAACCGTGCGCGGTCTAACTGCCAAGGCGCCGGTCGAGTTCCGCGGCATCACCATCGGCCGGGTGGCGGCGATCTCCTTCGATCTGGCGCCCGCGGCCGGCGACATGCGCATTCCGGTGCTCATCGAAATCGACCCGGCGCTGATGCGGCCGGAAACCGCCCAGCAGATGACCAAGCCGGATTCCGAATATCTCAAGGACGCGGTCAACCACGGGCTGCGCGCCGCGCTCAAAACCGCCAGCCTGCTTACCGGCGCGTTGTATGTGGATCTCGACTATTACGATGACGCTCCTCGCGCGGAGCTGGGGAAATCCGGCGATTTCATCATCATTCCCACCGTGTCCTCGGGGTTGGCGCAACTGGAGACCAAGCTCACCGCCATCCTCGACAAAATCCAAGCCCTGCCCGTCGACAAGACGATGGCCGACTTTGCGGCGGCCGCCGTCGAGGCCAAGACCACCTTGGTCAATTCGCGCGCGGCGCTCAAGGAAATCGAGACCACCGCCGCCGCGGCTCGCAAGACGCTGGAGGATCCGGCGTTGCGCGCGCTGCCCGCCGATCTGCGCGCCTCCCTCAACAAGCTGCAAACCACCCTTGCCAGCGTCGGCCCGGAGGGTGCCGTGCAGGGCGACCTGCAGCGCACCCTTGACGAACTTCGCGCCTCGCTGCGCTCGCTCAAGGCGATGACCACCACCATCGATGAAAAGCCCAACTCGCTGCTCTTCGGGCGCGAGTCCTCGGGCAATCCCACCCCCAAGGCACCGCGCGGCGGCCACTAATCCCACCACTCCCATGATCCAGCGGTTCCTTCTTTTGTTAACTCTGGCGCTGCTCGCCGGCTGCGCCGCCTCGCGCTCGTTCTACGTTCTAACGGCCGACGGGCCGGCACCCGCCGGTGGCGGCCCGGGCATCGGCGTCGGCCCGGTGGCCATCGCGGAATACATCGACCGCCCGAACCTCGTCGTCGCCCGCTCCGCCAACCAACTCGCCGTGGCCGAAGACCACCGCTGGGCCGGCGACCTGTCGGCCTCGATCGCCCGCGTCACCGCCGCCAACCTCGGCCGCCGGCTGCACACCGGCGACGTCCGCGTCTATCCGTGGAGCAACGACGGCCAGATCCGCTATCAGGTCAGCCTCGACATCCGCCAGCTCCATGGCGGCGACGATGGCTACGCGGTGATCGAGGCCGGCTGGCGCGCGTATTCCCTGCCCGAGCGCACGCTCAAGGCGTCGCGCACCTTCGTCGACCGCGAGCCGCTGCAGTCCGCGGGTTACCCGGCGCTCGTCGCCGCCCAATCGCGCCTGCTGTCGCGTCTCGCCGACGACATCGCCGCCGGGTTGAAGTGAAGGCCACGAGGCTCCTTGCTGCTGTTATGCTGTCGTGCGCCCACCTCCAGCCCTCCTCCCCTGCCCCATGCTCGGCCTCGCCCTCAAAATGCTATTCGGAGACACGGCCAAATACCTGATGCTGGTAGCGGGGTTGTTTTTCGCCACCTTTCTCATTATCCAACAGGCGTCGGTGTTTTGCGGGCTGATCTTGTGGACCACCTCCACCCTCAAAAACGTCGGCGCCCCGATCTTCGTGGTCGAGGAACGAGTCGAGCAAATCAACGAGATCAACCCGCTGCGCGACACCGACGTGTCGCGGGTGCGCTCGGTCACCGCCGTGCGCTGGGCGATGCCGCTGTATTCGGGCATCCAGCGCGTGCGCCTGGCCAGCGGCAGCT
>JBAXOP010000051.1:0-22827 GCA_037133195.1 Verrucomicrobiota bacterium | reverse complement strand
GGAGATACGTGCCCTTCTGTCTGATTCTATCGTCTCTTCTTTCAAGGTTCAATGTTTAATTTTCGATGATCGATGTTCGATGTACGATGTTCGATGTTCGATGTTCCCGTAGAAGTGCCATGCGCTGCTCAAGGGTTCTGTTCTTGTCTTGGTGCGAAGCGGTCTTGTGTGTTCTTCAGTTGAGATCGAGGTCGTCTTGCATGTCATAAAGGCCGGGAGTTTTGTTGGCGAGCCAGAGGGCGGCTCGTACGGCACCGGCGGCGAAGGTGAGGCGGGAGGAGGCTTTGTGGGTCAGTTCGACGCGCTCGCCATCAGCGGCAAACAGCACCGTGTGATCGCCTACAACGTCGCCGCCACGCAGGGAATGCATGCCGATTTCACGGGGCGGACGCGGGCCGATATTACCGACGCGGCCGTGGGCAACGTCATCGGTGTAGGATGTGCCAGTGGCCTCGTTGAGGATTTCCAACAGCGTGCGGGCGGTGCCGGAAGGTGAGTCGATTTTGTGGCGGTGGTGCATTTCGCTCACTTCGATGTCGAAGCGGTCTTGGCCAAGGATGCGAGCGGCGTGGCGGGTGAGCCAAAACAAGGTATTGACGCCAACCGAGTAATTGGAGGCGAAGACGATGGGCAGTTGGGTGGAGGCGGCGCGGATGGCGTCGCGCTCGGCATGGGTATGGCCGGTGGTGCCGATGACCAGGTGGGAGCCGTGAGCCAAGGCGGCGGCGAGCAGTTGAGGGGTGAATGAATGGATAGAGAAATCGATGACGCAGGAAGACATAGCGATGGCGGTATCTAGGTCTTCGCCGGCATCATGGGTGGCGACGACAGAGACGGCGGGTTCGGCAGCTGCGGCAAGTAGGACGGCCTGGCCCATTCGGCCGGATTTTCCAGTGACTAATATCGGGAGCATAGGGGGGGATGGTTATCGGTTATCAGGAAGAAGACAGAAGACGGGAAGACAGAAGACGCAAGACAGAAGACAAGAGAAAGAAGCGCCAGGCGTTGCCCAAGGGCTCTGCTCTTGTCTTGGAGCGCAGCGGTCTTGTGTCTCATTCATCTTCCCAGACCATGTGTTTGAGTTGGAGGGCACGGGCGCGGGCGGCGGCTTCTTCGGCGCGAGGGCCGTGGAAGGCGGCAATTTTTTTAGCGATGGCGATGGCGGGTTGCCAGCGTTGGGCGGCCTCGCAAAGTTCGAGGGCGCGGAAACCGCAACGCTCAAACCACTCCCATTCGGCGGGGGCTTGCTTGGCGGCGGATTCGAGCACCGAATAGTAGGCTTCGAGGGCTTCGGCCACGCGCTTGACTGAGGGGTTTTTGGGGCTTGGGAGTTGTTCGAGGGTTTGGCCGCAGAGGTATTGTAGGCGGTAGCGGGTGGCGGGGTCAACTTGCGGGTGGGCCAGGAGTTGTTGATAGAGTGTGAGTACCTCGGTGAGGATAGCGGGAGTTTTTTCCGCCTGGGCGATGAGTGCCTCTCCCAGCAGAAAGCCGACCGGCAGGCGCAGCGGGTCGTCTTTGGGCAGGGCCTCATTCCATTTGCGCAGCAGGGTGAGCGCGTCGGCTAGGCGGTCGAGGTCGATCAAAAGGCGGGCTTTTTCCAAGCTGGCGATGGGGCGCAGAGGCCCCTTGAGGGTGATGGCATGATCGAAGAGCGTGATAGCCTCCTCGCGGGATTGAGGTGAAGGGATGAGTGATGCGGCGCGTGCGGCCAAAAGCCATGCCGCTTGGGCGCGAGGCGGCGAGGGATTGGTAGCGGCGATTTTTTCAAGAGTCATACGGGCAGGATTGTAATCGCCAGATATGAAGAGATTGCGACCTAGGACCAAGGCGGCGTCGGCAGCCGCGGGTTCGGTGGGAAAACTTTCGAGGAATGCGCGGGCGGCGGCAATGGTGGCTGGGGCATCATTGGATAGGTCGGTGAGGCGCAAACGGGTGAGGGCCAGACTTACGGGCAAGAGCGACTCGATGGCGGCTTGGGGGGCGGCCAAGGCGTCGAGTTGCTCGCGGGCCGTGGTGAGATCCGGAGGGCTGGTGGAGAGGGCGGCATCGGCGGCGGCGAGGCGGGCCTCGGCGAGACGGGGGTGGTCTGGGTGGTTAGAGATGAAGGAGGCGAGGGCGGATTTGGCGGCGGCGGGTGGAGTGGCGGCGAGGGCTTGTTCGAGTGCGAGGTCGGTGAGGGTTTCGGGGGTCATTCGGGAGGCATCGCGGGACGAGATGGCGATGAGTTCGCCTTGCTGGAGGCGGGCGAGAGCGGCATTCAGACAGGCAGTATCGGCGGCTTGTGCGGTGAGGGATTTGGCGGCATCTTCAAACAGGCGCACGGCTTGCTGCGAGTCGCCAGCAACGAAGGCGGCTTGCGCAGAGACAAAGGCGGCCTCGCCGACCAAGGCGGGGGCCTTCGTGGAGGAGTCGCGCACGGCAGCGAGCATCGCTAGGGCTTGGTTGGTGTGGCCGTCATCGACGAGCCAGCGACCGGCTTGCAGCATGGCACGGGTGGCGAGCGGATGGGCCGGAAATTCCAAGCGTAAGCGAGTGAGGAGGCGGTAGGCATCGGTATGGGCTTCCGAACTGGAGAGGCGTCGCAGGCCGATGGCGCGGGTATAGAGAGCACAGGCGGCGAGATTGGAGGGTTCTGAGACGAGGGGCCAAGCGGCGACGGCGCAGCCCCCGCGGGCGTTGATGGCGCAGGCGGCGGGCGGTGGCAGAGGGGGGATCCATTGGGCGAGTTGTTCGAGGATGGGATCGGTGGGACCGGGCTTGGAAGGCAGCCATTGCAGCAGGCGCTGGAACATTGCGTCTAGCAGCGGCGAGTCTGGATGCCCCTGAATGAAGGAGAGCAACGATTTAGAGGCGGCGGCCGATGAGCCTTGGACGGCCATGGCATCGGCCAAGCCGATGGCGGCGGCGGCGTGGCGGTTGAGTGACTGGCCTTGTGGCTGGGCGACGAGTGAGCCAAAGGCGAGGATGGCGGCGTCGGGTTTGGCCTCAGCGAGAAGCAGGCAAGCATCCAGAAAGGCGGCTTGAGGGCGCTGGGAAGGGGAGAGGGCGGGAGGCAATGGGAGGGTTTCTCTGGCGCGGTTGATATCGCCTTGAGCGAGGAGGATTTCGGCTTGGCGGAGGCGTGCGGCAGCGGCGGTGGGTGGATTGGGATCGGAGGCGAGGGTATTGAGTGAGGTGAGGGCGGCGGCGGTTTGGTTGAGGGAGAAAAGGAGGCTGGCGCGGGAGAGGCAAGCTTCGCGGCGGTAGGGGGCGAGAGGGTTATCCAGGGCAGGGGCGAAGGCGTTGATCGCCTCGGCAAACCGGCCGCAGGCGGCGAGTGCCTGGGCTTTCCAGAAATAAGCCTCCGGGTCTTTGTCGGCGAACGACTGGCGGAGCAAAACGAGTGCTTCGGCGCAGTTGCCGCTGCGGATCCACGCCTCGGCCAAGCGGATGGCGACGCGGGGTTTTTGGGCGCCTGGCAAGGTGGGATCCTGGAGCAGCCTGCTGAAACGGGTTACGGCTATTTCCCACAGGCCCGAGGCCAACGCCTCTTCGCCCTGCCGCAGGGCGGCGGGCGCTTCCATCGCTGGGTCCGCGTGGGCTACAGGTGCCGCCAGCGGTAGTGCGAGGAGTAAACCGAGGAAAAACGAGCGCATCAGGCAGTGGCTAGCTTGAGGAGTGGCAGGTCAGGAAGAGTGGGGGGAAGCGGCAACGACGGGTGATGTGTGAGCGAGGTGGCGACGTCAGGTCTTATGGGTGAGAAGTTTTTTTAACTCGGCAGGGTCGATGCCAAGGGTGATGGCGGCTTCCTTGAAATCACCGGCTGCGCGGTCAATGGCACGTCCGGCAATTTCACTGGCGAGCCAGGAAATGACATCGACCCCGCCGGGGGCGGCGTTGATCAGCCGGTCGATGGCTTCCGGGAGGCCGCGTTGGGCGATGCCCGGGACGGATGCCAGAGGAATATCCATGGGCAGCAGGATGGAGGAGGTGGCCAGAGCGCAGGCGCGGGCGATCGTATTTTCCAGTTCGCGGACGTTACCGGGCCAGCAGTGGGCTTGGAGGGCGGTGATAGCTTCGGCGGAGATGCGGATGCGGGCCATGCCATTTTTTCTGGTGATGCGTTGGAGGAAGTACTCGGCGAGAAGTGGGACATCTTCCAAGCGTTCGCGCAGAGGAGGGATAGCAAGTTCGACGACGTTGAGGCGGTAGAACAGGTCTTCGCGGAAGCGTCCAGCGGCCACTTCAGCGGCGAGATTTTTGTGGGTGGCGGCGATGATGCGAACGTCGGCGTTGAGGGTTTCGTTGGCGCCCACGCGGGAAAACGAGCCATCTTGCAGTACGCGGAGCAATTTCACCTGGATTGTCAGCGGCATGTCGCCGATTTCATCGAGGAAAAGTGTGCCGCCGTCGGCTTGTTCGAAGCGGCCGGAGCGGCGAGCGATAGCCCCGGTGAAGGAGCCTTTTTCGTGGCCGAAGATTTCGCTTTCGAGGAGGTTTTCGGGGATGGCACCGCAATTGAGGGTGATCATCTCGTGCTTACGGCGCGGGCTGTACTCGTGGATCGCCTTGGCGATGAGTTCCTTGCCGGTGCCGCTTTCGCCGGTGACAAGTACCGGAGCGTCGGTGCGGGCCACCCGTCCGACTAGTTTGAACACGTCCTGGAGAGCACGCGAGCCTCCGATAATTTTCACTCTGCCATCGTGGCTCGGTAATTCGGCCTCCGGGCTGCCGGCGCTGCGGCGGTTTTCGTGGGTTTGGAGGGCGGATTCGACGATGTGGCGCAGTTCAAAGGGCAGAGATTCCTTGCGCAGCACGTCGTGGGCGCCGCGTTGGGTCGCCTCAATGATCTGGCCGGTGGTCGGGAAGCCGGTGGTCAGAATCACCATGGTTTGCGGACTTTCCAGGCGGATGCGGCCCAGCAACTCCATGCCATCAAAGGGTTGCAGGTCAAATGCGGCCAGCACCAAGTTCACCGATGTCTTGGTCAGCACTTTGAGCGCATTATCAGCGTTATCGCAGCGCAGAATACGCAGTCCATCGGCGGCCAAATGCTTGGTGGCCCAATCCAGAAAATCCAAATCGGGATCGACCAATAGCAAAGTTTCTTCAGGGGGAAGGTCCGGCATCGTGCGCTGGGCATAGTCAAGCAGGCTGGTGAACAATGGCACGCAAAAAATCGCGGGGCTCACAGGAGAGGGGTAAAGTGATGGTTTTACTGACCTGAAAGGAGCGCCGCGAGAGGAGGGGTGCCGGCGCTATTGGAAAGCGGCGATTTTGGGCTTTGCGGGCCGGGCGGATTGGAGTTAGCTCAGCGGCATGATCGACATGTTGGTGCGCTTGTATGCTTTACCTGATGCTGCGGAATTGTATGGCGATGTGGCGGATGCCGGCGTGACGCTGCGGCGTGCACGAGCCTTTGAAAAACATACGCTAGCCGCCTTTGCCAGGGATCATTTCTCGGCAAAATGGGTCAGCGAGATCGAAGTAGCATTCAGCCGCCAACCGGTCGCCTGCTTTATTGCCACTCGCGACGCGAAAGTTCTTGGGTTTGCTTGCTTTGAGACGACGCAGCGCGGGTTTTTCGGGCCGACCGGGGTGGTGGAGAGTGAGCGCGGTGAGGGATTGGGCAAGGCGCTGTTATTCAAGGCGCTGGAAGCATTGCGCGAACTCGGCTATGCCTACGCGATCATCGGCGGAGTGGGTCCGAGGGAATTTTATGCCAAGGCTTGCGGGGCTATCGAGATTGCCGGTAGCGATCCGGGTATTTACGCGGATCTGTTGCCGTGAATGGCGGCGAAACGACACTTGTTTGCCAAGTGCCGAACGAGAAGCCTGATCCTCCTTTTTACCTGCCAGTATTGGGCAGGATGCCCGGACCTCGTGGCTTGCCCGCAAGCGGCCCATGCTAGGTGAATGAATCCGCTCCAAGCGGCGCCGCAGCTATGGATGCGGCGGGGGCGTTTGGCCGGGGAAGGAGGCACGCCATAATTCGAGGCGTTCTTTGATGCGCTTTTCCATGCCCTGCTCGCCGGGTTGATAGTATCGGCGTCCCTCTGGCAGGTAGGCCTGGGGGATATGGGCACCGTTGAAGTCATGCGGATAGAGATAATTCATGGCGGCGGGGGATTCACCGGAGGCGGCGGCTAGTTTTTTGCGGGTGGGGCTGCGCAAATGGACTGGCACGGCGAGGGTGCGGCCGGTTTCCACATCAGCCATGGCGAGGCCAAGTGCGGCGTAGGCGGTGTTGGATTTGGGAGCGGTGGCTAGATAGACGGTGGCATGGGCGAGGGGGATGCGGCCTTCGGGCATGCCGACGAATTCGAGCGCGTGATGGGCGTCGAGGGCGACGCGCAAGGCGTTGGAATCAGCCAGGCCGATGTCCTCCGAGGCGGCGATGACCAAGCGTCGCGAAATGAAGCGCGGGTCCTCGCCGGCATGCAACATCTTCGCCAGCCAGTATAGCGCGGCATCGGGGTCGGAGCCGCGGATGGATTTGATGAAAGCGGAAATCGTGTCGTGATGGGCGTCGCCACCCGCATCGTACACCACTGCTTTGCGCTGGATGGATTCCTCGGCCACCGCCAGCGTCAGATTTATCAGGCCGTCGGATGCGGGAGATGTTGTTAGGGCGGCGAGTTCCAGCGCGCTGAGCGCCTTGCGCACGTCGCCATCGGATTTTTCCGATAGATGAATGAGAGCTGCGGGCTCGGCGACGATGTTCAAATGACCGAGGCCGCGCTGGGCGTCGGCCAGCGCCCGTTCTAACACCCTGACCACATCAGCCACCGGTACGGGCTCGAGTTGAAAAATTTGTGAGCGAGAGACCAGGGGTGAGTTGACGTAGAAGTAGGGGTTTTGGGTGGTGGCGCCGATGAATCTAACGATGCCGCGTTCGATGTGGGGCAGCAACACGTCCTGCTGGGCCTTGTTAAAGCGGTGGATCTCGTCGATGAACAGGACAGTGGTCTCACCGCGTAAATCGCGCCATGTGCGGGCCTGATCAATTTTTGCGCGGATTTCCGCCACGTTGGATTCGACGCCATTGAGAGCTTCAAAGCGCGAGCCGGTGCTACGAGCGATCACGCTGGCCAAGGTGGTTTTGCCGGTGCCCGGCGGGCCGTGGAAAATCAATGAGGTGAAGCGGTCCGATTCAATCGCTCGGCGCAACAATTTGCCGGGGGCCAATAGGTGCGCCTGGCCGGCCACCTCGTCGAGCGAGCGCGGCCGCATTCTCGCTGCCAGCGGTTCGGCCGGCTCCGGCTTATTGGCTAAGGCAGGAGGAGTGGAAAATAAATCGGGCACGGCAGGGGAGGCGGGGTTTTTTAGCGGAGACGGCGGCTCATTCGGGCTTATCGGGCTTATCGGACTTATCGGACTTATCGGGCTTATCGGACTTATCGGACTTATCGGACTTATCGGGCTTATCGGACGATTCGGACTTATCGGACTTATCGGACTTATCGGACTTATCGGACTTATCGGACTTATCGGACGATTCGGGCATATCGGAGGGTTCTGGCAAGCGGGCGAGGCGTTCGAGGTCGAGTTTCCAGGCGGAGGCATTGAAGGTAGCTCGGCCGCGGGTTTTGAGGTTGGGGCGCAAGGACTCAAGTTGGGCGATGGCTTGGGCGCAGGCGGCTTTCCCTTGGGGGGGGCGGTCAAACACGGGGTGCGACAGCAGCTTGAAATCGGCTAGGTAGTCGCCCGCGAGTTTTTGATAGATCGTAGCCCAAGAATCCATTTGGCCCAAGTTGGCGGATTGTACCGCATTGAAAAATGTGGCGGCCTCGGCAAAATTCCCTTGCTCCCAATTTTTGAGGCCGGCGAGCAGCCAGGCCATCGTGGCGGGCACGCCACCAGCCGTCATGTTAGTATCGGCGGCGGCAATTGAGGGCAAGTCGGCGAGTTTTCCCAGGACTGGCAGCAGTCGCTGTTTGATCGCCAGATCGTCGAGGCGGGCACCGATGAGATGGCTGGTGGTGGCCTTTGCCTCTTGGCTGGCGAGGCCCGATTGGCCATTAAGGTAGGGCATGACCACCGCCTCCACGCCGGCCCAGGAGCGGGTCGGTTCTTGCACTTGGTTGTCATTGCGCAAGGCGACAAACAGGGAGCGGGCCTTTTCATAATCAGCAGCCTCCAATGCGCTGCGGGCTTGTCGATAGAGGTTGGCGATGCGGGTGGCGTCGGTCGCATCGTTCACGGGAGCTGTGCTGGCTGCGGTGCTGGCAGGGGGCGCGGCGATTTCCACTGCGGCAGGCACGGGTTTGTCCGGGGTTTTGGAAGGGTGGTGTGTCCGCCACCAAGCGAGAGTCGCCAGCGCGGCGAGGGTGATCACGCCGCCGAGGCCAAGGAGCAAGTGGAGATTGTGGCGAGTGGCGGAATGGCGGCGCTTGGTGCCGGCCGGAATGCCCCGCAATGAGGATGCGCCTGCACGCAAATGTTTGAGCGCGTCGTTCAGGTGCGCCAGCATTTCGTCGTATGACTGAAAGCGTTTAGCGGGATCATAGGCCATCGCCCGATCCACCACTGCGCACGTTTGCTGGGTCACCCATGGGGCGGAGGTTTGCAGGGGCACCACTTTGCGTTTCGCCTCACGCAAAATCACGGTGGCCATGCTCTCCTCATCACAGGGCGGTTTGCCGGCCAAGGCGTGATAGACGGTGGCACCGAAGGCATACATATCGGAACGGAAATCTTCGGGATGGCCCTCGATGGTTTCCGGCGGCACGTAATACGGGGTGGCCCAGATTTCCTTGGCTTGGGCGGTGCCTCCCTTACCTAATAATAATGCCAACCCGAAATCCACGATCTTTGCCTGGCCGTCCCCATCCAGCAGGATATTGCCCGGCTTGATATCGCGGTGAATCAAGCCGGCGCTGTGGGCGGCCTTGAGGCCCTCGGCCACTTGGATGGCGAGGATGAGCATTTCGCGTTCGGGGATGGTGCCGCGTTCGGTGATTTGCTGTTCGAAATGACCGCCGACGACAAATTCCATGGCGATGAAAAAGCGTCCGAACGCCCGTCCGGTGGTAAAAACGCGTACCACATGGGGATGACTGAATGAGGCGGTCAGGCGTGCTTCTTCCTCGAAGGAGGCGATGCGGTGGGCGTCGGCGGAGTAGGCTTCGTTGAGGATTTTGACGGCTACCTCGCGGTCGAGCGTATTATCGTGGGCGATAAAGACCACGCTCATGCCGCCGATGGCATGGCGCCGCAGCAGGGTGTAGGGGCCGAACTCGCGTTTCACCCGAGTATGTTTGGCGCATTGCGGGCACTCGACGTTGGCGAACGGCCCCATTGCCGAGACATCCATCGGGCTCCCGCAAGCATGGCAATAGGCGATTTCCTCTGCGGCGTCCGGCATGGCGGAAAGCTATCGGTCCGCCTCGTGCTCTGCAAACTTGAATCTTGCTGTGGGCGATTTTCCTGAAATGCTCCGCCTGTGGAGATCCGAGTCGATGACCTGCCCGGCGAACGCCTAGACGCCTTTCTCGCGGCCCGGTTGCCCGAATTGTCGCGCTCGCGTATTCAGACGCTCATTCGCGACCAGTACATCCACGTCAATGGGCAACCCTCCAAGCCGCGCAACCCGGTGAAACTCGGCGATCACATCACCATCGCCTTGCCCGAGGCGGTGCCGCTTGACGCCGTCGCGCAAGACATTGCGCTCGAGATTCTGTTTGAAGACACCGACCTGTTAGTGCTCAATAAAGCGCCGGGCATGGTCGTACACCCGGCTCCGGGCAATCCGGATGGCACTCTCGTCAATGCCTTGCTCCACCATTGCCAGGGGAAACTTTCCGGCATCGGCGGCGTTGAGCGCCCCGGCATCGTGCATCGCCTGGACAAGGACACGTCCGGTTGCTTGGTGGTGGCAAAATCTGACGTCGCCCACCAATCATTGGTCGGTCAATTTGCGGGCCGCACCATGGAAAAAATCTATTTGGCGGTAACTCAGGGGATTCCGCGGCCGGAAAAAGACACGGTGTTCACCCACATTGGGCGCCATCCGGTCAATCGTCAAAAAATGGCGGTGGTCAATCCGCCTGGCGGCAAGGCAGCCATCACTGACTACGAGGTTTTGGCGGTGGATGCCGCCTCGCTCACTGCGTTGGTCCTCTGCCACCTCCATACCGGGCGCACCCACCAAATCCGTGTCCACCTCCACCACCGCGGCGCCGCGCTGGTCGGCGATCCCATCTACGGCAAGCCCAGCCAATCCTCCGCCCTCACCGGCCGCTTGATGCTCCACGCCTGGCAACTCACCTTCGATCATCCTATCTCCCACGAGCGCCTCCATTTCCAAGCCCCCATCCCCCACGAGTATAACCCGTGGCTCCAATTGCCAGTCGCTAATCTAAATTTTAAATTTTGAATTTTAGATTTTGAATGAAAGAGTAAGAACGACTCAACAGCGCAACGCTATCGTCCCAATCCAAAATCCAAAATCCAAAATTTAAAATTCAAAATTCAAAATTCAAAATCCAAAATCCAAAATCCAAAATTCTTCTTCCCCCATGTCCGACGACCTCCTTCCCGACCTCCTCGCCGCTGTGGAGCAACAACTCACATCGCCGCAAACCCGCTACGTAGCCGCCGCACTCGTTAGACTGGAAAAACTCGGTCTCGAGGCGACCGAAGCCAAGGACCAGATTGCCCTCTGTCTGGGCGAGGCAATGGATCAGGTCCTGCGCCACCACCGGCCATTCGACCAAGCCGCCTACCGCGCCTCGCTGGACTCCTTGCCATTCCCCGACGACGTGGAAAATGACGAAGCTGGAGAGGAGCCTGGAGAGGAGCCAGATTGAAATCTTCAAGTAACCCGGGAGACTCAGCGGACCTTGAGGCTCAGTGCGCCGGTGCCGGGGTTGGCGAAGGGGCCGGCTGATATTTCGGCCGGATTGCGGGGTTTTCCGAAGTAGTCGCCATCGATCGTGAGTGGCGAGCCGTCGGGATTTTCAAAGGGCAGCTTCGGGATGGCGGCCATACCGAGTAACGCGGTGGTGACGGGTTTGCATTGAGCGCCGGCATTCCATGCCTTGTCGCATATCATTTCGAGATACCATCCATCGCTCTTCTCGACGAGTTTGACGGCTGGGTTGACCTCCGCCATCGTCTGCCCAGCCACTTCCCCGGTACACGGTCGGGCACCATTCTGATAGACGTTGCCGCCCGTTTTCGGCGGGGCCTTCCGAGCGTCATAGACCCACAGACCGTAGCCGGTGATGCTCGATTTTGGATGGGTGGTTGGTACGGGTGGGTCGCCAGGGAGCCCCTGACCGACGAAGATGTTATTGAAGTATCGGTTGTCTCCGCCCTGGGTGATGGTCAACCCGGCTACAGTCGTTGAGTGCGGCTGCAAGTGGGGCGTCAGACGCCCCATGTCGTACCAATTGTCGATTCTTCCGATCAGCAAGTTATGCACATAGGCACCGCCTTCGGACATGTCCCACAAACTTCGGGATGAAAGCAACAGGTTGTTATCGACAAGAAACGGGCCGTGATTGACCTCCACATAGATATCTTCCGCAGTGTTGTCATGGAATAAATTGCCAGTGACGCGGGTGCCCTGCGCCATCCAATCGAGCCACAGGCCGCGGTAGGCCCGATAGATATGGTTGCCGCGGATTTCGCAATCGATGGCACCATGGAACTTGATGCCGGCCTGTTCGCATCCGTCATAAGCGCGTTGGACATGGATATCATGGATCGTGTTGCCAATGACCTTGCTGAACACCGCTCCCAGGCTGCCAACGATGCCCGCCTGGCCGCAGTGTGAGAGGGTGTTGTTGCGTACCAGATGGTGGCCGATGGTCTCCTTGTTCCAACCGTTCTTGAGCGCACGCTCGATGGTTTCGACATAACCGCCTGCGGAATTGGCCGACTTATTATCAAACTCATCGCCGTATTTTCCCAGGCTCAATCCGCTGCAAGCCGAATGAGAGATGACATTGTTTTCAATAATCCAACCCTTGCTCCAATGGGTGCCGATCAATGCCACCTGCTCGGCGGTGGGTGGTGCCCACGGGGTGGCCGCATGGCGCAGGGTGAATCCGCGCACGGTGATATAATTGCAGCCCGGCTTATCCGGATAGAAAACCGTCCGGCGCACATTGATCTCGACGAGTTGTTCGTTGGGATCAACTGTCTTGAACTGCGCCCAAATCGTCGTCTGGTCCTGGTCCACCTTGGCAAACCACAGCGGGGTATCGCCGATGGGTTTGAGCACGTCGTCGAGTTTGGCGGCCTCGATCACCCACGCCCCGTTCAGATAGACGGCGCCCGTGTGATGCGCCCGGCCCCTGTCCCAAAACCAGTCGCCATGGATCAGGTCGCTGTAGGGATTGAAGCCGCCGAAGAGGGTGTTAGCAACGGCCACCTTCCAGACATTGTCCTGCACCTTGACCCAACCCTTGACCACTTCCGAACCCTTGACCTCCACCTTGTCGCCTAGCGCGGACTGATAGATGATGCGTTTGGCGTCGGATTCACCGCCGCGCGGCGGGTGAATATTTTCCCGATAGACGCCGGCGTGCACGGTGATGGTGTCGCCCGGTTGCGCCAGTTCTGCGGCATGCTGGATGCTGCGCAGCGGCGCGGTCGCCGTGCCGGAGTGGGCGTCGTCGCCGGTGGGGGCGACGTGGAGGGTAGCGGCTTGCAGGGACGCGAGTAGCAGTGCGGCTACAGCGAGTAGGTGGTAATTCATCGGCAAGGGTACGGGTGTGAGTTGGGCGGATTATCGAATCTTGTCGCTGCGCGGGTAAAAAATCTCCAGAAAGCAGCGTTCGCCCTCAGAACCGCCACATCGCTGCCGCCGGAGATGGCGGGTGTGTCGCCTTCCGTTTTCAGGCGATACTGCTGCGCCTCCAGCTTTGTATACAGTTGCTAGGCGATGCCGATAGCGGAAGTATGCTTTTATTGGCTGCGCGTTCATCCAGAATTGCATTTTCGGTTCAGAGGACCTTGAGGCTCAGAGCGCCGGTGCCGGGGGGGAAATCGGGAGTAACTTTTGTTTGGAGGCTCCGGGCAGGATGCCGGGCCACGTGGCGCGGGCATCCTGCCCGCCGCCTGTAACAGCTAAGTCTCCACATTTACTATGGAGTGGAGCGACTGGACGGAACGGACAGCGCCAACGGCGGTTGGTCCCGGATTCTTGTTAAGCGGCATTTTGTAATATCAAATCACTTATGCTCAATCCAAGGCTTGTCTGCTTCCTTGACATGAAATCTGATAACCGTGCCGCACTGACGACACAAATCGGCAAAAAGCGGTGATGTGCCTCGAAGAATGCCAAGTGCTTTGTAACTCAAACCAACTCCACCCGTTTCGGCGGTCATGCTAATACCAACACCAATGGCAATGTCGGAGAAAAGGCAGTCCTGGAAGCAATCGCCCAGTCCTGTTTCCCGTGCTTCGTAAAATTCTCTCCCGTCATCGAGATCGGCAACCGCGGATGGTAGGATGCGGATTGCCATTCACAGCCTCCTAAGATGACGCTTCGCCGCATCCCAATCCACAGAAACCTCCCCGCCGGAGGCAACACGCTCTGCGGTCTCTCTCAACACGGCTTCATGCCAAGACGGCGAGTCGACCTCCACAGCCTCGTGGCTGAGGTTATCCCACAGTGCTTCCATGAGTCGCAGCTTCTCGACCCGGGGTAATCGCATTGCCAATTCCTGAACGTTCATGGCTGAATCTATTGCGCACCTGACGCAGTGTCAATCCGAAAAGCCGGGCCCCAAGGCATTGAATTCCAATACAATGCAAGTAATGAAAACGAACTCAGACACGACGACCAAATTGTACATCGGACTCGACGTCCATAAAGAACAAACTTCGATTGCCCTCGCCGAACCCGGCTCCAAGGGTGAAATCCGCAGCTACGGCAGCGTCGCCACCTCCCAGATCATGCTGGAGCGGGTGGTGCGGCGCATCGCCAAGGCTCATGATTTTTACTATACGTTCCTCTTCGTATACTTGATAGACCAAGCGATGCTGGATATTAAGGCGTCGTGAATAGACTCCCCTAAGATCTCCAACAAGTGCCTCAAACGGCGGATCTGCGAATGGATTCTCACCGATTGAATCTAGCAACTTCCTGGCCTTCTTAGCCAAGGAACTGCCCTTGAGTTTTTTCGCATCCTTCTTCGCCTGTGTGGTGTAGACCAGCTCGTAGCTCACAGGTCAATCTCCCGGCTGCAGTTTGCGGTCGGTTCTTCCATCCCATGGCGGATCAGTCTCTCATTCCTGGTATGCTGACAAGGTACAATGTCTCTTGAATTGACCTCCAGTCAGCTTCGCCAACCAAAACGGCGTTGCCCCGCCTGCCGGTAATGTAGACCGGTTCGTGATCTGAAACCGCAGAATTAATGACCCTGTATAGGTCTGAACGGGCGGAAGCAGCTGTGATAGTCTTCCATGCGGGGACCGTGCGTTATCCCGTGCGGTTTGCAAGGAAAATTCTTCGCCTTTTTTCACGCACGTTATAGTGGTGGCACCGGCCGTATCAAACTCCGATTTCATCAGGGACGCTCCTGCCGGTTGCCACCCACAGCTCGCATTCTTTGTTCATGTCAGTAGCTTTGGATGTATTCTATCTTGGGCTCTGGAGCAGGTGTATAGTTGGGCGGCCAGACGTGGACAGATACTTCTTCAATACGGTCTGAACGTAGAATCCGATCCACGATCCATCTTGAGTCTATTGAATTTGGATTCTCTCTTCTGTAGTACACCCAAAAAAACTGACCCTTATGGTCGCGACATGCATAGGTAAATCTTGGTCCAGGCTGTCCTTCTGCATGTCCCCACAGAGACTTAAGTTCATTCACGCTAATCACGCTTGGCAACTGCGTAACCTGCTCATCGCTGATTCTAATCTTAGACCGAGCTTCACCAGCAGGATCAAGATCTGCATATGGATCATTCTTATGAGTACAGGATGTCATTACCGCTAAACCAAGCAGCATCAGGGTGATAAATAGGCTCTTGGATTTCATTTTTTATTAGCGTGCGTTTGAGTGCACCTACGGAAGCGATTAAAAGGAAAATGGAATGAGACTGAGGTGCTTATGGCCCGTTAGGAGGTGTCCTGTTCGCTTTCTTGTGTTGTTTCACAATAGTTACATTAGTTGTTTTGTATTACCTTGGGATCTTTATCACGCATCGTTTGATCAAGTGTAAGATGTGTACTATTACCAAGCCATCGCTTTGGATGCGTCTGTTCCCATTCTTTTAATTGGAGGCTATACGGTGAAGAATTTGTCCGTGAATAAAAATCGACTTTATTCCCACGAAGATAGATAGCAGTAGCTTGTCCCGTTGAGACGCGCAACATGTCGGGCTTGTCACCAGCGCCCAGACTGTAAGGAAAAGGTGCTACTCCGGGTGAGCCAATATATGTAATCCAAAACCATTGACGAAAGGGACCGAAGGAATAAATTCCGTCACTCTTAGAATAGGTGTGACCCACTTCGTGACGCCCACCATATATGTAATCAATTTTCGCTCCGACCACGGGCTCGCCATGTTTGTTCCTGACTGTGCCATCAATCTTATCTGCAAGGTGATCATAATGCGGAAAGATAACGCAGGAACTGAGCAACAGTGACAATGTAAATGAAAAGAGTGGAATTAGCTTCATGGTTTTCGATGGAATAAGTTTTTAGCAACGTTAAAGGTCAGTCACGCGCGGTAGCGCGTTGACTGCACCGCCTTGTTCGATATTTCTTTTTTGGCTCCATCAGCAACGACATCTGTGTGTCAGTTCCATTGTCATCTATTAACCCGGACTGACAGACTTCCTGAATCTCGTCGAGCCTTCCCAAGTCTCGTGCTAGTTCGACAATAGACAATCTACGAAGCACATCGACCGTCATCGGTCGCTTGGAATCTAAAAAGATCAAGGAATTCAGAAATGCAGTTGCTTCCTCCGAAGACAGCAGATCGTAAAGGAGCTCGGCTTCCTTTTGGGTGGAGCAAGGAATTGAATAACATGTGTCATCGACCATGACTGGGCGACCATCAGAAGGCGCAACCAGCACGAATGAAATCTTCTTGTAGAGTCCAGAAATGCACACCTTCCAAGGAGCAAAAGAATAAGATCCAATCCCAAACACGCAAAATCTGGGTCGGTTCGTATAAATAGAGCTTTTCCTCCCATCAAGGGCGTCCGAGTGCTCCATCAAATAAGCCCATGTCTTTGGAGCCTTCTGCTCGATCACTGACGTGTCGTCTCCTGTATGTCTTTGGGTAACTAAAACCGACTTGCGTATCGCAATACGGCCGTTGCCAAGATCAGACGACTTAAGCAACGGGAATACGTAGTCAGCCTCAATATCGACTTTAATGCCATATCCGTTAATCAACCGCCCATCTTTGTTAGTAAACTCCATGACTTTGGACGCATCGTGCTTAACGCCCGAACGCCAAGTGTAAAAAGACGATCCTCCATCGAGATTCCGGTGAGCCTCATAGCAATCAATGTCTGAAACTAAGTCACCGTCGATAAAACCAATCCTCTTCTGAACGGATGCAAAATCTAGGTCGGCATGGACGGTCGCTGTTCGATCAGAAATCTTTTTTCCGGTGGTAAAGAATAGGCAGGCATCTACCGAAACATCAAATTCAGCTTTCGCATCAATATTAAACAAATGAGAATCTTTCCGCCCTCCATCGGTCTTCCAAAAATGCCTTAGAACCTTCCGAGCGGTCATGGTCTTGCATAGCATGGCAATCGCTCCCGTCGGAGGAAGAGCTTCGATCAGACGAATCAGCATCCATTCTGCAATATCGAAGTTCGCCTTCCCTGTCCGTGCATCTAACCCTCTCAAGCCTTGAAAATTCGTCTTCTTTGGAAGGTTACTACTCCCAAGCTGGCCTAAATCGGAATTGGTAACCCAAGGTGGGTTACCAATAACGAGAACTCTAGGCTTGCCTGATTTGGATAGATTGGACGCCCAATCCTCAGTGAAGAAATCTCGGTGATGCACTTCAACCCCAAGTCCCGCCAATCGGACACGAGAAGCCTCGACATATTGCCTATTGATCTCGTAGCCCTCGTAGGTCGCAGTCCCATTCCAGTGGTTCGCTGCTGCACCTAAAAAACCTCCGACTCCAGATGTTGGCTCGACTACATAATCGGGATCGTCAAACAGCTTGGCAATGAGGGCGACAGCCCTCATTGCCAAGCTTTCTGGGGTCTGAAAGTCGCCAAATTCTTTTTTCTCGCTCATAGTGCTTCGATTCCTGTGATCGCACCAGCTTGTTGAATCACTCGGCTGTATTGAAGCCGCCACTGCAATGCGTTGGAAATTGTAAGGTAGCCAATATCTGGTGGACTTGCGAGCACTTCTTCCGCAAGTGTCTGCGCCTGAATATCGTCTAGCGGTAGCATTCGCTCACCGAAAAATCCCAAAATGTCATCCAGATTTCCATCGTTCTCCATGATGCGAGCAAGGCCAGAAGTAGTCTGGAAATCCGCTGTTCGGGTTCGATCCACATAAATAGTGTGGAGAATATTCAATCTCCCAGTTCTTGCTGCCTCGTCGTCGGTCTTCTCATATACGAAAACAAGCAGGTTGTAGCCAAGACCGTAAATCTTCTGCCGAGCGGACTTGAAAGGGCACGATGACTGAGGCTGACGAATACTTGTCACCTTGATGTCGACCTCAAGTTCTGGGAAATCAATTCCCTTCGCTGAAGACCCTTCCACGTAGCGATATTTGGTATGCAAATACGCTTGAAACTTGTGCTCAAGGTATGTGCCCACGGCCTTGCCGTCTGTAACCCCATACAGCGATGGCTCGGGGAATGCGGACTCTTGAATCGCGAATGCTCGCGCTTCAGTTTTGAGTGTGGATATTGTGAGAGTGTTGGGCATAAATTTTCTTATCGAACAGTTTTCTTGAACAGAATGCGGCAATTGTCTCTACTATACAGCGTGCGGTATAATAGGGACAATTGCCGCACGGGAATGCGCTTCTCTGGGATTTCCCGTTCGTCGGAGGCATTTAGAGCCGTCGATGGGGGGGGGCAACAAGGAAAAAAGTGCGATAATGGGAAAGGCGGAGCTGTTTTTGTGAAGATGCAAGACGGCAAGACGCAAGCACGGAACCCGGGGCGGGTATGGAGGTATGGAGTGGGCAGTAAGTCAGAAAGGGGGCAGATTGGAACGGGAGGAAGAAAAGCCATAAAAATCGGTCTATTGAAAATCAACGAGTTACGTTGACTTACTCAGGAGGAGGTTAATGGATTGGCATCAAAGTGACCAGCCCTTGCGGTAGGGCCTGCGCACCCACTCATTGGCGGCATCGAGAGTAGTCACCTTCATGAGTTCGTTGTCCCATAACAGTTTCTGGTCCGGGAATCGTTTGGCGAGATTTCCTAGCAAGGCAAGCTCGGTCAAGGGGCCAGAGTAGCAGAAATCGGCGCTGGCCTTGCTGCCGGTCTTGATAGAATCTATCCAATTTTTCTCATGGCAGCCCTTGATTCTGGGCAGTGTCTTTGGCGGTCGTTGGTATGCTTGCATCGCGGCCTCCGGGATCAGGCGGGGGCTATCGCCATAAACCCCGCACAGGATCGTCCCCTTGTCGCCCTTGAACAAAACCCCACCTTCCTCAGGAAGTTTGCGCCCTTCTTCCAGGTCCTTGGGCTGCGGCGGTTGTTGTCCCTCATACCAAGAGAGCTTGAGCGGAGGGAACCCTTCACGTTCTGGAAAATGATAGACCACTACCGCCTTGTCGGGATGGACCTCGGCATTGCCACCGACGATGCCCGAACCCTCGATGGAGGTGGGGGCGCTTAGTTTAAGAGCCGTGAAAACGGAGTCCAGGGTGTGGGCACCGCGGTCGCCCATCATGCCAGAGCCAAAATCCCACCAGCACCGCCAGACCATCGGGTGATAGCAACTGTGATAGGGACGCTCGGGGGCCGGTCCGAGCCACAGGTCCCAGTCGAGATGGGCCGGCGCCGTCAGGCTTTCGTTGGGGCGTTCGCCCCGAGGTGAACTCCACCAGGCATGGCCGTGCGGCGCATAGGAAAGCCCGCACCACGCATCGACTTCGCGCACCGTGCCGATGGCACCTGTCCAGATCCATTCGCAAATCAGGCGAAGGCCCTCTGCGGAATGTCCCTGAATGCCCATTTGGGTGACCACCCCGGTTTGCTTCGCCGCCTTTGCCAGCATGCGCGACTCATAAATATCGTGGGTCAGAGGTTTCTGACAGAAGACGTGCTTTCCCGCCTGCATCGCGGCCATACTAATAACAGCGTGGGTGTGGTCCGGCGTGGCGATCAACACGGCATCTATGTCTTTCTGTTTATCTAGCATTACCCGGAAATCCTTGTAAACCGCAGCCTTCGGATAGGCGTTGAATGACGGAGCCGCGTTGGCGTGATCGACATCACACAAAGCGACGATGTTTTCATTTCCACAGGCGAGAAGATTTTTGCTGCCCATCCACCCGAGGCCGATAACAGCGATGTTGAGCTTCCCGCTGGGCGGTGTCTGGCCGGAACCACCGAGCACGTGCCGGGGCACTATGCTTAGCAAACCTGTGGCGGCGGTGGTCGCTACAAATCGTCTTCTGCTGCTGATGTGTTGCATCATGGGATGTGTGTCGGGTTCGGGGGGGGGATCGTCTTATTCCGATAGGAGTATGCGGGCGGCGGCGGCGGCGGGAATTTGGTTAGAGGCGACTTGTTGTTCGAGGCTGGGGAGGAGTTGTTGGATACGCGGGTTGCGAAAGAACCGGTGGTGCAATTCCTCCTCGATCATCGCGTGCATCCACTCGACGGCCTGGCGCTCACGGCGTGCGGCCAACGCGCCGGACTCGCGCGTGGCGGCAACGAATTGGTCGATGATGCGCCACAATTCAGAGAGGGTGTCGGGCAGGTGGGCGGAACAAGTTGTGCAGCGGGTTTTCCAGCCGGGGGTAGCGGGTTGCAGGAAGCTGAGCACGCGGTTGGATTCGGCGGCGGCCAGGTTGGCCCGCTGGATATTATCACCGTCGGCCTTGTTCACGGCTAGCAAATCTGCGATTTCGATGACACCTTTTTTCATGCCTTGCAGTTCGTCGCCGGCACCGGCGAGCATGATGAGCAAGAAAAAATCCACCATTGAGCGGACGGTGATTTCATTTTGGCCGACGCCGACGGTTTCCACTAGGATGACATTGAAGCCGGCGGCCTCACACAATAACATCGTCTCGCGGCTTTTGCGGGCCACCCCGCCCAACGATCCGCCGGAGGGCGACGGGCGAATATACGCGTGGGGGTGGCGCACGAGGTTTTCCATGCGTGTCTTATCGCCGAGGATGCTGCCGCCGGTCACCGAGCTGGATGGATCGACGGCGAGTACGGCGAGGCGGTGGCCTTGGCCGCAGAGCAGGCAACCGAGGGTTTCGATGAGGGTGCTTTTGCCGGCGCCGGGCACGCCGGTGATGCCGACGCGGATCGAGCGACCGGTGTGGGGCAGCAGGCGGGTGAGGAGTTGTTGGGCGAGCGCGTGATGATTCGGGTGGTTACTTTCCACCAACGTGATGGCCCGTGAAAGAATACCGATGTCAGCCGCCAGCACGCCGCGGGTGTATTCTTCGAGGCTGAGATTGCGGCGTTTGGCGGGTTGCGGGTGGCTGGCGGACGCGGTGGCCGCTTCGACACCGGCCATCACGCGGCAGGCAAATTTCGGATCATGTTCGCAGCCCTGCGGCACCCAGTCTGGGAGTGCGGCAGCTGCGGCGCAGGCACAAGCGGGTTGCTGGGTTGGGGAAACTGGGTGGCTGGCGGAATCCGGGCTCATGGGATAGGCGAAGGTCGGTGCGGGGCCGGTGGAAAAAAACGGCTGGCGCACAATTAGGCGGATTTGAGTCGTTTATCAAGGGTTTCACGCCCGTTGCCGCAACACGACGTGGCGGGTCTTGCCACTAGTGGTTTTTGGGAGGTCGGTGACAAACTCGATTTCGCGCGGATATTTGTAGGGTGCCACCGCTTGTTTACAGTGGTCCTGCAATTGGCGCTTGAGGATATCGTCGGGGGGCGTGCCGTTGCGCAATACCACAAACGCCTTGACGATCTGGCCGCGGATCGGGTCAGGCTTGCCGACCACCGCCACGTCGAGCACTGCATGGTGCTCGAGCAGCGCGCTTTCCACTTCAAACGGCCCGATCCGATAGCCCGAACTCTTGATCACATCGTCCTTGCGCCCGACAAACCAGAAGTAACCGTCGGCGTCCCGGGTGGCTCGGTCGCCAGTTAGATACCAATCGCCGCGAAACCGGTCAGCTGTCACTTCCGGGTTCTGCCAGTACTCTTGGAATAATCCGAGCGGACGCATGGGAGCCACGCGCAGCGCCACCTCGCCTTCCTGGCCGGCCGGCAATTCATTGAGGTGCTCATCGAGCAAGGCGATGTCGAATGCCGGATTGGCCAGGCCCATCGACCCGGGGCGTACCGCCGCGCCGGTGCAAGGGAAATTGCCGATAAGCATCACCGTTTCGGTTTGGCCATACGCCTCATACAATGTTAGCCCGGTAGCATTTTTCCACAAGGCAAGCACTTCGGGATTGAGTGGTTCGCCGGCGGTGACTGCATGCCGCAACTTGGGAAACCGGTATTGTGAGAGGTCCTCGCGAACGATCAAGCGCAGCGCGGTGGGCGGGGCGCACCAGGTGGTAATCGGATAGGATTGGAGGGTCAGCAAGGTTTTTACCGGATCGAATTTGCCGCGGTGGTCTGCAACGAATACGCAGGCACCCATCTGCCATGGGGCGTAGAAGCTCGACCAAGCGGCTTTGGCCCAACCCACGTCGGAGAGGTTCCAGTGGATGTCCTCTGGTGCTAGATCGAGCCAATACTCGCCGGTGAGTCGGTGGGCGACGCCGTAACTCGCCTGGGTGTGGAGCACCATCTTCGGATGGCCGGTGGTGGCGCTGGTGAAAAACAGGATACCCGGCGCATCACTGCTGGTCGGCTCGCCTACATAATCGGCGGCTGCGGCGGCTAGACCGGCATCAAAATCGGTCCAATCCGTGCATTCAACGCCCACCCCGATGCGCACGCCGGAAAAATCCGCGAGTTTTGGGGCACCCTCGGTGTCGGTGATGACCGCGGTGATTTTGGCAGCCTCGATGCGGAAATCCAGGTCGCGTGATGTTAGGAGCGGGGTGCCCGGCACAGGCACGGCGCCGAGGCGGATCAAGCCGAGCATGGCGATCCACCATTGCGGCACGCGGTGGAGCACCAGCAGCACGCGGTCGCCGCGAGCGATGCCGCTGGTCTGGAAGAAATTTGCCGCCCGCTGGCTGAGGTTGGAGAGTTGTTGGAACGTGTATAGCTCCTCGCGGGCGGCGTCGTCGGTCCACCACAAGCCCATAGCTGCGGGGCGTTGCGCCGCCCACTTGTCGATGACGTCGCTGGTGAAATTGAAGTGGAGGGGGACGTCAGGCATGCCGGGGGCGGGAGGAAAATGGGGGAGTTGGGCGGTGGGCATGGCGGCGGGAGACGGGCTGGCAGCCTAGCGTTGTGTGCGGCCCTGCCAAGTCAAATGATTCAGTCAAATGAATCGGCCCATTGGATTCTATGAGTAAACGGGCTTGCGCTCACGCGAAACTAGCTGACACTGCGGCGACCCGCAAACCACCATGGACCCTATTTTTCTCAAAATCGTGCATTTAGTCGGCGTATTCGCCTTATTCACTTCGCTAGGTGCCATTTTACTCGGTGCAGCGGGCAAGAAAGGAGCGTCGATGATGCACGGCATAGCGCTGTTGCTGATTGCGGCGATGGGCTTTGCGATGTTGCATAAACCGCCGATGGACCAGTATTGGTGGATGCTCAAACTCGTCATGT
>JBAXOP010000050.1:0-23377 GCA_037133195.1 Verrucomicrobiota bacterium | reverse complement strand
GGGGTTAGTGTGTTTGAGGATAGCGACGGTGGGGCGGACGAAATCGAGGATAAGATCGGCGGCACTTTCGATATCGATTATATTGGTGTAGCTGAGTTCTTTGCCTTGGATTTTGGTGAAGTACTTGCGGAAATCACCGTAGATGGCGCATTTCTGGTGGGGGTTATCGCCGTAGCGCAACTCTTGCTCCAGCGGCAGGCTGAGGGAGAAATTGCTGCAAGTGCCACTGCGGCATTGGCCGAGGTAGTTGGTGATGGCCGCATCGTATTGCGAGGTGCGCAGAAACACTTTCACCGCGAGTTGCTCACGGAAACCCTTGGTGGTGCAGCCCTTGTGGGCCGTCATTTCCTCGATCACCCGCGCGTAATCCGCCGGATCCACGATCACCGTAACGCTGGCGTGGTTTTTTGCCGCGCTGCGCAACATCGAGGGACCACCAATATCGATGTTTTCTATGGCTTCGGCGAGCGTAACATCCGGCTTGGCGATGGTTTCCTCAAACGGATACAGGTTCACCACCACCAGATCGATCGGCGGAATGGCATTTTTTTTCCCTTGGGCGACGTGTTGCGGATCGTCGCGGCGCTGGAGCAAGCCGCCGTGGATCTTGGGGTGGAGGGTTTTAAGGCGGCCGTCGAATAACTCGGGCGCTCCTGTGTATTCCGATACGTCGATGACCGGCAGTCCTGTGGCACGCAGGGCTTTGGCGGTGCCGCCGGTGGACAGCAACTCGACCCCGAGGGCGTGCAGGGCGGTGGCAAATTCGGCGAGCCCGGTTTTGTCGGAGACCGAGAGAAGTGCGCGAGTGATGGGCATGGCTGGAATTCTACGCGGGGGTTGACCGGCGGGCTTGCGCCCTCCTGCGCTATGGCGTAGCGGAGGATTGGCTGGCAGGCAAGCGTGATTTGCTTGGGCTGCACTATGGAGCGCTGGCTTGAGTGGGCCATACGCGCCGGCTTCCAGATCGCTGGGGTTCTGGTGCTATAAAAACGCAAGGCATGATTGACGGGCTCAGCTCTCTGGGGGATGCTCGGCGGATGAGTCTTGAAATTTGTGTGGATTCCCTGGCTTCGGTGGATGCATGTGCGCGGGCCGGGGCGCAACGCATCGAGTTGTGCGCCGGTCTGGTCGAGGGTGGCACCACCCCGAGTTTGGGTATGTTGCGGGCTGCCCGGCGGCGTTTTACTGGCAAAATCATGGTTATGCTGCGCCCGCGTGCCGGCGATTTTGTCTATTCCGAGGAGGAACTCGAGTTGATGCTCGATGAAATCGACTTGCTACGTGAGCAAGGCGCGGACGGCATCGTCTGCGGGTTGCTCACACGTGAGGGCGACATTGATAGCGGGCACCTGAAATTGATGCTTGGGCGGGCTGCTGGGCTGGATTTCACATTTCACCGAGCATTTGACGTCAGCCGCGATCTCGCGCAATCCTTGGAAACTCTCATCACCCTCGGAGTGCCGAGGGTGCTCACCAGCGGCGGCCAACCGGATGTCCGCCAAGGGCTCGACGCGCTCACTTTGCTGGTCAAGCAAGCGGCCGGGCGCATCCGCATTCTCCCCGGGGGCGGCGTCACCCCTGAAATGATTCCAGAGATTATGCGCCGCAGCGGTGTGAGCGAAATCCACCTTTCGGCGCGCGTGGCCATGCCCAGCCCGATGCTCTACCGGCGGCCGGATATCCCAATGGGGGCACCTTCTATCCCCGACGAATACGAGCGAAAAACCGCCTCCGAATCAATCATCCGCGCCGCCCGCCAAGCCCTCCTCGACATCCATCCCCCGTCGCCCCAATAGGCCTCCCGAGTCACTTGGGCTGCACTATGGAGCGCTCGCTTCAGCCGGCCATGCGCGCCGGCTGAAGCCAGCGCTCCATAACGGTCCAAGTTGACTCGGGAGGATAGGCAACCCGGGATTGTACGATCCAGTTAGATAAACCCGCCAAATGACGAAGCGAAGCGAATTTCAGCCCATCTAGCAGCAAAATCTCCTTGGAGTTCCAAGCCCTCCGCGCTCACATAAATTTGCTTTCCTAGAGCCGTGGGACTTGCAGGGAATTTGGCATTTTTTTCTTGGCCAAATCTAGCCCTAGTGGCATCATGAGCAGGCCAAATACCATATATAGTAATTCGATCATTCTTTCAAACTTCCGCCCCAAGCCCTAGCCCCCGCCACCACGATCCCCGCTTTTCAGCCATGACACCGCCCTCGCCAACTCTCACCTTTCCGTCCCGCCGCATGACCACCCCAGCCCCCCAAGCCGCTTGCGGCCTTGTCTTTGAACCCCAGTTCAGCACCCCTGACGTCGATCCATTCGAAGATATCGAATGGGAATTCCGCACTGCGGAAATCACCGACAGCTCGGCGAAGGCGATTTTCCGCCAGGAAAACGTTGAGGTGCCCAAGGAGTGGAGCGAATTGGCGACTAAAATTGCGGTATCGAAATACTTTTACGGAGATATTTCCCGTGGGACTGATCCGAAGAGCGGCGGCCGGGAAAGTTCGGTGCGCCAACTCATCCACCGGGTGACGCGCTCGATCACGGATTGGGGAATAGCCGATGGCTATTTCGCGGACGAGGAAAGCGCGGCGGCATTTTACGCTGATCTGACGTGGTTGTGCCTGCACCAGCACGGTGCGTTCAATTCGCCGGTGTGGTTCAATGTCGGCCTTTTCCACCAGTACGGCACCGGCAAGCATTCGGGCGAAGGCACCTGGTATTATGATCGCAACGCGGGCAAGGCGATGCGGGCGCCGACCCAATACCAATACCCCCAGGCAAGCGCGTGTTTCATCCAAGGCGTGGGCGATACGATGGAGGACATCATGCGGTTGGCGGCCTCCGAGGCCTTGTTATTCAAGTACGGCTCGGGCACCGGATCGGATCTCTCCACCTTGCGCTCCACCCGCGAAAAACTCTCCGGCGGCGGAAGACCCTCAGGCCCGCTATCTTTCCTGCGCGTCTATGACCAAGTGGCCAACGTGGTCAAATCCGGCGGCAAGACCCGCCGTGCCGCCAAAATGAACACTCTCAAGGATTGGCATCCGGATATCGAGGAATTCATCGAAGCCAAAACCCTTGAGGAGAAAAAGGCCTGGGCCCTTATCGAGCAAGGCTACGATGGCAGTTACAACGGCGACGCCTACGGTTCCGTGATGTATCAAAACGAAAACCTCTCGATTCGCGCCAGTGATGAGTTCATGCAGGCGGCTGTCGAGGGCCGCGACTGGTGGACCAAGCGCGTCAGCGATGGAGATCCATGCGAGAAAAAAAATGCCCGTGAGCTATTGCGCAAAATCGCTGAAGGCACCCACGTTTGCGGCGATCCCGGCATGCAGTTTGATACGACCATCCACGAATGGCACACTTGCAAAGGCACCGGCCGCCAAAATTCCACCAACCCGTGCTCCGAGTACCTTTTCCTCGACGACACCGCCTGTAACCTGTCGTCGCTCAACCTGTTGCGCTTTAAACAGGCGGATGGCTCGTTTGATATCGACCGCTTTCGCGCCGCGGTGCGCATCTTCATCACCGCCCAGGAAATCCTCGTCGATAACGCCAGCTATCCGATTAAGAGCATCACCGAGAATTCCCATATCTTCCGCACCCTCGGCCTCGGCTATGCCAACCTCGGTGCTCTCATCATGAGCTACGGCCTCGGCTACGATAGCGACGAAGGCCGTGCCCTGGCCGGTGCTATCACCTCGGTAATGACCGGGCACGCCTACGCCTGCAGCGCGGAAATGGCCGCAGTGTTAGGCCCGTTCAGAGGTTATCGCGATAGCCGCTGCTGTGGCGTGGACCATCCGCCCGTGACCACCAACGAGCCGTCGATGCTCGCCGTCATTCACAAGCACCAGGCCGCCATCGAGCAAATCCAAGACGAACCGCGTTCCGCCCACATCAAACAGGCCGCCCGCCACGAATGGGAACGCGCCGTCGAGTTGGGCCGTGCCCACGGCTACCGCAACGCCCAGGTAACCGTGCTGGCCCCCACTGGCACCATCGGTTTCCTGATGGATTGCGACACCACCGGCATCGAACCGGAAATCGCCTTGGTCAAATACAAACTCCTCGCCGGCGGCGGCATGCTCAAAATCGTCAACCAAACCGTCGAACTCTCGTTACGCAACCTCGGTTACAGTAAACCGGAAATCACCTCCATCCTCGCCCACATCGAACGCTACGATACCATCGAAACCGTCGTCGATGAGCAAACCGGCGAACCCGTTCGCAGCGGCCTCAAGGACACGCATCTTTCCGTGTTTGATTGCGCCTTCAAAGCCCACCGCGGCACCCGCAGCCTCGACTACACCGGCCACATCCGCATGATGGCTGCCGCCCAACCATTCCTCAGCGGTGCCATTTCAAAAACCGTCAACCTCCCCGAAACCGCCACCGTCGAGGAGATTATGCAAACATATATCGAGGCATGGAAACTCGGCCTCAAGGCCGTGGCCATCTATCGCGATGGCTCAAAACGCAGCGCCCCGCTCAACACCCGTCAAACCAAGGATATGGGTGGCGGCGACGAGTCCGCCGCCATCGTGGTGGCCGCTCCCGAAATGTTGGAATTTGGCCGGCGCATCGCCGAACTGAGTGCCGAAAACGCCGCCATGCGCCAGCAACTCGAGAGCCCGCACCGCCGCAAAATGGCCGATACCCGCATGTCGCTGACTCACAAGTTTGAGATCGCAGGCCACGAAGGCTACATCACTGTCGGACTTTACGCCGACGGCCAACCCGGCGAGTTGTTTGTCCAAATGTCCAAGGAAGGCAGCACCATCGGCGGCCTCATGGATACCGTCGCCACCCTCACGTCCATCTCCCTCCAATACGGCGTGCCTCTCGAACAAATGGTGAAAAAATTTGCCTATCAGCGGTTTGAGCCTAGCGGATTCACCAAAAACCCGGATATTCGCACGGCCTTCAGCATCACCGACTATGTTTTCCGTTGGATGGGCTGCCAGTTCATCAAGGGCTATCGCGAAGCCACTTCGCCGGATTCCTATCAGGAAGACCTGCCCATGCCCGAAATCACCGAAATGGAAAAAGCCGCTGTCAACCGCCCGGTGCGCGAGTTGAGCCGCACCGGCGACGACCTCTCGGAGCTACCGGCTTCGGGTGTCGGTCACGACCGCGTTAAGACCGCCCTTGGGAGTGCGTTCATGGGGATCACCTGCTCGAATTGCGGCTCCGACAAAGTCATTCGGGCCGGTGCCTGCGGTTGCTGCACCCAATGCGGCACTTCGCAGGGCTGCAGTTGAAGAGGGATCGACGACATTACTGTCGTCGTGCCGAAGGACCGTCCATGAGTCGTGCTTGAGGCACGTGCTCATGGGCAGAATTTCCTCTTTGGTGATTCACACGCTTGGCACCCTGGCAAATTGAAAATTTGCAGGATATTTTCCCCGGCATTCTATTGGACGGAAGATTGCCACTGAGCGTTTATTAGAAAGGCGCGGGCCTCGCCGACTAGGAACAAGGACCCGGCGACGAGCACCGGGGCCCCGGTGGCGAGGGCGGCGGCGAAGGCGGCGGCAAAGTCACCGAATACTTCATACCGGGGGGCGTCCGGCGGCAAGGCGGCGGCGAGTACCGTACCAGAGACAGCCCGTGGGTTGGCGACGGGACAGAAAAAAATGCTTGAAGCGAGGGGTGCGAGCCAGCGGAGGATGCCGGCAATGTCTTTGGAAGCCACAGCACTGAAGACCATGGCGGGTTGTTGGCCGGGATAGGCGGCCTGCCAGGTGGCTGCCAGCACTTGCGCGGCATGCGCATTGTGCGCCCCGTCTAACACAACCGGCTCGCGGGCACCGGCGACGCTGGCGGCAGGGAAAATCTCGAAGCGACCGGGCCAGCGCACGTGGGTTAGGCCGTGTTGGATACTATCGAAGTTTAACGCCACCCCGGCGCGATGGAGGGCGGCGACGGCCAGAGCGGCATTCCACGGCTGGTGCGCACCGGGCAGAGCGATGCCATAACCTAGCAATGGTTCGGCGACGAATTCGAGCGGCGAGCGGGCCTCGTTGGCGGCTTGTTCGAGGACCTGCCTAACATCCTCCGGTTGGGGGGCGGAAACTGCGGGCTTGCCGGGCACCAGGATGGCGGCTTTTTCAGCGGCGATTTGCCGGAGCGAGTCGCCGAGCCATTCGGTGTGGTCGAGGCCGATGGGGGCGAAAACGCACACGTCGGCGGGCACGGCGGTGGTGGCGTCGAGGCGGCCGCCCATACCGGTTTCCAGAAGGATGAGTTCGCAAGCGGTTTGTCCGAACCAGCGCATGGCCAGCGCCAGCGAGATTTCAAAAAACGTCGGATGCGGGTCCAGGCGTTCGCAGAGGGCGCGCAGGTCCGTGAGCCCGGCAGCGCAATCCACCTCGGGAATTTCCCGACCAGATACCTGGATGCGCTCGCGAAAGTCGATGAGGTGCGGGGAGGTGAACAGGCCGCAGCGCTTGCCGCAAGCGCGGGCGATGGCGTCCATCATGGCGCAGGTGCTGCCCTTGCCATTGGTGCCGGCGACGTGGATGACGGTGACCCCGTGTTTTGGAAAAGCGAGGAATTCCTTGAGCAGGCGCCGCGGTCCATCCAGCCCGAGCTTGATGCCGAACATCTGGGTGGAAAACAGCCAGGCGATGGCTTCAGCGTAGGTCATGGCGATGGGACCGGGCGTTGTTGGTCAGTTTGATATTATTGGCAATAGTATCCGGCTTTGTCACGGTTTGTTGTTTGGTATCCGGCTTGGTTGAAACCATTGATGTCGTAACCATATTTGTTATATCCGTAATAGTCGTAACCGTTGTGGTAGGTGTTGTAATAGTAACCGTGATATTTTTTGTAATAGTATCCTTGCCTATCTGCATTAGGATCAATCGTATATCCTACGTTTTTCGCGGCCATTACTATGTGCGGATCAACAGGGTGGATGAGGTGCCCTTTGGCATCGTAAGTGGTTATGCAACTGGTACCGGCGAGGGCCGTGAGGGCAATTAGCAAAGTCAAAATGGTTTTCATGGGATTAATACCACTTGGTTTTTGGGGGGCATGGGATGATTCGGCCACCGGGCAATTTTTGCTGATTTTTTTTGAGTTGGTATGCTCATGCGTTTTCCATTTTCCGCCGCCTCCCCAGGGTGTCGGGAGGGGCAAAGTCCCCGGAGAGGATTTTGGGGCGAAATCCATCCGCGATCAAGCGTGTGGATTTTCATGGGTGAAGAGAAGATTTGGGGGAGGTGTGTGACGGCGCTTTTCCGCGCGGACTGCGATCTCGCGTATCATGCCACTGAAAATGAGTGCATGAACCGGATAGAGTAGGTACCAATAGAGCCAGCCCATCAAGCCTTTGGGCGCGTAGAATGCCGTCTGTGAAAGCAGGGTGAGGCCGCCGTCGCGCCCTTGCGCTTGAAATTGCAGCCACGCTTTTCCAGGAACCTTCATCTCGGCACGCAGCCTCAGCAGGCGGTCGGGCTCGAGCGCCTCCACCCGCCAAAAGTCCAACGCGTCCCCAACTCGCAATTTGTCCGGATCGCGGCGTCCGCGGCGCATTCCCACACCGCCGAGCATGCGGTCCATCCAGCCGCGGATCCGCCACGCCCAATCCATGAAAAGCCAGCCGCGCTTGCCGCCCAAGCCACTGTAAACCGCATGGACTTCGGCTGGCGACGCAGCGACCTGCCGCTGGCGGTGCTCGCGGATGATTCCCTCATGGATGGTTAGGACCACGGGTGGCACATCGCCCTGGGTCGTGCTCAGCGCGTCGCTCCAACTGGTTTCAATAGTGCTCGCTTCCAGCACAGCCAGCGCGCGCTCCACGGATATGCGGTAGCTGACGGGCTCGATAGTTGGAAACAATGACCGCGCTGACAAATCACGCACGATATTTTCATTGCGCAGGCCTTCAATCAGAGGCCGGGCGATGACGGAGGGGATGGGAGTGACTAGGTTCACCCATAAGGATGAGAGTCTTGGAGTTAAGAAAGGAACGGCAACCAACCAGCGCCTCAGCCCGCGAACCTCGGCATAGATTTTCATCATCTCACCGTAGGGAAGCACCTCCGAGCCGCCGATTTCAACGATTTTTCCGCTGCTGTCCGGGACGTTGATTGTTTCCGCAAGATAATCCAACACTTCGCGGATGCCGATCGGCTGGGTCCGGGTGTAAACCCAGCGCGGGCAAATCATCACTGGCACACGCTCGGTTAGATAGCGGATCATTTCGAAGGAAACGCTGCCGGACCCCACGATCACTCCCGCGCGGAACTCGGTGACCGGCACACCCGCAAGGCGCAAGGAATCCCCGGTTTGTTGGCGCGAGCGCAGATGTTCGGAGAGATCCGGTGAGGCCGCCGCCAGACCGCCGAGGTAGATGATGCGATTGACTCCGGCGGCGTGGGCGGCTGCGCCAAAATTAGAGGCCGCAGTGAGGTCCTGTTGATGAAAGTTCGAGCCGCCACCAAGACTGTGTACCAGATAATATGCAATATCCACCCCTTGCATCGCCGCCACCAAACTGTCGGGCCGGAACACATCGCCTATCACAATTTCCACCTCATTTTGCCAGAAGCGGCCTTGCAAACGACCTGAATCGCGCACCAGACAACGGACGCGGTTTCCTGCTGCGAGAAGGCGCGGAACGAGGCGGCCGCCAATATAGCCGGTGGCGCCGGTCACCAGGATCAAGCGTTTGTGAGTGTCATTCATGGTCAATGAGGACGGTGAAGTAGAGGCACGCATGAAACTGGGGGCGGCGCTCTGCGGAAACCTGCCTGTAATTAGTCTGATTGGGAGCGTTCCTTACTTCTTCCTGGCTTGGCAAGCTTGAAATCTAATTATCCCTACATATTCTGATAGCATAAACCCGTGTGCTATTGCTGCCGGGGTCCAGCGTGGTCTGAGGAAGTGCCTCTCTGGGGCGTCTTGAAAAGCTGAAGTGCTTTCGTTAGGTCAAGGTTTCTTCTCTTGCGTCTTCAAGTCTTCAAGTCTCCTGAGTTATTGCACCTTGGATGCGGCCTTGGCAGGATACTTGTCATGCAGGCGCTGCCAGTAATCCTTCCAATACTCGTCATAGTAATCCTGCGCCGCGAGTTCGATGTGTTTGAGCTTGACCACAGTGGGGGCCGTTGCCGGATCGTAACCGGTGAGGTGATCCGTGCCCGCACGCTTGCGGGGTGAAACGAAACGCCAGGAGGATTCGCCCAGCACATCGGCAATGAGTTTGGCCAACTCCGGGTCGTAGGCCTGCAATTGGCCGCGGGCGTGAATGTGGTTGTGATCGTGGTCCATGGTGCGGCACGTGTCATACCATGCCTGCACTCCTTCCGCCCAATACTCCGCAGAATTGAGTGCCCAATATGTCGGCTTCGGCCCGCCAAACACAATGAGCACTTTGTCCTCGCCGGTGACTTTCACATCCGCCCGGCAGGGCTTGCCATTGACGAGAATATCGCCGCCATTCAGGCATTGTGTTAGAAAGGCGGCGGACTGAGCCGGAAAGGCCTTGACCAGTGAGTCTAGCAAACTGACGGGTTCCGCACCGGTGATCCGCCGGAACTTTTGGGCCGCATAGCCGTCGTTGTAGAGGCCCTTATCCTTGGCATGTTGGTACGCGGTGTTCAGGCGCTCGTGGAGAGCATCGTCGAAACCGACGCCATCAATGACGTGGCCGAACTCATGGATGAGGATGCTTTCCTGATCCATACCACCTTGGTACTCCATGACGTCTTCCTCGGCGAATAGGAAGGTGGGGCGGTCCGCTTTGGTGGTGAGTTGGCCCCGGTTGCGCCAATTGTAGAAATCGCGTTCCTTGCCGGTCTTGTCGGTGGCAAACTGCGGCAAGTCGGAGACAAGTTCGGCGTGGCCGACGAGTACACATAAGACTTTTTTATCGCGGATGCGTTGGGCGACAGCTGGCTTGAGCTGGCCCATGACCTTATCCAACAGATATGCAGCCTCCAGATGGACCACATCGGGCACTTTCTCCGAAGTGGCGATGAGGATATTTTCAACCAATGTGCACTTCTTGTAGAAAGTGTTGCTAAGCTTATACTCTGCGGCCTGTTCGGCAGTGACGGGCTTGACTTGGTAGGGGGGGAGTGCGGCGCACCGAGCGGAGTTGCCAAGTGCGATGACGCTGAGAAGACCGAGTGCTACAACTCTGGGGGATAGGATGTGGGACATGGCAATAAAAACGGAGGGGGGAAATGCAGATATGGCGTGGCGCAAGCGGCAGGGCAGGCGCAGAGGGATTGTTGTATCTTCCGCCGGCGTTGTCCAGCATCACTTGCCGCCAAGCGCCGCCGGAGCCTGGCGCAAGCTGCACGCGCCTCACACAGGCGATGCGGGCAACATGCCCGCACCACGTGGACCATGAACAGGGCGTGCTCTCCCATTGCCAGTTCCTCGATGCGGGCAACATGCCCGCACCACGTGGACCATGAACAGGGCGTGCTCTCCCATTGCCAGTTCCTCGATGCGGGCAACATGCCCGCACCACGTGGACCGGGCATGCAGCCCAGATCAAACACGCCGTGGGTGTCCCACGGCAGTAAAACCAAACTGCCGCACCATTCACAAGCGCCCCACCGAAGCGTGGAACATGGCGGAGTTTTGCCAGCCCGAAATTCCCCCCTCCAGTTCTCTCTAATTATCCAATAAAAATGCAAAAAAAATTTGCATTTCCAGCGTCCCCTGTAATCTTGCGCCTTTACTGTGGTGTCGTAACCCATTTGGAGATGTGTGCGGGCTTGCTTTGAGGTCTCTCTTCGGAAGAGACGGCGCTGCGCGTCCGATAGGGTTTAGATACCAAGGTAACAGCGCCAGCTCCCCCCCCCCCAGAGTCTAACATAATCATGAAATCGATCCCGAGCAAAACCCTCGCCGCCATGGTATTTTCCATTTTGGTGGCAGCTCCCGCCCGTGCCAGCATCGCTTACGGCAGCATCAACAACTTTGATACAGTCAATGACACCGGGCACGATTGCCACGGTTTTGAAATCGATATCGAAGACTGCCGTAGCACCGATATTTCATACACATACGACTACAACCACTACGGAACCTCGAGCATCACTCAGGACGACTCTATACCCGGCCACCCGAAGTGTATCGTGCGCTGGGAAAGTAAAAAGAATGCCGATGGCACATGGGCGGCTTACACAGCGGTTCCGACTGGCCCGATTGCCCCCACCCAAGGGCACCAGTTCACCGATCCGAGCGTAAACTTTGGCGGCGAGCATTTCGGCGTGGGCTACAACGTGGCGGTCGGTGCCGTGAGCTACAATTGGCTCATCGATAATGGCTCGGGGACCCTCGTCAATGGCGGAGCGGTGCAAGTTTCCACACCGTCATTTACCTACTATCCACCCGTGGCAGCGGCACCGCCCCAGGTGCAGGCAGTGATCGTGCCGCCGCCGCCGCCGATTCTCCCGGTCAAGGAGTTTGGCGATGCGCTTTGGGTCAAGGAAATCCGCACCACCGCGCATAACAACCATGAGGTGAAATTGCGTGACCTGGTGTCGGCGGATCCCGAAAATCCTAATGGCAAAAATTGGAAACACGGCGAGGCCGATGAGGTGGAGGTCGAGTGGAGGATTTTGCAGAAAAGCTCCAGCAAGCCGGAAGGTGGCCCTAACAATAATGTGGCGGCCGCTGCCGAAGGTCTTCCTAACGGCGATGAGGCGGTCACCCGGCGCTATGAGTTTTACAAATATACGGGGCCCCTTGATGCCGAAACCGGTGAGGCCATGGCCGACGCAGTGGGGCCCGATGGGATTAGCGGGGTTGGCAGCGTCACGTATGCCGATCACATGAACGCCTCCGGCGAATGGGTGACGATCACGACCGATTTAACCCAAATGGCGGTCGTTGGTGATTTTTCCGGGGCGCAAATGGCCGCCGCACAGGTGGCGGCACCCGTCGCCTTGATCGATCATGTGAGCGAAGGCCGGATCAACACGCCATACGCGGCCCGCACGCTGGTGATCCAAGGGGGGCTGCCATTCTACGCCGTGCAGGACGGCGCGTTGCCTGCCGGCATGGCCTTTGACGTGTGGAGCGGTGTGCTCGATGGCACGCCCACAGAGAGCGGGCAATTTGCGTTCACGATCATCGCTAGTGATGGACTCAACCCGGATGTGTCCAAGAACTACACGCTGCTCATCGCGGCGGAGGGTGAGGTGCTGCCACCTGCTAGCTTGCTAGATACCGTTGCCATGCCCGTCGGTGCCGGTATTACCAGCGGGGATGGTGCGTTTGCTCCCGGCGAGAACGTGGCAGTGGATGCCTCGGCTATCGCGGGCTATCATTTTGTCAATTGGACAGACAACGACAAGGTGGTGAGCAACAACCTGAGTTATGCGTTTGCGATTGATGTGAACCACTCGCTCGTAGCTCACTTTGCCCTCAACGTGGCGCAGCGTACGATCACCACCAGCGCCTCACCGGCTATTGATGGAACCACCAGTGGCGACGCCACGGTGGATGACGGCAGCTTGGTCACCGTCATCGCCACGCCCAATCTCGGCTATGCCTTTAGCAATTGGACTGAAAGCGGCGTGCAAGTGAGCAACAGCGCAAGTTATGCTTTTACCGCCACGGCGGACCGCACGCTGGTGGCGAATTTCATCCCGGTGCCAACATATACGGTGGCCACCAGTGCCAATCCGGTGGCTGGGGGCACGAGCACGGGAGACGGGTCATATTCCAGCGGCTCGCCAGTGAGTGTTACCGCGACGGCGCACGCGGGATATGTGTTTATGCGCTGGACGCTCAACGGTACCCAGGTGAGTACCTCTCCGAGTTATTCATTCAATGTCACGGCTAACAAAAATCTCGTGGCCAATTTTGTGTTGGCCGGTTCCCAGCAGACGATCACCACCGCTTCGAATCCCCCGGCTGGCGGCAGTACCAGCGGAGGTGGAATTTATGCCGCGGGAGACAGTGCGATGATCGTCGCGACGGCCAATCCCGGCTATGTGTTTTCGAAGTGGAAGGACGGTAGCACCACCGTGAGCACCCTCGCGAGTTATCCCTTCACCGTCGCCACCAGCAAGACACTGGTGGCGCAATTCACCGAGGCCTTTGTCATCACAGCCACCACGTCGCCGGGGATTGGTGGCAGCACCGAGATGGATAGCGCAACATATAAGTCTGGTGAAACCGCCAAGGCCCAGGTTCATCTCCATACTGGCTTCAGCTTTGCCAATTGGACGGAAAACGGCGTGGTGGTGAGCACCAGCGCCACGTATTCGTTCAAGGTTACCGGCAACCGCAATATCGTCGCCAATTTCCTCTCTAACACCGGTGTCACCATCAATACCAACGCAGCGTCGGCGGCTGGGGGTAGCACCAGCGGCGATGGCGCGTACCATCTTGACGATGCGGTCACTCTCTCCGCCGTGCCCAACGCCGGCTACGGATTTGTAAATTGGACCGAGGGTGGCTTCATCGTGAGCACGGATGCAAATTACTCGTTCACTGCCGACGTCAACCACGCTCTGGTCGCGCACTTTGCCACGGCCGTAGCCGTTGTCGCGAGCGCCTCGCCGGATATCGGAGGCATGGCCGATGGAGCGGGGGACTATGGCCTCGGCGGTATCGCATCACTGCAGGCCACGCCGAACCCAGGATATATTTTTGTGAATTGGAGTGAAGGCGGGAAAGTGGTTAGCAGTGCCACGAGTTATGGTTTTACCGTGACCGCCGCACGCACACTTGTGGCGAATTTCGTGCCGATTTTCACCATTGATGCGAGTGTTGCTTCAGGTATTGGAGGTACTATCATTGGAGTTGGCGACTACGGGTCGGGTGCCAATGTCAACCTAAGTGCCACTGCAGACCCGGGCTATATCTTTGAGAGTTGGACCGAAAACGGCAATGTCGTAAGCACCTCATCGAGTTATGCGTTCACCGCTGATGCCGCTCATTCGCTGGTGGCTAATTTCAGCTTGATCATACCGCAAATCGCCATCGATGCTTCCGTGCCCGGTATCATGACACTCACCTGGCCGCTGCTGGACGGCGGTTGGATCCTGCAAGAAAGCCCCGACCTTACGACCGACAATTGGATTGACTCGCTGTTGCAGGTGAATCTGGTCAACAGCAACAGCGCCTTCCAAGTGCAGGTTGATACCACAGGCGGCAGCCTATTCCTGCGCCTGCGGCATCCGTGATTCAGAAAATAGCGTTAGACCTTACTTCGCTTGGGCGGCGGATTCTATCAACTCAGAGGCAGGCAGAATCACGTTGGCGGAGGTAGGGCCTTGGTCGTTGTCTTCGCCTTTGGCACTGAAGCGGTTGATGCCGAAGCCCACGAATTTGCCATCGCCGTTGAACACCGGCATGCCTAGGCATGGCGCACCGACACGGGCGAACATGCGTGGCTTAGTGATGATGGAAATGATTTCGCTGGTCATGATGACCGGTTCGCGGTTCAGATCCTTGCCAAGCCGACCGAGAATGATCGCATCTTCGAGCAACCCGAACGGTGCCGAGTTGGCGATATCCACCGGCGTGAATGTCACTCCCTCCGCCTTTTCCGGACGGATGAACGCCAGATCCAGGTCGGCGTCCTTGAAGGCGACTTTGGCGGGAGTCTCGCTGCCATCCGGCATGATGATTTTGACTTCCTTGGTATTGCTTTTGGCGGAAATCTTGAGCGGTCCTTTCTGGGTATTGACCGTGCGGCCATCGGCGGCGGCGGCCAGATCGAGAGTGGATAGAGGCACCACGATCAGTCCATCCTTGTTGATAATGCAACCGGTGGTTTCGAGTTTGCGCTCCTCTTTTTTCGTCGGCATATCTCCGGCGGTCATTTCAATTTCAACCGTGGCGCTGAGTTGCACCACCGAGTTCTTGTTAGACGCGGCTAGGGCCAGCGCCTTATCCTTGAGGGGACCGGTGGCGGCACTGGCAAACGGGGCGGCGACTAGCGCAGCGATAAATAGCGGGCGAAGTTTCATGCGATTTTGTGAGTTCGGTGGGGGGTATTGTTGTTTGTATGTTAGGAAAATTTACCAAGAAGGTTCCAATTCGATATAGCGGGTGTGGATACCGCGCTTCACAAACATAACGAAGAGAGAGCACTTGGATTTTTCAAGTTCTTCGAGTTGGCTCTTGAGTGTTTTGATAGAATCGGTGGTCTTGCCGTCGATCGACATGAGAATGTCACCGTTGGCCAGTCCGCCGAGCGCGGCCCAGCCGGAACCTTTCACCTCGGTGATGAGTACACCTTGCAGATCATCGGGCAGTTTTTCGGAGATGCGGTCGGATTTTGCGATGTCGCGCGAGTTGAATTCCAGCGGCTTGCATTCGTGGGAATCCAGTTCGGTACTCGCTTCCGGGCTAGCTTCAAGGGCCAGCTTGAGGGTCAATTCGTCCTTGCCGCGGCGGCCGGTGAGTGTCACCTCCGTGCCGATTTTGTATTGTCGGATGAGAGACGTGAAAACGTCAGAATCTTCCGGACGCGAGGCGGCGATGACGCTGCCGTCGAGTTTGAGGAGCAAATCGCCCACTTTGAGGCCGCATTTCTGAGCGTTGGATCCTGGATAGATCTGGGTGACGCGCACCCCCTTGGCTCCGGGGATGGCCAGGGCTTCGGCGAGATCGGCCGAGATGACCTGGGTATCGGTGCCTATCCAAGCTTTGCGGGCGAGGCCGGGTTTATCGTTTTCGGGTTCCGGGCCGATTTTAACCACCGTTAGGTAACTGCGGCCGTTGTGTTCGTAGGCCACCAGGGTAGGTTCCGGCTTGGTTTTGCCATCGGTGATGGAGGCGGTGACCCGCTGCAGGTCGGCGAGGTTGGTGATGGTTTGGCCCGCGACTTCCAAGATTAAATCGCCGGGGTTGATCGCCGGTTTGGCGTAGGCAGCGGCACCGCCGGGGCGCAGGCTTTGCACCAAGGCGGCGCGGTTGTCGGCACGCAATAATTCTCTGGCCACCAGTTTGGTGAGGTCGCGGACGGTGATTCCCCAGGTGAGAAGTTCCTTTTCGCGGGGTTCCGCCGGCTCACGCTCAACTGTGGTCGTCTTCCACGTCATCGCCGTGCCATTCCGCGTCCCTTCCATCACCACTTCCGAACCAATCGGTGATTCTAACAAAATGCGGTTGAACACTGGAATATCTTCCGGTGCCCGCGAGGCGGCGATGGCAATCCCGTTGCAGCGCGAGATCAGATCGCCGGCCTGCAAGCCAGCAGTTGCGGATGGCGAATCGGCGATCACACCGTTGACCAGCACACCTTCATTGGCATGGATTGTTTTGAGAAGGGGTTGCACGCCCAAGCCGATCCAGCTGCGCCGCACACGGCCTTTGGCGATGAGTTCCTCGGATACCTTGCTGGCCAGATTGGATGGAATCGCCCCCCCGAGACTGCCGATTCCCACCTCATTGACCCCTACGATTTCACCCTTGAGATTGACCAACGGGCCGCCTGAGTTGCCGCCGAAAATCACCGCGTCATGACCGATCCAACGGACTAGTTCACCCACCGCCTCGCCGTCCAGGCGCATCGAGCCGCCGGGCGCAATCATTTCGGTGTTGGCCACTATCCCTTGCGTCACCGATTGTGATAGCCCCGCCGGACTGCCCATCGCCAGCACCACATCCCCCACCGCCAGCACCGAACTATCGCCAAATTTTGCCACCGGCAATACCATGTTTGGGTCGCGCAGGTCTTTCTTATCTATCTTGAGCACCGCGAGGTCAGCCAGCGGATCGGTGCCTACCAGCGTGGCCCGCAATTCCTGCCGGTCGGCCAGGTTGACCACAATGTGGGTGGCGCGTCCGGCTACGTGGTGATTTGTCAGAATATAGCCATCCGGGTGAATGATGGTACCGGACCCGCTGGCACGCTGTTTTTGCATGCGCCCGGCGCCGCCTTCTTCCGAGACGACGTAAATGCGCACTAACGCTGGGTACACCGCCTTGACGGCTGTTTCAATTTGTGGGTCAACTTTCGCCAGCAACGGAAACGGACACAGCGAGCCCGCTACGGCAACAAGCAACGAAATGGGGCGGAATAAGGACATGGATGAATGGGTGAGGGTGGGCTTGACCGGCTAGGAAAGCTGCAAAAGCTGCTTAGCTACCGAGGCCACCTTGCGGACTTGTCTATGAATATGGGGACAGAGAAATAGTGGATGTTGATTGTACCTATGTGGCTTCAGTGGTTGCGGAGGTTGGCGTAGTGGTGGGCGAGGCCGGTGGCGATGGCGTCGGCGTATTCGCGGAAGAGAGAGGGGCGGGCTTGGCCGGCGATGTGGCGCAGGCCCGGGTAATCGCCTGCCTGGATGCGGGCGAAATCAGTGCTGGAGTTCATGACGTAGGGTTCGGTGAAGATGACGGGACATTGATAGAGGCGGTTGGCCAGCAGATTGCGAGCCCACAGGTAGGGTTGGTTGGGGATGGGGCGGGCGTTGGCGGCGTTGGGCGCATACTGGAACGGCGGCAGGCCGGTGGCGGCAGCCATGGCGCTGGCGATGCTGGCACCAACGGCCACTTCCTCGTCGTGGCAGTGCTGGAGGAGGCGATCGAGCATGGCGAAGCGTTGGTCGGCCAGGGCCAGTTCGTCGTCGCTGTAGGCACCGTTGAGAAGGAGGTGGAGGTGGGAGCGCTCGACCATGATGGGTGTGGCGGGCGAGCCCCAATTTTCAGCGTTGAAGTGGAGGCAAAGGACCAAATCTGGTGATAGGGATTGATTGACGAATTGGGCGCGGGCGTGGATTTCTGCGGTGCGGTAGAACAGGCGATCGGCGAGTTTTTGAGGGGAGGCGGAGGAGTTGAGGGGGGCGAGGGATTGGGCGAGGGTGAGCAAGTCCGGCGGGCGCAGTGGGGTGACGGGTTGGGCGTCGTCGCGCACAAGGGAAACCCTGGCACCGAGGGCTTCGAGGCGTGGTTTGAGAAGTTGGGCCACCAGAAGCGTGAGGTCGCCTTCACACACCGGTGGCTGGGAATTTGCTACGAAACAGCGTTCTTCCATGGTCGCCCATGTGCCGCCAATATGCCCCGGATCAATCGCGAGGCGCAGGCCGGCGAGCGGTTTGCCGGGTGGGGCTGGAGACAGGTCATGGGCGGTCCGCCAGTGATGTGGGACGGGGGAGACGGGGCCGGCGACGGTGGCGAAGGCGAGGTGAAAAATATCCGCCGGTGTGGGCCGTCCGGTATGGATGCGGGCTTCCTGATCGTCAATTTCTATCAAGCCACGCCATCCGCTGCCGGTGGTGAAGGTGGTGGTTAGCAGTGATTCGAACTCGCTGCGGCGCATCGTGTGCTGATAGGTGTTGAGCGCCGGCCAATCCGGGGGCGCGGTGAGCGAGGCGAGGGCCAATTCGCTTGCTGTGGGTGACTTTTTAGCTGGCTTGGAGAGCCAGACGACTAGAGCCAGCGTGGTGACGAGGGTGGCGGCGAGCAGCAAGAGCAGGTGCTTGTGGGAACGGGGCATTTTTCGGGAATTGGGTTGTCGGGCGTGCGCGGATGTGGCTAGCTGGAGGCCGCCGCTATCGCAGCGCGGTGGAAAATTCCTATTATGTCAACGATCCGCATATTGTTCTTGGGTGATGTCGTCGGCGAGCCTGGCCGCAAGGCTGTCATCGAGCAACTGCCATTGCTTAAACAGAGCGAAGGCTTGGATTTTATCATCGTCAACGGCGAGAATGCCGCAGGCGGCCGGGGCATCACCCCGCGGATTTCCATCGACCTGTTGCGGGCCGGCGCGGCGGTCATTTCCACCGGCGATCATGTGTGGGATCAGGCGGAAATCGTCGATTATTTCCCCACCGAACCGCGATTGCTGCGGCCCCTCAATTATCCCGTCGGCACCCCCGGCAACGGCAGCGTGGTGCTGGAAACCGCCAAGGGCAAGATCGCGGTGGTATTGGTTCAAGGCCGCTCGTTCATCCAGCCCCCGCTGGATAATCCGTTCATCGCGGCCGAAGCTGAGGTGGCTCGCTTGGCCGCTGCGGGCGTGAAAGTCATCGTGCTGGAAATCCACGCCGAGACCACCAGTGAGAAAATTGCCATGGGTCGTTTGCTTGATGGGCAGGTATCGCTGGTGGTCGGCACCCATACCCATGTGCAAACCGCCGATGAGACGATTTTTCCTGGAGGTACGGGCTATTTGACGGATGCTGGCATGTGCGGGCCGGAGGTATCCGTGCTTGGCAGAAGCATCGAATCGGTCGTCTGGCGCCACAAAACCGGCATGCTCACGCGTTTTCCGGTGGCCAAGGGCCCGGTGCGCCTGTGCGGCGTAATCTGCGACGTGGATCTCGCCAGCGGTCGTTGTGTGGCCATCCGCAGGTTCTCGCTGGCGGTGCCGGAGGCCGCGCCAAGCGCCGACTGCTAGCGATCACCTCCAGTGTTGGGATCCAACTTGCTCGACAGCGTGACGGTTTTGAGGTCGAACGCTGAGTGCAGTGTCTTGCGTCTTCAAGTCTTGAGTCTTGTGTCTGAGGCACCGCCTCTTAGAGATATCTGGCTTGAAGGTGGGCGAGGTAGGCGCTGGGTGAGGGCGCGGCGGAGGTCGCTTGGGTGATGAGTTCGGCGGGATCGAGGGTCGCCCCGTGGGCGTGGATGGACCGGCGCAACCAGGCGAGCAGGGGGGCGTAGTCGGCTTGATCGCAGGCGGCGGCGATCTGCGGGTCGGAGCAAGCGGCGGCATGGAGTTGAGCGGCATTGATATTGCCGAGTGAATAGGTGGCAAAGTACCCCAACCCACCCATCGCCCAGTGGATGTCTTGCAAGCAACCTTCGCGGTCATTCGCAGGGCAGAACCCGAATAATTCGCGGAAACTTTCATTCCAGGCCGCGGGAATGTCGGCCACTGCCAGACTGCCATTGACCATTTGTCGCTCGATGCCGAAACGCAGCAAAATGTGCAGGTCGTAGGTGGCTTCGTCGGCATCCACCCGGATCGGTGAAAACGCGGCACGCCACAGGTAGCGGAGGAAATTTTCCAAAGGGAACCCAGCCATCTGTGGGAAACAGTCCTGAGCCACGGGATACCAGCGGTTCCAGAATGCCCGCGAACGGCCGATGTGGTTTTCCCAAAGCCGCGACTGTGATTCATGAATACCCAGCGACAAAGGACTGCCGGAAGGCAGGCCGAAGTCATCCGCCGGCAGGCCCTGTTCATACAACCCGTGTCCCGCCTCGTGCAATACCCCGAAGAGCGATGAGGTGAAATCCGCCTCATCGTAACGGGTGGTCAGGCGCACGTCTCGCGGCCCCAGCGTCGTGCAAAACGGGTGGTTGGTGGTATCGATGCGCCCGGCTTGAAAATCAAACCCAAGGGCTGCGGCTATCTGCGCGTTGAGCCGCTGCTGTCCGCAAATCGGATAAGGCCCGGGCGGCAAGCCGGGGGCGTGCGCAGCAGAAACCTTCACGGCGCTGGCCGCTATCCGCCGCAACTCAGGCCGCAGCGAATCAAACAAGGCCGCCACTGCCGCCGTGCTGGTACGCCGTTCATAACCGTCGAGCAGGGCGTCGTACGGTTCATCGGGGTAGCCCCAGCGCTCGGCCTTTTCCCGCGCTATCTCTAGCAAACCCGCAAGGTGCGGCGCAAAACCCGCAAAATCCGCTCGTTTGCGTGCATCCGCCCATGCGTGCTTGGCCAATGAGCAAGCCGTGGCCTCGCGGGCTACCAAAGCCACTGGCAGCTTGGTGGCGCGATCAAAGGTGCGGCGCATTTCGCGGAGATTCGCTCGCAGGGTGAAGTCACCGTCCGCAGCGCCCGCTTCCGCTTCTTCGAGGGCGCGTTGCCATGCGGCGGAGGTGGCCAGTTCATGGGCTTTGGCCGATAGCCACGACAATTGGCTGGCGCGGTGCGCCGCTGCCGCAGGCGGCAAATATGTTTCCTGATCCCAGCCAAGCACCGCCTCGCTCGATCCAATCACCGCATACTCACGCGCTAAAGCAAAAATTTGCATGCGCCTGTCATGCCTTAAATTCGCCGCCTGGCAAAGGGGAAATGGGGGCTGATGCTAATAAATTCCTTGGCAAAGCAGACCGGGTCGCTAGTTTCTTGCTTGGGATTCCATGTTTCCCCGCCCCTCTTTTTTTCCGTCCTCCGCTCACCGTCACCGGTTCTTCCCACGACCCTCACCGGCAAAGCCATTTCTTTACAGTCTCATTTTCTAACAAGCCATGAAAAATACCCTCGTTATCTCCCTGCTGGCGTTGCTCAGCCCACTATCTGCCGCTCCCATTGATGATGCCGTAGCCTTGCTTCAATCGCGCAAATTCCCCGAGGCGGCCAAGGCATTTGGCAACTTGCCTGCGGACGGCACTGCCCCCGGCTATGTCTCATATCTCAAGGCACTGAGCCTCCACCTGGCTGGACAGCAGGACCAGGCAATTGCGGCCGCGGCCGCGGTGCCGACCGATTCACCGTGGGCCCTGAAAGCGCAATTTCTCACGGGGATCGCTCTAACAAAAGAAAAGAAGCACCCGCAGGCCGAGGGGATCTACGCGGCAGCGGCGGCCCGCGCCTTTGCACCGCAACGCCGCGACGAACTGGTTAAATCATTGTTAGAATTTGCGGAAGAGATCGTCACGCCCGCAGTCGCGGGAGAAGGGGCCCCACGCCAGCCGGACTGGAAAAAAGCTGCGACGCTCTACGAAAAGGTTCTCGATATGCCTGTTACCGCCGAGTTGCGGGCGGACGTGCTGTTTCGCTTGGCGATGCTCTATCATAAGGCCGGCGCACACCAAGCGGCGGAGGACACCTTCAATGCCTGGTTGTTGTCGTTCGATCCTAACTGGTCGCTGCCGCTTGCTCCCGGCAAGCACAATACCACAGCCAAACTCACCGCCAAGCCGCGCGCCGAGGCTCGCCTGCACCTCGCGGAAAATTTGCTGGAACTGCGGCGCAGCGGCGACGCGCGGGCGGTAGCCAAGGAATTGTTAGCCATGCTTGCGGCGCTGCCCGCAGACTCGCCCGACAAGGCGCTGGCCGGCGACGCTGCGTGGTTGCAGGCGCAAACATTCGCCCCGTTGCCCCAAGCCGCCATGCCGCAACAGCAACTGCGCATCAACGCGCCGAATCAGCCGTTTCAAATGCAGCAAGGCGAAACCCATCCTATCAGCACCCCGCCGCAGCAAGCGGCTCAACGCGGATATGTATCTAACGACTCATCGCCGCAAGAGCCTGCTACTCGCGTGCCCTTTCCCTCGCTCGGGCAAAACCCCGCGTTCGATATGGCCGATTATCTCGCCCAACTGCACGCATTTCTAACTAACCATCCAGCCCACTCGGCCGCACCGCTGGCCGCCGAGGCTATCGCGCAAACGCTCTCCCGTTATGGCCAGGACACCGAGGCCATCGCCGCTTGGAACGATTTTATCTCAGCTAAAGCATTCCAGTTCGACTCCATGACCGAGGCTAACCGGAAACCCGACCCCGCCAGCGGCCTGTCACCCGCCGAGGCTCTCGCCCGCCGCCAACAGGCCGCCGCTTTCCGCATCGGGCAGCTTCACCTCAACCAGCGCCGCTATGCCGAAGCCATCGCCCAGTGGCGGCTATATATCAACTCCTGGCCCAATGGCGCAGAGTGGCAGCAGGCGCAAAGCGGGATTGTCGATGCCGAATTCCAGATCGGCATAAGCGCCGTAGCGGCAGGCGACGACGCCAAGGCACGCGAGGTCTTCGACGCCTTCCTGTCACGCTATCCGTTGGATTCGAGGGCCCGCCAAATCCTGTTCATCTACGGCCAGACCCGCTACGCCGCAGCCCAGCAACTCAAGGAGCAAAAGGCTGCTGCGGATCTAACGCACTCGGAGTTTCAAAAGGCCATAGACGCCTGGGCGCGGCTCATCGCCAAGTACCCCGCCACCGAGGAGTCGTCGCTCGCTCTCTACAACACCGCACTGATTCTCAGCGAGGAATTCGCTCAATTGGATGACGCCTTGGCCGCCTTCCAGCGCGTCACCTGGGGCCATTGGGCCGATCCAGCCAAACGACGCGTCGATCTGCTCAATAGCAAGTCGCTGGCCGTCGCCACCGAACGCGTGTTCCGCCTATCCGAAATACCGACGGTCAAAGTCAGCGTGCGCAACATCGAGAAACTCAAGGTCAGCCGCTATCCGCTGGATGTGGAGGCATTCTTCCGCAGCCGCCACCGCATGGACGCTATCGACTTGCTAGATATCGACCTCATCGCACCGGAAAAATCCTGGGAGTTGCCGGTGGCCAACTACGCACGCTTCCGTTCGATCCAACAGGAAATCCCGATTGATTTTGCGGCGGGCAAGTCCGGCGCGTGCATCGTACGGGTGGAGGGCGACGACTGGCAGGCCACCACGCTGGTGGTGCGCAGCGACATCGATGTGTTAGTGGAAAGCGCCCGTCGCGAGGTGTTGGCTTATGTCATGAATGGTGCCGACA
>JBAXOP010000049.1:0-23482 GCA_037133195.1 Verrucomicrobiota bacterium | reverse complement strand
CATTTCATTGAACTCCTCAATGGTTAAGACTTGGGTGTGCGTCACGCCGAACCGGCTCGCGATGTAGGCATCGGCGGCCTTGCCATCCTCGCTGAAGAAGTACGAGATGAAACGATTGCGGCTCCTCCCAATCTTCTCACGTGCCGCTGGAGGCGCAGGATGCCGCCATCAACGAGTCGCTGGCTATCATGGGCCGGCTCATCGGGGTGGATCGTGCTAAATTGTTTTCCTATAACTTAGCTGCGGAGACGTTTTCCAACACCCATGAGTGGTGTGCGCCAGGCGTGGAATCCACCATCAACGATTCGCAGGAAGTCGCTATTGACAAAATCTCCGACGGCGTAGCGGCGCACTTGCGGGGCGAGTTGCTGAGTGTTCCGAGTGTTGACGCATTGCCAGTCACCAGCCCGCTGCGGCAGAGATTCGAGGAGCGCGGAATCCGTTCCCTCGTCAGCCATCCGCTCAGACACGATGGTACTTGTTGGGGCTTCCTCAGCTTCGAAAACCTGGGCCGCGAGCGAATTTGGCGCCCCGAGGAAGAGGCACTGCTGGGCGTGCTGGCCGAACTCTACGCCAACTTCGAAGCCCGCCGCACCATGGAAGTAGAGGCACGCGAGTTGCAGCTTCGCCTCACCAAAGCCAACGTCGCCGCCCAGGCTGCTGTTCAAGCTAAAAGCCTGTTCCTGGCCAATATGTCGCACGAAATCCGCACTCCTCTCAACGCCATCCTCGGCTATTCCCAACTGATGGAACTGGAGTGCCGAAATTGCGTGAAAGGGGTGCGTTTCAGTGCGATCAACCGCAGCGGCGAGCATCTGCTCACTTTGGTCACGGATTTACTCGAATTGGTGCGCAGTGATTCCCAGCCGCTGACGCTCACGCTGGACGATTTTGATTTCTATCGGTTACTGGAGGATGTGCGCCTGATGTTTGTTCGTCAACCTGATGCCCCGGGCTTGGCGCTGGAGCTGTCTCACTGTCAAAATGTCCCACGATTCATCCACAGCGACCAAGGCAAGGTGCGCCAAATCCTCATCAACCTCGTCGGCAATGCCTTCAAATTCACCAACCGTGGCGGCGTGCGCATGACGGCCTGCGTGGTGGCAGGCACCAAGCCCGGCTTGCCGCTGCTCGCCGTGGACGTCGAGGATAGTGGCTGTGGTATTGAGAAAGCTGATTTGATACGCATCTTCGAGGTGTTCGAGCAAGCCGAAGACGGCCGCCTCAGCGGTAAAGGCACTGGCCTCGGCTTGCCCTTGAGCCGCCGCTATGCCCGGGCTCTCGGCGGCGACGTCACCGTCACCAGCCACCCTGGCAAGGGCAGTTGTTTCCGGGTCACCTTTGGCTTGCAGGAGGCGTGCCATAGCTGTGAGTCACTCCAACAGCCAAAAGTGCTAGGCCTCGCCACACCCCAGCCCGAACGGCGTATTTTGGTGGTCGACGACGATCAGCCCAACCGCGAGATGCTCGCCGAGATGCTCACCACTGTGGGGTTTGTCGTCGAAGTGGCGGAGGGTGGGGCACTCGCCCTGCAGCGTCTGGCCCATGGCGATCGGGTGGATTTGGTGCTCATGGACCGCCACATGCCGGGGCTCGATGGCTTTGAGACAATCCGCCGGCTGCGTGAGTTGCCCGGCGGTGACTCGCTGCGGGTGCTGATGGTGACGGCCAGCGGAGCGGCGGAGGATAAGACACAGGCGCAGGATGCCGGGGCTGACGGTTTTGTTTCCAAGCCCGTGTGGCGGGAGGAACTCTTAGCGGAGATTGGCCGCCTCACCGCTGCCAGTTATACCTATCAACACATCGGCGAGCCTGCCGGGGCTCCTCTCGAATCCGCGACCCTGGCAGCCTTGCCGCCAGAGTTGCGCCGTTTGCTCGGCGAGGCGCTGCGCCGCGGCGATATCCGGCATTTGCGCGAGTTGCTCGCCCAACTCGCCCTCACCCAGCCTGAGATCGCCGCGCAACTTGCTGGCTTGGTCAACGCCTACGCCTATGAGCGGCTCGGTGCCATGCTCGATGCGGTGAAAGGAGATGATTTATGAATGAAGAAAAGCCTGCGGCGAACATCATGATCGTGGATGATGAGCCAGAGAACTTGAATGTTCTCGAAGCCCTGTTGACTCAGGCGGGATACCTCGTGTCGGCCTTTCCGCGCGGGGAATTGGCGCTGGCCGCCGCTCGCCATCAAGCCCCGGATCTGGTGTTGCTCGACGTGCGTATGCCCGGGCTCGATGGTCATGAGGTGTGTCGGTGCTTCAAGGAGGATGAGGGGTTGCGGGATATCCCGATTCTTTTCATCAGTGCCCTTTCCGCCGCCGAGGATATCGCCGCAGCCTTGGAATGTGGCGGCGTCGATTATATCGCCAAACCCTTTCGTAAACCCGAGGTGCTGGCCCGGGTGCGCACCCATGTCGCTTTGCGCGGCACCTATCTCCAACTCGCTGCCGAGCATGCCCGCTTGCAGTTGCTTGAGCGCCACCGCGATTTGCTCACTCACATGCTGGTCCATGATATGCGCAGCCCCTTGCAAGTGATCGGCGGCCACCTCGAGATCCTCGCCGACGGTATTGCCCAAGCGCCCGCTGAGCTGCGCGAAAGCCTGCAAGCGGCAGCCAGAGGCGTACGCATGCTCAGCCGGATGGTGTCCACCGTGGTCGATCTGAGCCGTATCGAGAGCACGGGTATCCCTCTGCGACCCGTGGCCGTGGCGGTTGCTGAGGTTTTTTGCGTGGCCTGCGCCCAGGCGCTCGATCCGACCAACTCCCACAGCATTGACGAACATATCGGCGCAGATTGCCCGCTCCTACTCTGCGACTTGGATGTAACCGTGCGCATCGTCGCCAACTTGCTCGCCAATGCCTTGAAGTATGCGCCCGATAGCGGCCCCATCGAACTCGGCGCCGTGAGCATCGACGGCGGCGTCTGCCTCTGGGTGCGCGACCGCGGCCCGGGTATCGCCGCTGAGGATCAGTTACGCATATTCGAGAAATTCGGCAGGCTCCGCCAGCCACCCGGTAAATTTTGTGCCTCCAGCGGCTTGGGCCTCGCCTTTTGTAAATTGGCGGTTGAGGCCCAGGGCGGTCGCATCGGCGTGGCCAGCGAGCCCGGCGTGGGCAGCACTTTCTGGTGCCATCTGCCTGCTGCCCCGCAGTCTCACATCATTACCGTTCAACCTTCGAATTAACTTGCCCCGGTGAGGACGCCGCAGCGTCCGGTTAGTCCTGCAAAATTGGATGTCATCTGCAATCTTTGCAGGTCTAACTACAGGTTCTGGCCAGCTGGCAATCGGCTTCAACCCTTTGATACCAAGGGGATTTTTGAATTGCATGAAATTGGCGCGGATTCTGCAAGTAGAATAACAAACCACCATACCTCCGATGAGTTTCCACGAACGCAATGAGCAAATTATCCGCAGCAAGGTCCAAGCAGTCAAAATCTGGAGCATCTTGCTGGGCTCGGTCAATGTTCTCGTTGGTTTGCTGCTGGTGGCTTTCCCTGTGATGTTCGCCACTAAGTTGGGCCTAACTACGCCTAATTCTGTTGTGCCCGCTGCTCTCAGCGGCATCGGCGTGTTGGTGGGCGCAATGGGTGTGAGTTATTTCGTCGCCTTGGTCCCTTTAAAAGCCGGCAAGATTGTATGGTGTGTCACTGCCTTGCTGCACGGCATGGTGGCGGTGTCCCTCGTCTGGTTGTTTGAAATTGAGTGGCTGCCATCTAACTGGTTGCCGGTGGCCGTGTTAGGGTTGCTGGTGGCGGTGGTGCAAGTAGCGGTGTTGCGTGCCGGTTGGTGGACCAGTATGACCAAATGGCACAATTACCGTGTTGGCAGGGATAGCGCGAGTCACCGCCAAACCCTGCCAATTTGATGGCCTCACATGCCCGACGGCTGGTTAGTGCGCGTAATCTTATTTAGCTAGGGAGGAGAATCATGCTTGCCATGGTTGCCTTGTTGTCTTAGCTATTCGTCCGCCGCTAACTATAGCAATTTTACAATGCCCGCTTCCGAGTCCCCACCCAATATTTTGCTAGTAGATGATGATGACGCCATACGGAATTTGCTAGTCTTAGCGGCGAAGAGCCGCGGGTGGCAACCGGTGACGGCAGGAACCGCAGCCGAAGCGTGTCTTCAGCTCAACGCGGGCATCAAGGCCGTGGTGCTCGACCACGGGTTGCCGGATGGCGAAGGGATCCAGGTACTGGAGCGATTGCGCAAAATTCAGCCAGACGTGCCGGTGGTGATGCTTACCGGCTTCAATGACGCGGAAACAGCGGTGCGGGCGCTGCGGGCTGGAGCGGATGATTACCTAACCAAGCCTTTTGAATTGGAGCGGCTCTTTGGGGTGATTCAGGAGGCCTGCCGCTTGCGGCGCCAGAGTTCCAGCGCGGAAGCGATTCGTGGCGGCGGTTCGGTCACGCGCTCCAGCGGGGTGCTCGAACACGCCCGCAGCCAGAGCATGCGCGGATTGTACCAGCAGATGAAAAAGGCGGCTCAACTTGACGTCACCTTGCTGCTCACCGGTGAAAGCGGTACCGGCAAAACCTTCATCGCTCGCGAAATCCACCGCCTCAGCCAGCGCGCCTCCGAACCTTTCATTCCCGTCAGTTGCCCGGCCTTGCCTCGCGAGTTGCTCGAATCCGAATTGTTCGGCCACGAACGCGGTGCCTTCACCGGTGCCACCACCCTCAGGGAAGGACGTTTCGAGCAAGCCAGCAAAGGGACGATTTTCCTCGATGAAATCGGCGATCTGCCCGGCGAACTCCAGCCTAAACTGCTTACTGTGCTGCAAGACCAGGAGTTTTTCCGGGTGGGAGGCAACCGGATGTTGCGCACCTCTGCCCGCGTCATTGCTGCCACCAACACCGATCTGCGGGCGCGGGTCGCACAAGGCAGTTTCCGCGAGGACCTCTACTACCGCCTCGACGTGCTGGAATTGCGCTTGCCGCCTCTGCGCGAGCGACTCGAAGATCTTCCCGATCTCATCCGCTCTATCCTCGAGCGCATCGCCCGTAAACGCGGCAAGGAACTCTGGACGGCCACTACCCCAGCTGTCAAAATGTTGAAATCCCAATCTTGGCCAGGCAATATCCGGCAACTCGAAAATGTGCTCGAGCGCGCCACCGCTTTCGCCAATTCCTCGCAACTCGATGAACGCGATGTGGCCCCCTTGCTCGACGGCCCCAGTCACGTGCCCGCAGCATTGCCATCCGTCGTTGGGCGCTCGCTCGATGATATGGCCCGCCAGGCATTCCTTGAGGCATACCAGCGCAACGGTAATAACAAGGCTCGCACCGCTCGTGAACTCGGCGTCGCCGAACGCACGGTCTATAATATGCTCGCCAAGTACACCGCTAAATAACCCTCCCCATCAACTTCTGTTAGGAAATCCTGCATCGGTCTGCATGATTTGCGCAATCCCTGCAAGTATTGCCCACTAGCAAATCTATCATATTTCGGCTCTAATGACTCCTATCCCTTTGGTACCAATAGAAAAATAAAATCTTCTAACTTTGGCACGGTGTTTGCACTAGGTATAACGTCTGTAATTGTATCTGTATCTGTATCTGTATCTGTATCTGTAATGATGGCGGGTTGCCGGAGGGGATTTTATCCATACCCAAACCTTTGGTAGCCCGCCATTCTTTTATGGCAAGTGCCGCAGCCAGGCGAAAAACTCCGCTGTATCGGCCGCCATCGGAATCGCGCATTTCGTTTTGTCGGCCAGGCAGGCGAGGCGCTCGGGAATGGGGACTTGACCGGGGCCGAGCACTCGATCGAGGGTTTCTGGAAATTTGGCGGGGTGGGCGGTGGCTAGCACCACGGTGGCTGCTTGCGGATGGTGATGCTTCCATTGCCGCGCGGCACACCAACCGACGGCTCCATGCGGGTCGAGTTGATAGTTAGAGTTAGCTGCCACCTCGCGGATGGTGGTTAGGGTGTCCTCGTCACTCACCGAACAACCGCTGATGCGGCGGCACATCGCGCTGCGCTCATGCTCGAACAAGGCGAGCAGGCGGGCAATATTTGATGGGGCGCCTACATCCATGGCGCTGGAGAGGGTGGGCTGGCTGGGGCGCGGGGTGTATGCTTGGCCCGCCAGATAGGTGGTGAGCACATCGTTGCGGTTATTGGCGGCGAGGAAATGCTCCACTGTGAGGCCGAGGCGCTCGGCGAGCAAGCCGGCGGTGAGGTTGCCGAGGTTGCCGGATGGCACGACAAACACCGGGGCGACACCCGTAGGCAGGTGTCTGGCACTATGAATGTAGTAGAAAATCTGCGGCACGAGCCGCGATATGTTTATCGAGTTGGCGGAGGTCAGCGGCAGGCGCTCTGCCAGATCGGGATCTAATAAGGCGGCCTTGACCAGCCTCTGGCAATCGTCGAATGAACCATCGACTTCCAACGCGGTGATGTTGCCGCCCAAGGTGGTGAGTTGTTTTTCTTGGAGTCCGCTGACTTTGCCGCGCGGATAGAGGATGACCACGCGGATGGCAGGCACGCCGTGGAAGGCGTGGGCGACGGCACCGCCGGTATCGCCGGAGGTGGCCACCAGTACGGTGAGCAGGCGCTCGTTGTCGCGGGTGAGCCAGCTCATGAGCCGTGCCATGAAACGCGCCCCAAAGTCCTTGAAGGCAAGCGTGGGGCCATGAAATAGCTCCAATACGTATTGCCCGGGTGCCACCTCCACCAGGGGCGCGTCAAAGGTGAGCGCATCGTTAACGATGGCTCGCAAGGCATCCTCTGGCACGTCCTCACCAAAAAATGCTTGCGCCACTTGGTAGCCAATTTCTTGGAATGTTAGATCCCGCCAAGTGCCCCAGAAACCGGCGTCCAGCCGCGGCAAGCGCTCTGGCAGATAGAGGCCGTTGTCTGGCGGCAGCGACGCGAGCACCGCCTGTTTGAGCGGGACGCGGTGGGCGGCATCGTTGGTACTTACAAAGCGCATGGGGGCGGGGGAGTTCAGATCACGTGGACGCCGCGGGGATTGATCCGGGACACGTAGATTTGATTAGGCAAGGGCACGGCCGTGAACACTTTGGAAATGGCGTCGCCGGCCTTGCGGGCGGTGGCTTCGCCTTCACACAAGGCAAACACGCTCGGGCCAGCACCGGAGATAGAGAATCCGAGGGCCCCGGCGGCCATTGCGGCACGCTTGGCGCGGTAGAAATCGGGAATGAGCTTTTGGCGGCGCGGCTCGGCGATCACATCATGAATCGAGCGGCTGATCAGACCGTAATCCTCTTGGATGAGGCCGCAGAGCAAGCCCCCGAGGTTGCCGATTTGCTGGGTCGCGTTGATCAGGGGGATTTCACGGGGCAGAATTTCCCGTGCGACTTTTGTTAAAATTTCAATATCCGGGTGGACCACGGCGACCCACAAGTTGGCGGGTGAGGGGATGCAGGCGACGTCGAGTTCGTCGTTGGAGCGGATAAAAACAATCCCTCCCAACAGGCATGGCGCCACATTGTCGGCGTGCCAGGCACCGTCGGCCGAGGCCTCGCCCGCCATCGCAAAGGGCAGCAATTGTTGTTTGGTGAGTGGCTCGCCGATCAGCGTATTGACGGCAAAAGCACCGGCCACCGCGCTCGCCGCAGAGGATCCCAGCCCGCTGCCAAATGGCATTTTTTTGTGGATTTCCATTTCAATACCGCGGTCGCTCATTCCTAGGTGACGGAGCAAATCCATGGCGGCTACTCCGGCGGTGTTGCGTTCGGGGTCGAGCGGCAGTTTGCCCTCGTCACCGGTGATTTGGGTGATACGAAAGCCGGGGGTTTCCGAATGCCTGACGACGACTTCGTCGCCGGGCGAGTCGATGGCAAAGCCAAGTACGTCATAGCCGCAGGCCACATTGGCGACGGTGGCTGGGGCGAATACGCGGATTTCGTGGGCGGGTTGGGATTTCATGGCTGGGGTACTCCTAATAGGTCAGTGGGGTCGCTTGAGGTGCTGCGGCAGGGGGGGCGGTATGTTAAACCGCTCCTGTGCCATCGGCAACCGGAAACGCGTGGAGGCAGCCGGGAGTACGGCGGATGAAGCATGTACCGAGCCTGGCACCGCTCCGTACATGCTTCATCCGTGCCAAAAAACTCACTCGCCTCGCCGCACTCGTATGATTGTATCGCGGCTGCGCCCGTGATCGTCGAGTACGCGCAGACGGTGGTCGCCGGGTCGCGCTTGCCAGGATAGGCTGTCCGCCGGGGCGCAGGAACCGAGGAATGCCTCGCCGTCAAACCAATACAAGCGGCTCACTCCGGGCGTGGCACGGGCTTGCAATTGAATGCCGGAATCGGCCGAGTTGTCATCTAATTGATAGGTCCGGCCGTGCAATGGGGCAGTGATGACGGGGGCATGGCCGGGATCGAGGCCGAGCAAGGTGTCGGTATCGGTTTCTGGTTCGGGTGGGACGCGGCGTGGGAGGCCGGCCTTGCGGAATAATTCCAATTGATCGGGCGGCCAAAATTCATGAACCTCGTGCAGCAAGCCGGGGCGGCCGTCGTCGCTGGCCACCCGTTTGCCGGTATTGCCATCCACCAGGATGCTGCGGTGCAATTGGCATAAGCCGATGGGAGAAACGCCCGGGATGAACCAGCCGGTGGCGGATTGTTTGCACCACGGGCCTGGCAACTCGCCGGAGATGGCGCACAAGTCCACCTGACGTACGCCAGGTGGGGGCGAGTTAGATTTATCAGGCAAGCTCAAGCGGGAGAACAGATCAAACAACAAGGGGGCGGCACAGTGTCTGGCAACTAGGGCATTGTTGCCGCGGCCACTGAAATTACCGAGCCACACGAGTAACACATAATCCCCCCGCACGCCCACCGCCCATGCATCGCGAAATCCGTGGGAGGTGCCCGTTTTCCACGCAACTCCAGGATCGGTGCGCGCAAAGCCAAATTCCGGCCCCAAGTCGCTTCCGCCTCGTAGCATTTCCAGAATCAGAAATCGTGCGGCTGCCGATATCAGCGGGCGGGTATTGGGCGGCTCCGCGGCAACCTCTTGTGCCCTGCTCCGCCTAAAAACCATGGGTCGTGCTTGGCCATCGTCCGCCAGCCCGCAATACAGCGCCGCCAGTTGGACCGGCGAAATGCCACACCCCCCGAGCGCGAGCGCCAATCCGTAGTAACCAGCTGGTTTTGATAGATTGACCCCGCTGTCTTGCAAAAACCGATAGAGAGAGCCTGCTTCAAGCCGGTTGGCCAGCGCTACGGCAGGAATATTGCGACTGCGCACCAATGCGTCGTTGGCATGAATCGGTCCTAGAAATTCCCCCTCAAAATTTTCCGGGTTATAGTCGTTAAAACCCATGGGTCCATCGCAGAGCAAGCTGCGGGAATGAATCAACCCCTGATCGAGCGCCAGACCATAGACAAACGGTTTCAAGGTGGATCCGGGCGAGCGCCGCGCACGCAGCCCATCCACCATGCCGCAAATTTCCCGATCAGCATAATCCGCTGAGCCTACATAGGCGAGCACCTCGCGCGACGGCGCGTGGACGAGCATGGCACAGGCATTGACAATGCCTTCGTCGCGGGTGCGCTGAATGTGCGCACTGATGCCACGCTCGAGTTGCTGTTGCATCGCCAGTTCCAGAGTGCTGACAATTTCACGTGCGGCGCTGGCTTGCAGCAGGCGCCGGCACAAGTGAGGCGCCTCGTGCGGCGGCGGGCCCGGCGGGGTCAGCGTGAATTGCCCCGCCAGTGGGTCCACGCGCAGGTCGGCATGCTTTTCTAACATGGTCGCGAGGCGGCCTTGGGCGGCTGCGATGTGCGGGGCATCGTGCGGGTGGCCCGGCTGGCGGGTGGACGGGCTTTGGGGAATGACACTCAGGGCGATGGCCTCACGCTGGTTGATGTGCATGGCGTCGCGACCGCACCACAAGTAGGCGGCGGCCCCTGCTCCTTCGACGTTGCCACCAAATGGCGCGAGGTTGAAGTAGGCCTCCAGTATTTGGTCTTTCGAGTAATGGCGCTCAAGTTGCAGGGCGCGGCCGATTTGCTCTAGCTTACCGGTTATACTGCGGGTTTCCAAATGCCAGCGCAAGCGGGCCACTTGCATCGTGATGGTGGAGGCCCCGCCAGTAGTGTTTCGCCTAACCGCCCCGCCGATGGCACGCAGAAGCGCGAGCGGATTGATGCCGGGATGCCAGCGGAACCAGCGATCCTCCTTGTGCAGGGTGGCTTGCACCCAATGCGGACTCACTCCGGCAAGCGGCGTCCACACACGGTATCTGCCATCCGCCGCCGCGGCTATGTGCAACAAGCATCCATTGCGATCGCGCACGACCCGAGACCACCCGCTATCCGGCGGGTAGATCTGCGGCCGCGGCAGCCAAACCCATACCCATAAAATTGCCACCACCGTAGCACCCGCCGCCTTGAGCCGGCGATTTAGCCGTCGCCTCGGGCGCTTGGGATTGATGGGTGGCTCGTGGTGCATTGTCTATCAATTGACGTTGGGTGAAGCAGTATCCGGGGCGCGTACACAACCCACCGGGGGACGCTAGCACATCATCCCGCAGGGGGAAGCGTGGACTTCTCAGCGCCTTTCGCGCCGCACTCCACTCATTGGCTGTCTCATCTCCAGTCGGGCAAGCCGGGCTACCGTGGCAAGCCGATACACGCCGGCTGAAGCCAGCGCTCCGTAACTTGTCCCGGCTCGCCGCCGCAAAGCGGAAAAAATCCCGAGAAATTGCTTGGCACTGCGCATCCGATAGTCATCCTCATCGGCGAGGACTTTCTCCCATGCGTCACGCTCCTGGGGTCCGCTCCGCAGCGTGGCTCTTGCTGATGCAAAGTCACCTACTGGGGTTGGCTTCCAGCGCAATAGGAGGGAGATGGTCTGATTTTTCAATGCGGCTTTACCGCCCTACTCAACAAACTACCAACATGCCAAAAGGAATCTATAAAGTACCGGTTGCGGTGAATGAACCCATGAAGAGTTATGCTCCCGGTAGCGCGGAGCGCAAGGAATTGCAGGCCATGCTCCAGGAATTGCGTGGCAAGGAATTGGACATTCCCATGTATATCGGCCACCACCAGGTGCGCAGTGGTAACTTGATCCGCCTCGCTCCTCCGCATGATCACCGCCATACCCTGGGCCATTTCCATAAGAGCGATAAGTCCCACGTCAGCCAGGCAATCGACGCGGCATTGGCGGCCAAAGCCTCCTGGGTCGCCCTAAGTTGGGAACATCGCGCCAGTGTCTTCCTCAAGGCCGCCGAATTGATCGCTGGCCCGTATCGCGCTAAGGTGAATGCCGCAACCATGCTCGGCCAAAGCAAAAATGCCTTCCAAGCGGAAATCGACAGCGCCTGCGAACTAGCGGATTTCCTCCGCTTCAATGTCCAGTACATGACCGAGATATACGCCGAGCAGCCCATCTCCGGGCCAGGTGTGTGGAACCGGTTGGAGTGGCGGCCGCTAGAGGGATTTGTTTATGCTCTCACGCCGTTCAATTTTACCGCCATCGCGGGTAATTTACCAACCAGTTGCGCGATGATGGGCAATGTGGTGGTGTGGAAACCGAGCAACACCCAGGTGTATGCCGCGAATGTATTGATGGAGGTGTTCCAGCAGGCCGGGGTGCCGGCGGGGGTGATCAATCTGATTTATCCGAGTGGACCGGATGCTGCGGAGGTTATTTTCAAGCACAAGGATTTCGCGGGGATTCACTTCACCGGCAGCACGGAAGTGTTCCAGAGTATCTGGCAGGCGATTGGCAATAATATACATAACTACCGTTCCTACCCGCGGATTGTCGGGGAAACCGGTGGCAAGGATTTTATCGCAGCGCATTTGTCCGCCGATCCAAAGGCCGTCGCCGTAGCTATGGCCCGGGGCGCTTTCGAGTACCAAGGCCAGAAATGCTCGGCCGCCTCCCGCGCCTATATCCCTAGCAATTTGTGGGATGAGGTAAAAGGATATGTGCTGGCAGATTTGAAGGACATGAAGATGGGCCCGACGGAGGATTTCACCAACTTTATCAATGCGGTTATCGACGAGAAAAGCTTTGATAAGTTGGTGAGTTACATTGAGGCCGCGCGCCTGTCCGACGAGGTGGAAATCATTGCCGGTGGGAACTATGACAAGAGCCAGGGTTACTTCATCGAGCCCACCATATTAGTCACCACCAATCCCCGTTACGTGACCATGAGCGAGGAGTTGTTCGGTCCGGTGTTGACGGTGTTCGTCTATGCTGAGAATGAGTTCGAGCAAACATTGGAATTAATCGATACCACTTCTATCTATGCCCTCACCGGGGCCATTCTCGCCCAGGATCGCTATGCCATCGAATTGGCCACTCGCAAACTCAGCAACTCCGCCGGCAATTTCTACATCAACGACAAGTGCACTGGTGCCGTCGTCGGTCAGCAACCGTTTGGCGGCGCTCGCGGCAGTGGCACCAATGACAAGGCCGGTGCCAAAATTAATTTGTTGCGCTGGGTTTCGCCGCGCACCATCAAGGAAACCCTCATCTCCCCCACCGATTATAGATATCCATTCCTGCAAGCGGATTGATCTGTGTCTTTTTCACTTGGCGCTGAGGCGCTCCTGTGGAAGGGTCGGCGCATGAGCAAATGGATCGCAATGGGTTTGGCTGTCGGGCTTTGTAACTGCGTCCTCGGTAAAGACGCCCCCGCCCTTGACGACGCCATCCCGGCGGCGGTCAAGGCACTGGGAGCGCCGTCGCCAAGGGAGTTTCCCGGTGGTATCGCCATAGCGGTAAGCGCCGCCACCGATGAGGCGCAGGCCGCCGTTATTCAAGGCCTCAATCATCTCAACGCCGGCTGGGAATTTGAGGCCAGCCGCCATTTCGCTGTCGCCATGCGTGCCGACCCAGATTGCTTGCTCGCCCATTGGGGCATGGCCATGGCTCTGCTGGTGCCCACACCCCCCACGGGCAAGGCCCGCAATGCCGCGGTGGAACGTATGCTCGATTTGTTGGACCAAGGGCTCGGCAGCGACCTCGAACGCGGCTATGTCTATGGCTTGGTCAAATACTTGGAGGAAGGTCCCGTGTCCGCTGCGTCCGCTTTCCATAAGGTCGCTAAAAAATTTCCCAATGATATGCAAGCAGCGGTGTTGGCCGCGTTGTTTGGCCGCGGCGGCTACGATGAGACCGGGTCGGCCACGCTTCCCCAGCAACAGGCTGAGGACGAATTGAGTGCTTTGGTCAAAGCTCATCCTGTTAGTCCGTTGCCACTCAATGCCCTGTTGCTCATCCGCGCCGAGGCCTCCGACCTGACGCCTTCGCTGGAGGCTGCTCGCAAACTCTGCTCAATGATGCCGAATTATGCCCCGTATTGCCATCTCTTGGGCCACTACGAATGGCGCTGCGGCAACCACGCCGCGGCGACTGCCGCCTTCGGACTGGCGTCCAAATTGTTCGAGGAGTGGATTAAAGCTAATAAAACAACCTTCGCTGATTGTCCCGATTGGGTCAAAGCTGAGTGTTACCGTGCGGTGGCGCTGGCTTCACAGGGGGAGTTTGATGCCGCTCTAACCGCCGCGAAACGCTTGGCAGACAAGCCGCTGCCGGTGGCTCGTGCCTCGTCCGCAGGGGTGCGGATGATGCTGTGGGAGGCTACGACGTTGCCGGCTCGCTTGCTCATGCGCCGCGGCAAACCCGGCGATGCCGCGCTGGCCCTGGCAGCTCTGCCCAAGCCCGCCGCAATCAAACCCTATCATGATGAATGCCTGGCCTATTGGGGGATTGACGGCTTGCGCGTCGCGCTGGAAATGCGCCGCTTGATCGAGGAAGGCAATCTGGACGAAGCCAGAAAAACCGCCGCCGCCCTGACATTCCACGGCGAGCAAATGGCCAAGGCCCAAGAAGCTGCCGCCCAGGGCGGCGAGCGCTCAGCTTGGGCACGCTCGTTTCACTCGATCGAATTGCTCGCCAATGAAAACCGTGGCCGTCTCGCCCTAGCCGGTCCCGCTAACTTGCGCGGCTCTGCCTACAATTGGTTTCGGGCTGCGGCGGATCGCCAGCGACCGGCGGTGTTGCTATATACGCCGGTGGTGCTTTCTCCCATGTCTGGTCGCCTCGGGGATTATTACCTAACGGAAAATCAGCCGGATGCAGCGATCGAGGCGTTTGGCGACGCTCTGTTGGCGTTTCCTAATGACCTTGAGGCCATGCAGGGATTGCACCGGGCTTACGAAGCTGCCAAGCAGCCCGACAAGGCCGCCGCGCTCGCCCGTAAAATAAAACTCCTACAACAGCCCTGACCCGCATCAATTACCAACCTCGCAGCTAATCATGACACCCAGAGAACGGATTCTAAGCACCCTCGAGCGCCAGCCCACCGACCGCACGCCGGTGGACTTGTGGGTCACCCCGGAAGTACTCCTAGCACTGCGCAATCACCTCGGCCACCGCGATGAACTCGCGGTCTATCATGCGCTCGGCCTCGACAAGATTGTGTGGGTGTTTCCCGGTTATGGTGGCGGTCGCTTTGATCCTAACGAAGGCAGCGGCCACACGATGTGGGGCGTGCCGACCCGGATGATCCAGGCCGGACCCGCCACCTATCAAGAATTTGGAACCCCGCCACTCGCTGAGTTTGACACTGCGGCCCAGCTCGCCGCCTATCCGTCGTGGCCGGATCCGGCTAACTTTGATTACGCCGGGGCCAAGGCGTGGGCCCGTGAGGCCCGCTCGTTCCACTTCGCCACCATCGGCCCGTGGGTCTCGCATTTCGAGATCTACTGCCAGATGCGCGGGCTGGAAAACGCGCTGATGGATGTGGTGGCCGAGCCCGATTTTCTTGAGGCCACGTTGGAGCGCATCGACGCGATCCAGACGGAGATGCTCGAGCGTTATCTAACTGAGATGGGGGATCTCATCGACTTGGTGTTCATCAGCGACGACATGGGAACCCAGGAAAGCCTGCTGCTGAGCCCAGTCGCTTGGGACCGCCACTTCCGCGCCCGTCTGCAAAACTGGTGCGACTTGATTCACAGCCATGGCAAGAAAGTCCTCTATCACAGTGATGGTGCGGTGCGGCCACTGTTGCCGCAAATCCTCGCTTGCGGCGTGGATGTCCTTAACCCGATCCAACATATCTGCCCCGGCATGGAGCGCGCCGCTCTCCAACGCGATTTCGGCTCGCAAGTTGTTTTCCACGGCGGCATCGATAACCAGCACATCCTGCCCTTCGGCAGCGCCGAGGATGTCCGGCGGGAAACCCGTACCTGCATCGACACCCTGGGCCGCGACGGTGGCTATATCTGCTGTTCTTGCCACAATGTGCAAGCCGGTACCCCCGTAGCCAATATCCTGGCGATGATCGCCGAGGTGAAGTGTTAGATAACGGCTATTTGCTCACCAAGCCTAGCGGTAGCACGGTTTTCCCGGCGAGTTCGTTGAGGACTTGGGCGAGGCCGGTGTAGATTGCGGAGAGGCCACAGATGATTCCTTCGTAGCCGGTCAGGTGCTTGTAGGTAGAACCCGCGCCGCTGAGGTCCCCGTAAGCTAGCAGGAAGAATAAGATTGTTAGAGACAAGAAGACAAATTGAAGCGCGCGGCTGAGGTGCAGCGTGCCGACAAACATAACTGCCGTGAAGAGCCCCCACACCGCCAGATAAGCCGCTTTCGCGGTTTCGTCGGTGGCGCTGGCCAAGCCCATTTTCGGCAGCACGATCAAGGCGACGAGGGTGAGCCAGAACATGCCGTATGAAATGAAGGCAGTGGTGGCGAAGGTATTGCCCTTTTTCCATTCCATGATGCCGGCAATGACTTGGGCGCTGCCGCCATAAAAAATCCCCATCGCCAGGATCATGCTATTGAGTTCATAATAGCCTGCATTGTGTAGGTTGAGCAACACCGTGGTCATGCCGAAGGCCAGTAGCCCGAGGGGAGCTGGATTGGCGCTGCTGTCCTTAATCTGGGTCATGGCGGCTTCTGACATGGATTGCTTTTCTGTTGAAGTTCACTGCGAATCTCAGTCCCCACCTTCGCTGGTATCCGGCCTTTGGTCAAGCGGTAAATACGAATTTTTCAGGGTTTTTTCCGAATCTCTTCAGCGGGGGGCGCCGATATCGTGCCGGCTTGGGGAGCGCCGGCACGATGCCCAATACGGTCAGGTTTGTTCATGCAGTGGCAGGAATGAAGAAGAGGCGGCGGGCAGGATGCCCGCACCACGTGGCCCGGGCATCCTGCCCGGAGTCTTCTGTAACGAAAGCATGCGCTAACCCGACAGTATTGGGCACGATGTCGGCAGGGTTTGGCATCGTGCCCCCATTTGCCCATGAGGTGCGCAAGAGACGGTCGCTAGGCGGCTCGTTTTGCACTGCGCATGGCCATGGCAGCCGGAGGCCACCTCTCCTTGAGGAGGGCGCATTCAAGGTTCACCGCCGTGCTTACCCTTAACTTGACGCGAAAGCCTGAAGGGGTGCCAGATACGGGACCGTGATTCAATAGAAGCATCTTCTGCGACCCCTGCCAGGGTCGGATTCCGATGGCGCTCTCAATCCCGGGGCTTTCGGCCGCGTTGCGGCCTCGCCCCCCCCGGGCTAATGGCTGGCGTCCCTCCAGGATGAATCAAAGAGGGAAGCCAACTTGCCCGACAGCGAGGCGGTTTTGAGGTCGAACGCTGAGTTCTGAGTTCTTATTTGGCTGGATCGGCGGCAGGGGCGGCAGGGGCGGCAGGGGCGGCAGGGGCGGCAGGGGCGGCAGGGGCGGCAGGCGGGGTGGGGGCGCCGCCACGACGAGCGCCGGTACGACCAGCAGGGCCGCCGGGGCCGCCCATGAAGCGTTCGTTGGCGGGGATAGCTTTGAGTTCTTCGTCGGAGAGTTTACCGTCGCCGTCTTTGTCGTATTTTTTGAGCATTTCGGCTTCGCGATCGGCACGCATTTTGGCGATTTCCTCGGGGTCGAGTTTGCCATTTTTGTTAGCGTCATATTTTTCGAGCATTGCTTTTTGCATTTCTGCAAACTTGGCGCGGCGGGCATCCTGCATGGCTTTCATCTCGGTTTCGTCGAGCTTGCCATCGCCATTTTTATCGAATTCCTTGATTTGTTCGGCGGTAGGAGCACGCGGGGTGCGGGCGGGACGGGTAGGAGCGGCGGGGGTGTCTTGGGCGGCGACAAAGGCGCTGGAGCCAAGCAAGGTGGCGAGGGTGATGAGGGTAGGTGCTTTCATGATGATACGTTTGGTTCGATAGGGTAATTGGAGAGGAGACCGGATGTGCGTCTCCAGGATGCGTGAAACCGCGTGGCGGGAAAAAGGTTGCGCAGGAAAACGCGGAATGAGTTGCCATAAGGGGATGGAGGGGATTGGATGGCGCGCTGCCATGACTGATTCAGCCCCTACCGCTGTCCCCTCGAAAGCCCGTGTATTTGTGCGGCGGGCTGGCAGTACCCTGATGTTGTGGGGCATGGTGGGAGTGACGTTTGCGAGCATGCAGAGTTGGGCCTATCTGGGTTTGCTGGGCTTGCTGACGGTGGTGGCCACGCGCGAGTATTACCAGATGCTGCGGGTTGCCGGGTTGCGGAGTTTTCCGCGTTTTGGGCTGGCATTGGCGGTGGGGTATAGCGGGGTTTTGTACGCGGGGTTATTGCGGGATTCCGGCGGTATCTTCGCCACTTGGGATCTCTTCGCTGTCTGCTTGGCAATCATCGGCGCCTTTATCTTGGAAATGCGCGGGCCAATCCGCTTGGCGGATAGCTTGGTGGCAGTGACCCTCACCCTGTGCGGGTTTATCTATATCGCGTTTTTATTTAATTTTGCGGCGAAGCTATTATTTTTGGCACCTGGCTGGCAAGTAGGAACCGGGAGGGTGGCGCAGCCAGCGGCGGTGTTGCTGTTGTGGCTGTTGGCGGTGACCAAGTTTACGGACATGGGGGCGTATATCGTTGGTTCGCTCATTGGGCGGCACAAGCTTATCCCGCATGTGAGCCCGGGCAAGACCTGGGAAGGACTGGGCGGGGCGTTGGTATTTTCGCAATTGGCAGGCTGCGGCTTGTATGCTGCCTTGCCGCAGGAGTTGGCGGTGCTTGGCGGTTGGGGCCACGTGATTTTCCTCGGGTTGTTGTTGTCGGCGCTGGCGGTGCTCGGCGATTTGGCTGAGAGCGTCGTCAAACGCGCCCTGCAAGCCAAGGACTCCGGTCGCATGTTGCCGGGCATCGGCGGCGCGCTGGATTTGATCGACAGTATTTGTTTCACCGCCCCGGCGCTTTATTTCTATCTGCAATGGGTGCTGCTTCCCGCCTAATGAGCTTGCCCCGCAAACGCCGCGTTGTGCTGCTAGGGTCCACCGGTTCGATCGGTTGCTCCACCCTCAAGGTGGCGGCACAACTCGCCGGGCACATCGAACTCGTCGGCCTCGCCGCGGCCGGCAGCATCGAGCAACTCGCCCAACAAGCACGCGCCACCGGTGTGCGTCAGGTGGCACTCTACGACGCCAGCAAGGAGGCCGCACTGCGGGCCTTGCTGCCCACTGGCGTGCAGGTCCACGTAGGAGCGGAGGGCTTGGTCCACTTGGCCACGCTGGCGGAGGCGGATATCGTGCTGGTGGCCATTGTGGGGACGGCGGGATTGCAGCCGGCGCTTGCGGCGATTGAGGCGGGCAAGGATCTGGCGATTGCTTCCAAGGAAATCCTGGTCATGGCCGGAGAACTCATCACCTCCGCCGCGACCCGCCACGGCGTGAAATTAATTCCTGTCGATAGCGAGCATAACGCGATTTTCCAATGCCTGGACGGCCAGCGAGGCGGGGCAGAGGCGGTGGCACGGCTCGTTCTAACAGCTTCTGGCGGGCCGTTCCGGGCCCTGCCCGCAGAGGACTTGGCGCGGGTGACTCCGGCGCAAGCGCTGCGGCATCCGACTTGGGAGATGGGGCCTAAGGTCACGATTGATTCCGCCACGCTTTTCAATAAAGGCCTGGAAATGATCGAGGCACGCTGGTTGTTTGGCATCGGCATGGATCGCATCGACGTGCTGGTGCACCCGCAAAGCATCATTCACTCGATGGTGGAATTCCGCGATGGCTCACTGCTAGCCCAATTGAGCCGCACCGACATGTGTTTCCCTATCCAATACGCGCTGACCTGGCCGGATCGGGTGGCTGGCGGCTTGCTGGCTCCGGATTTCGCGGCATTGGGCAAATTGGAGTTTGAGGCACCGCGCGACGACGTATTTCCGGCACTGGGATTGGCGCGGCGGGCCGGTCATTGCGGTGGCACGTTGCCGGCGGTATTCAACGCGGCCAATGAGGTGGCGGTGGCGGCTTTCCGCAACGGGCAACTTACATTTCCCGGCATTTGGGGTTGTGTGGCCGCCGCGATGGACGCCCATGACATCCAGCCGTCCTCGTCACTCGCCGCCGTCCTCGCCGCCGATCTCTGGGCTCGCCATGCCGCCGCAGACTTTTGCAAAAATAGCGGGTAATTGGCGGCCTCCTCTCCCAAATTTTCAGTCTCTCTTCCTTTATCCTTTCCCGCTTTCTTCCAAGCCATGAACCGCACATTCCACCTCGCCGCCTCGTTGTTGTTTTCGCTACTGCCCGCTGCCAGCGCCGCACCCGCCGACGCCGCACGCGTGGAAAAATCCTATCAACTCGCACTGGACCAGTGGGCACAGGATATGCGCTCTGCCACTACCGCCGAAGCCCGCGCCAAAGTTTTGGCTGCTCGCCCCGATCCTGCCACCGCTGCCAAGCAAATGTGGGCCGTCATCAGCCCGGATCTGCGCGAACCCTGGACTCTCGAACCAACCGCCTGGTATCTGGGTATCGCTGCCGGCTTGCGCAGCACCCAGCCCAACGGCAGCAGCAGCTTGACCTTTGCCGAGGAAATCAAGGCCATCTATGCGGCAGTGGAGACCTATCACCTGCAGAGCCCTGCCGCCCCGGTTGCCGAGCCTGCCAAACTCCCGGTGCTCTGCCTCGCCCTTGCCGCCAGCGACGATCCGCGCTCGCTGGCATTGCTCGAAAAAATCCAAGCCTCCCACGCCGACAAAAAAGTCCGTGGTGTTGCGGCCCTGGCGATTGCCATGCGCCTTAAATTTCTAGGTGATGATCCCGGTTTGATGTCCAAGCGTCTCACATTGCTGCGCACGGCCATTATTGATAGCGCGGAGGTGGAGATCCACGGCACTTCCGTCGCCAAGCTTGCCGAAGACGAACTCTATATTATCCGTTTTCTAACTAAAGGGCGGACGGCTCCCGATCTCAGCGGCGTGGATTCAGGCTCGCTGCCCATGAAGTTATCCAATAATTCAGGTAAAGTCGTCGTCCTGTTGTTCTGGAACAGCGGCTTGCCAGAGGCCGCTCACGTACTCGAAATGGCCACCGCCCTGACGAAAAAGTTTGCCGCCAAGCCCTTCGCCGTCATTGGCATCAACAACGACTCCACCGCCAGTCTGCGCGAAATGCAAAAACAGCCCGACCTCATCACCTTCCCCAATTTTTCCGACCCACAAAACCATCTGGCTCAAGAGTATCGCATTGGTGTCTGGCCCTTGGCTTATGTTCTGGATGGCCAGCGCAAAATTCATTATGCGGGTCCTCCGGGTTCTTTTGTCGATATTACCGCCGCTGCCTTGCTCGAGGCGTCTCCACCCGCCGCCAAATAGTCTTGCTAATGTATCCGCAAGTCTAGCCTGCAATCCATCGCAGCGCTGGGTCGTCCGCAATAGTATCAAAAAAAACCTCGTCATGGCGGGCGGTTTACGGCCTGATTGGCGCGTGATCCATCCCACCGCCATCGTTTCGCCGTCAGCCACTCTCGCACCCAGCGTCCGGGTCGGGCCTTATTGCATGATCGGTCCGCAGGTGGTCTTGGGCGATGATTGCGTGTTGCACTCACATGTGATCATCGATGGCGGCTCCAACATCGGTTGCTCTAACGAATTTTTTCCATTCACCCTCATCGGAGGCAAGACTCAGGACCTCAAATATATCTGCGAGCCGACGTATCTGGAGATCGGGGACCACAACGTGTTTCGCGAACACTGCACCGTCCATCGCGGCACCACGGCCGAGGTTCCCACACGCATCGGTTCGCACAATTATTTCCTCTGCAATTCCCACGTCGCCCATGACTGTCAGCTCGGCGATCACCTGATCCTTTCCAACAATGCCACCCTCGGCGGTCACGTCACCGTGGACGATTATGCCATCTTGTCGGGCTTGTCCGGTGTCCATCAATTTTGCCACATTGGTCGCCATGCGATCATCGGCGGATGTACCAAAATTCAGCAGGACGTGCCGCCCTTCATGATAGTCGACGGGATTCCCGCTCTTACTCGTGGGCTCAACCTCATCGGCCTGCAGCGTCGCGGTTTTGCGGATGAAGACATCCGCGCCCTCAAGTCAGCCTACAAGAAACTCTTCCTGAAAAAGGACATCAATCTGGCTATGGCGCTGAGTTCACTCAAGGCCACCCACGCCGCCGCCAACCCGCAAGTGGCCCACCTTATCCAATTCATCGAAGCATCCCAACGCGGGGTGACGCGTTAAGACAGAAGACAAGAGAAAGAAGCTCCATGCGCAGTCCAAAGGTCTGCTCTTGTCTTGCCGCGTTGTGGTCTTGTTGTCTTGCCGCCTTGCGGTCTTGGGTCTATATTCTTCTTCCCCGCCACCCCGTTTCCTATGCACCCGTCATCCCTCAGCAAATATCGCCCGTTTCCCGCAGTCACGTTGCCCGACCGCAGTTGGCCTAACCAAACCCTGACGCAAGCACCGGAGTGGTGCTCGGTGGATTTACGCGATGGCAACCAAGCGTTACCCCAGCCAATGTCGGTAGAGGAAAAGCTTGAATTTTTCGATTTGCTGGTGCGGGTGGGATTCAAGCAGATAGAGGTGGGTTTTCCGTCCGCAGCGGAGAGTGAGTTTAATTTTCTGAGGCGATTGATTGATGAGCAACGCATTCCGGATGACGTCACGGTGCAAGTGCTGGTGCAAACCCGCGAACACCTGATACGCCGCAGCTTTGAGGCGATCGCCGGTGCCAAACGTGCCATCGTGCATATCTATAACTCAACCTCGCCGCTGCAGCGCCGCGTAACCTTCGGCAACGCCTCGCGCGAGGATATCAAACGCATCGCCATCGAGGGCGCGGAATTGGTCAAGGCCCTGGTGCCGAGTGTGCCAGAAACCGAGGTGGTCTTGCAGTATTCACCCGAGTCGTTTTCCGATACCGAACTGGATTTTGCCCTCGAATGCTGCAACGGCGTCATCGACGTCTGGCAACCCACACCGGAGCGCAAAATGATCATCAACTTGCCCGATACCGTCCAGTGGACCACCCCCAACGTCCACGCCGACATGATCGAATGGATGTGCCGCCACCTTGCCCGGCGCGATTCACTCATCGTTTCCCTCCACACTCACAATGACCGCGGCACAGGCGTCGCCGCTACCGAATTAGGCCTGATGGCTGGTGCCGACCGCGTCGAAGGTACCCTCTTCGGTAATGGTGAACGCACCGGCAACCTCGATATCGTCACCGTCGCGCTCAACCTCAATAGTCATGGCATACCAACCGGTCTGGATTTTTCTGATCTGCAAACGTTGCGCACGGTGTACGAGCGGGTGACGCGGTTGAACGTGCCGGAGCGCCAGCCGTACGCTGGCGAGTTAGTGTTCACGGCGTTTTCCGGTTCGCACCAAGATGCGATCAAAAAGGGACTGGACCTGCGGGCGGCCGAGTTGGAAGCAGGGCCGGTGCAGTGGCGGGTGCCTTATTTGACGATTGATCCGCAAGACATCGGGCGCTCGTACGAGGCGATCATCCGCATTAACTCGCAGTCCGGCAAGGGCGGCGTCGCCTACGTGCTGGATCGTGAACACGGGTTTGACTTGCCCAAGACGATGCACCCGCAAGTGGGGAAACGCATCTATGATTTGGCCGACCGCCTCGGCCGCGAACTGACCGTCGATGAAATCCGCGATGCGTTTTTCCGAGAATTCGTCAATCTGACGAGCCCGCTGGACGTGACGGATTACGAATTGATACACCACACGATTGAGCGTGGGCGGGTCCAATGCAAGGCGCTCATCTTGCTGCGCGGTGAGGAGCGGCGCATTGAAGGGCTGGGCAATGGCCCGATCAACGCCTTTGTGCAAGCCCTCGAAGGCGTAGGCCTGAAAGACTTCAAGGTCACCGATTACCGCTCGCACGCGGTGCGGGGTGGCTCTGACGCCAGCGCCGCGGCCTATGTCCAACTCCAGCACGATGACGGGCGCCTGTTGTGGGGCACTGGCGTGGATCCATCTATCGAAATGGCCGGCCTCAAGGCCTTGGTCAGTGGCTGGAATTTGTTGCGCTGAAAACACGAGCGACATCGAACATTCAACGGCGAACGTCGATCATCGAACGGAAGAGGCAGAGCGTGAGACATGGTCCCGCGTCTTTACGAACTATTTCTCAGTCCCCCTATACGATGCAAGGTAGGTCGAGACCCGTCGCACGGGTGATGGCCACCCAGTGTTGCGGGTCAGTTAGGGGGAACAGGCGAAGGGGCAGCACGTTGTCATG
>JBAXOP010000048.1:0-23931 GCA_037133195.1 Verrucomicrobiota bacterium | reverse complement strand
GGAAACCTGCTCGAATCAAGTATAATGTTACCTTGCGAGGACTGACCCCACTGACTGCAGCCACGAGACTTGAGCAGGCCGAGGGTGGGCAGGAGGAATTCGCCGTGGGTGGAATGTGAGTCAATCGTTGACGGTTTGTGCGCGGCTGCCTCGTAGGCATCGTTTCGGAACTGAGTCCGCGTTCAGCACCTCTGCCACCATGTCCGTGAGCTTGCGACACTCATGCACAGCCCGCAACTTCACATCGCGAATGAGGTCGGGAGGCAAGTCGAAAGTCGTTTTCATGCGGGAAGTTTGCTGGTCTTCTGGCATTCGTCAATTTTCGCTGAGCGGAGGAGGAAAGCGGGCGGGATGAGTTTGCTACTGCGGGGCTTATTTGAGCCGCTTAGGCCCCGTGTTTGGAGGTTCCGGGCAGGATGCCCGTGCCACATGGTGCGGGCATCCTGCCCGCCGCCTTTAACAGCCGAGAGAGTCGGGATTCTAGGCGAGAATGCCGGTGACGACCTTGGCGGGTTCGACGCCGGTGAGGCGCATGTCGAGACCTTGGCTGCGGATACTCATGCGCTCGTGATCAATGCCCAACAAATGGAGCAAGGTGGCGTGGAAATCTCGAATGTGTACCGGGTCCTTCACAATATTGTACGAAAAATCATCGGTTTCACCATGTGTCATGCCCCCCTTGACGCCACCACCTGCCATCCAGATGGAAAAATTTTTCGGGTGGTGGTCGCGGCCGTAGTCGTCGCGGGTGAGCGTGCCCTGGCTATAGACAGTGCGACCGAATTCGCCGCCCCAGACGACAAGGGTATCGTCTAGCAATCCGCGGATCTTGAGGTCCTGGACAAGCGCATAGCATGCCTGGTCCACGTCCTGGCACTGCGAGGCAAGATGGACGGGCAAGGTGCCGTGTTGGTCCCAGCCGCGGTGATAGATCTGGGTAAAACGCACGCCGCGTTCGGCCATGCGCCGGGCTAACAAGGCGCAATGGGCGAAGGTACCGGGCTTATTAACGTCGGGGCCGTAGAGTTGGCGGACGCGCTCGGGCTCCTTGGAAAGATCGGTGAGTTCGGGCACGGATGCCTGCATGCGGAAGGCCATTTCGTACTGAGCGATGCGGGTGAGGGTTTCCGGGTCGAGGAAGGAATCGGCCTCCTGATGGTTGAGGGCGGCGAGCCCGTCGAGCATGCGACGGCGGGTGGCGCGGTCCATTCCTGGAGGGTCATTGAGGAATTGGATACCGCCGCCGCTGGGGCGGATGGCCACGCCGCTATGCTGGGAGGGCAGTGGGCCACTGGACCAGAGGCGGGCGGAGATGGCCTGGACGTTAGAGTTGGGATTGGAATGTTTGGCGTGGAGAACGACGAAAGCAGGCAGATTTTCGTTCATTGAGCCGAGGCCGTACGAGAGCCAGGAGCCGATGCATGGGCGCCCGGCATTCATATTACCGGTGTTGATCAGCGTGTTGGCGGGCTCGTGATTGATCGCCTCGGTGTGCATCGTTTTGATGACGCACAGGTCGTCTGCCATTTTCGCCGTCCACGGCAGCAACTCACTGAACCAAGTGCCGGCCTCGCCGTGCTGGGTGAACTTAAACTTAGACGGAGCGACGGGAAACCGGGCCTGGCCGGAGGTCATGCCGGTGAGGCGCTGGCCCTTGCGGATAGAATCGGGCAGATCATGGTCGAAGAGCTTGTCCAAGCCGGGCTTGTAGTCGAGCAAGTCGAGCTGCGATGGTGCCCCTAACATAAATAGGTAGATCACGCGCTTGGCGGTGGGCGCGAAGTGAGGCAACAATTTGTCAACGGCGAGGGCGGCGTGGGTATCGCCGCGCAGGCTCTCGCCGAGCAAGCTGGCGAGGGCAGCCACGCCGAGGCCGCGTGCTGATTGGCCGAAGAAATCGCGGCGGGTGAGGGATCGGTAGTAGGATTCGCAGGCCATGGCATTAAATTGCTAGATCAGCGGTTGAGGGTTTCGTCGAGGTTGAGTGTCTGGTTGGCGATGAGGGTCCATGCGGCCAACTCTGGCACGGCGAGGGCTGGATCGGGTGGATGCTCGCCATACGTGACGAGTTTTTTGGCGGCATCCGCGGAATGGCCGAAGGATGCTTTAAAATCCGCTAGAGCGGCGGTTAGGACTGGTAATTCGGCGGGCAGTGGCGAGCGAGCCAATACGATGCGATAGAGGAAGTCGAGGCGTTGGGCATCATTGGGTATTTGTTTGAGGACACGCTCGGCAAGAACTCGGGAAGCCTCGACAAATTGGATATCATTCAAGGTGACGAGGGCTTGGAGCGGTGTGTTGGTGCGTTCGCGGCGAACCGTACAATTTTCACGGGACGGGGTGCCGAATGCCTCGAGCGATGGGTGCGGGGCGCTGCGTTTCCAGAACGTGTAGAGGCTGCGGCGATAGAGGGCATCGCCAGAGTCCCGTGCATATTTGCTAGTATTGGACTCCTTCATGGCCACGGACTCCCAAACGCCGTCTGGTTGATAGGGTTTGACGCTTGGGCCGCCGATTTTTCTAACCATCAAGCCGCTGACGAAGAGGGCTTGATCGCGGATCATTTCTCCGTCCAAGCGTTGGCGGGGGCCGCGCGACAGGAGGCGATTGGCGGGATCGTGCTCCAGCTTGGCAGCGGTGGTGACGCCGGATTGGCGGTAACTGGCCGAGGTCACCAGCAATTTCATCAAGCGCTTCACATCCCAATCGGATTCACGAAACTCGACGGCGAGCCAGTCGAGCAATTCGGGATTCACCGGTCGTTCGCCCATCACGCCGAAGTCACCCGCAGAAGCCACCAGGCCGGTGCCAAATACCTGCTGCCAGAAGCGATTGACGGTGACGCGGGCGGTGAGCGGGTGGTCGGGATGGACCAACCAGCGGGCGAGTCCGAGACGGTTTTTGGGATCATCCTTGGCGATGCGCACGCCGAAGACTGTGGGGACGTCGGCACCCACCTTGGCCTTTTTCTGGGTGTAATCGCCGCGATTCAGGATGTAAGCGGAAGGTTCCTCATGGTTTTCCTGCATCACGAGGGTGGTCACGCCGCGTTTGTTAATTGCGTCGCGCTCAGCCTGCAGGGCGTCCACCTCGCTGCGCAGGGAGGTGGACGGGGAAGCATCCACCTTTATGTTAGATGCAAGAATTGCCCGCAGTGCTCGATCCAAGGCGTCCGGGGTGAGAGTGGAGAGATGGGGACGGAATGCCGCGAGGGCGATGGCAGGAATGTCTGCTGCGGAAAGTGCACGCGGATAGAGGCGGATATCGTGGAAAGCGGCGTTGCGGAGCGGTTGGCCGGAGCTGCGGCGGGCGACTTGGACCGGCACCGAGTTGGTCAGCGTGCCAGTGAGCGAATCCCTCTCCACCCGCCCCTCAACAACTTGTCCGTTGAGGTAAAGTTTGACACCAGCGGCTTTCGAGGAACCGTCGTAGGTGACCATGACGTGGCTCCATTCGTTAGGCGGAAGCGGGATAGTAGAGACCACCTTGATGGCGCTCTCTGGCCAGTTATGAATCAAGTGGACACCAAAGGAATGGTTTTCAAACCACAGGTCCCAACCTGTGAACGAGTGGGTTTCATCCATGCGCGAGAGCAAGGCACCCGCTAGGTTATCGCCACGAACCCAAGCACCGTAGGAGAACGCCTGGGTGTTCGGGTAATTGGCGAAGTCGCCCAAAGGGGAGGAAAAATCCTCGCCGGTTGCCAAGGCCGGCACGGGCCCATGTTTCACCCATTGGTATTTCCCGCCGAGGGGTATTTTGGCGGTTTGGCCATCAAGGGTGAACCCGGCGGATTCGCCCGATCCCTCGCCTGCGGCAAAGGCTAATAGCATGTCGGTCGGAGGCTCCGGCAAAGTTGCTGCGGCGGCGATTGCCGTGGCAAGAGTGGCTTTGAGTTGCTCTGCCTCAAGCTTTTCGGCGTCCTTCAAGGCCTCTTGTTTCGCGGGCAGCAAGCGGGCCAATTCCTGCAAACGACTGGCGTCCTCGGCGATGGGAATTTTCAGGTTCGGGGGGTGCTCTGCGGAGTTGCCATCGAGGGCGGACATCGGGGTATTGCGGAAAAACGCGCTGAGTTGATAGAAATCCTTCTGTGAGATCGGATCAAACTTATGATCGTGGCAAGACGCGCATCCCGTAGTGAGGCCGAGCCAGACGGCAGAGGTGGTTTCCACCCGGTCCTTGGCATAGGTGGCGAGGTATTCATCGGCGATAGCACCGCCCTCGCCGGTGGTAGGCAGGCAGCGATGAAAGCCGGTAGCAATCTGTTGCTCAAGAGTGGGGTTGGGCAGCAGATCGCCGGCGAGTTGCTCAATGGTGAACTGATCGAAAGGTTGATTGGCATTGAACGCCTTGATGACCCAGTCGCGGTATGGCCAAATGCTCCGGTAATTATCGAAGTGAATTCCGTGGGTGTCGGCGTAACGGGCGGCGTCCAGCCAATACCGCGCCTGATGCTCACCATAAGCGGCAGTGGCCAGCAGGCGATCGACGGCTTGCTCGTAGGCGTCGGGGCGGGCGTCGGCGAGGAATGCGTCCACGTCCTCGGGAGTGGGCGGCAGGCCGGTTAGATCGAGTGTCACACGGCGCAGCAAGGCGGCCTTACCGGCATCGGGGGCAGGTGTGAGGCCATCTTTCTGGAGGCGTGCGAGGATGAAATGATCCACGGGATTTTTGGGCCATGTTGTGTCTGGCAAGGTAGGGACCGGTGGGCGGCGTGGCGGGATGAGCGACCAATGTTCTTCGTAATTGGCACCTTCTTCGATCCATTTTTCGATCAGGGCGATCTGCTGCTCAGAAATAACCTTGTGAGTGGCCGGGGGCGGCATGACTTCCTTGGGGTCCTTGTGCCGCATGCGCCTGACCACCTCGGAGGCGGCCGCATTCCCCTTGACGATCGCAGGTTGCCCGCTTTTGAGCGGATTGAAGGCAAACTCGGCGCGGTCGAGACGCAGATCCGCCTTGCGCGAACCGGAGTCGGGTCCGTGGCAATGGTAACAATTTTCCGATAAAATTGGCTGGATGTGAGTATTGAAAGTCACCGCCACAGGAATTGCTGCCACCTGAGTGGCGGGCTGTGCGATGACTGGGATTTGTTTTTCCGCATTGAAGACATGTTTCCAGTCATGCTCGGAAAGGTTCTTCCAGTTGGGGGTAGGCAATGATTTCCACGACACGCCGGGCACGAAACTGAGCCCGACGACGCAGCCGCCAGCAAGAACCAGTGATCCGATCAGGGCTAGGAATTTAGGGGATTTCATGGCGGTCAATCAGGGTTTGCTAGATCCAGCCGGGGTGGCGGGCGTGCCCTTGCTCGCCTCTGCTGCTGGTTTGGGAGCCTCGGGCAGGTCGAGGTTGACTTCCACCCCGGGAACTGCGGCGCGGAGTTTGGCGGCACCTTCGGGGGTGACCTTGGTTTGCCAGAGGTAAATTTTCTTCAGGTGTCTGAGGCTCGCAAGATGTTGCAAGCCGGCGTCAGAGACGCCCGTGCCATAGAGGTTGAGAATTTCTAACGATGCTGATTTTCCTAAATCCTCTAGGCCGGCATCGCTGATCGCGGTGTTCTGAAGTTGCAGTTTGCGCAGCTTGGTGAAGGGGGCTAGGGCGACCAGGCCGGCGTCAGTCACTTGGGTTTGTTGAAGGTCAAGCATCACCACGCTGGAGGCCACCTGGGCCAGTGCCTTGAGATGGGTGTCGTTCACTTCGGCGAAACTCATCCCGGGCGAATACTCGAGTTCCGGCTTGCCCGGAACCAGGCACGCGAGGCGACCCGGCAGATTGGCGCGCAGGGTGGAGATGGCGGCTTCGAGGGCTTGGGCATCGGCGCGGATTTTGCCCTCCATGGTCTTGCGCTGAGTTGGGGTCAGCAGGGATTCAAGGGAGGCACGAAGGCTGGCGCTGAGTTCAAAATCACCGGCGGTTTTGTCGGCGGGACTGCCCATTTCAATCCAGTAGGCGATGGCGGCAAGTTGCGCCTCGCTGAGCTGCGGCTTGCCTTTGGGCGGCATGTGATTGTCGTCATCGAGCCCTAGCTGGAGGAACTTTATCAATAGGCCTTGCGGTGGGGGGCCGGGATCAATGGCTAAGCCGCTCGCCCCGCCCTTGAGCAAGCCAGCCAGACTGTCGAGGCGCAGACCGCCCTTTGCTTTTCCCTCGTGGTGGCAGGAAATGCAGCGCTCATCGAGAATCGGCTGGACCACGTCGTCCCACAACAGGCGCTGCTCGACAGGTTTGGGCGTGCCCGCACTCGGCTCGTGTCTGGGTTTGAGACCGACTAGATCGCGAAGGAAATCCGGCGCGTGCTCAGTCAGGTATGCCTCACCATGTGTGAGGCTCGCGCCATAGTGGCCGGCCAACGTCAGGCTCGCGCAGGTGAGCGTCAGCGTAAGATTGGCTATACTATTGAAAATCCCCGTCCCTACGGCACCCGAGGTGAGGCGCAATATGAGGGCCAGATTCGCTCCAAATGCTGTCGCCGCCCCCGCCCACATGTGATCTCCTAACAAATCTGGCGCGTAACCGCCGCCCTGCCCCAGCAACCAGCCGCTGGCCACTGCCAGCGTACATCCCACCGCTCCCCATGCTAAAATCGTTGTGACCGTCGCTGCGTCGGGCCGCGGCAGCAGACGCCGCAAAACAGGCAAACGGGCAGCCTCAAAGGCAAGAGTGACGAGCAACAGCACGATTGGAAAATGCAATACCAAAGGGTGAAAATGACCGATCCACCGGGCCAGTTGCGCAGCCCCTGGGGCCCATGCGACATGATCGATCAAGGGTGCCGCAATGGCCAGGCCAAGACCCAAGGCGGCGACCATCAGCCAGCGCAAGCGGGCGACGGGTTGAGTAGGGGTGGCAGTTGGAAGTTCCATGAGTAACAAGCGTTTGGGACAAGAGCGGGAGAGACAGGTGGTCTTGTCCTGAAACGTGGAACAGCGGAGAATATTTCACCGAATTTAAGAAATCAAAATCCCTAATCAGAAAAAAGTTTTGCCCCGGGGTCGGACCCAATCACATGAAAGAACCCAGTCAAGCCGGACCGTTAAGAATCGGCTGACTGGAAAATTAACCCTTATTACTAGGACAAACGAACCCGATGAAACAAATCCTGATGGCATGTACGGCGATTTTCTCACTGGTCAATCCAGTGCCAGCCGCCGATGAACTGGCGAAGAATTTCGCTGCTCCCCCCGCATCGGCACGACCGTGGGTGTATTGGTTCTGGCTCAATGGCAACATCACACGGCCAGGAATCACCGCCGATTTGGAGGCGATGCAGCGGGCCGGGGTCGGCGGTGTGTTGATCATGGAAGTGGACCAAGGCGCGCCGGTCGGCCCAGTGGCATTCATGAGCGCTGAGTGGCAGGATTTGTTCAAATTCATGGTGGGCGAGGCCAGCCGTCTCGGCATCGAGGTGAACATGAACAATGACGCCGGCTGGAATGGCAGCGGCGGCCCGTGGGTGCCCCTGGATAAGGCCATGCAGGTGGTCGTCACCAGCGAGGTGCAAGTTCCGGCGGGCAAACCGTTTGCCGCAGCCCTGCCCAAGCCACTGGCCAACGGTGGATTCTATCGCGATATCTCGCTGCTCGCCTTCCCCTCTCCTAAGGATGCGAAAAATCCGACCCACCGGATTAAGAATTTGTTAGAAAAGAACATGACCTGGGCCCACATGCATGCCGCCAGTCTCGATACCCGCGCCACCGCTGACGTGCCAGCGGAATTTGCCGTCGCCAAGGAGAAAATTATCGATCTAACGGCCAAAATGGATACTGACGGAAAGCTCGTCTGGGACGCGCCGCCGCTGCCGGGTGTGCCCGCCGCAGAGTGGACCGTGCTGCGCATCGGTCACACGTTCACCGGTGCAAAGAGTCACCCCGCTCCGGCCACCGGCGCTGGCCCGGAGTGCGACAAGCTCAGCAAAGAGGGCATCGAGGCAAACTACAACGGCATGATCGGCAAGCTCGTCAAGCATGTGGGGCCCTTGGCCGGAAAATCCTTTGCGGCAACTCATGTGGACAGTTGGGAGGTCGGCTCGCAAAACTGGACACCAAAAATGCTCGATGAATTTAAAAAATTGCGTGGCTACGACATGATTCCCTTCCTGCCGGTGCTCACCGGACGCATCGTCGATAGCCTCGATATTTCTGAACGCTTTCTGCGCGACGTGCGCCAGACCGTGTCAGATTTATTAGCCGAAAATTACATTGGCCACCTTCGTTCCCTCGCTAACAGGGACGGCCTGCGGCTTTCAATGGAAACCTATACGACTCCGGCCAACGATCAGGATGTGGCCAATCACGTCGATGAGCCAATCTGTGAATTTTGGTGGCCGGATGGCGGCGGGCTCTATTGGTCGGTCAAGGCGATGGCCTCTACCGCACATGTCAATGGCTGCCCCGTGGTCGGCGCAGAGGCGTTTACCTCTGACAGTAAGGAACGCTGGCGGGCTCATCCTGCCTCCATCAAGGCGCTGGGCGACCGCGCATTTTGCGATGGCGTCAACCGCTTCATCGTCCATCGTTATGCAATGCAGCCGTGGGCGGAGGAGCGCAAGCCGGGCATGACCATGGGCCCATGGGGGCTGCACTACGAACGATCTAACACATGGTGGGAGGATTCGACAGCCTGGCACCAATATGTGGCGCGCTGCCAATATATGTTGCGGCAGGGCCGGTTTGTGGCTGACGTGCTCAGTCTCCAGTCCGAGGAACCCATGCAGCGCTTCACCTTGCTGAACGTGCCCGGCTATGACTATGATGGGATCAGCCCGCAAGCGTTTCTCAAGGACGTGACCGTGGAACACGGCCTGCTCAAGCTGCCGTCCGGCATGAGCTATCGGCTGTTGTTGCTGCCCGTGGGGGATGCGATGACACCAAGGATGTTAGAAAAAATCCAGGCCATGGTTGCGGCTGGCGCGACGGTGCTGGGCAAGCCTCCTGTCAAGGCCCCTGGGCTCACTGGTTTTCCAGCGAGCGATGAGCAGGTGAGATTGTTAGCGAAGGGATTGTGGTCACCGGGCGCAGTCCATACTACCGGCCCCGGGCGAGTGATATCAGACAAGACACCGGTGGAGCAACTCAGAGATATGAAGGTCAAAGCGGATTTCACTGCCAGCCGACCGCTTCGCTATATCCATCGCTCGCTCGCTGACGTGGAAATTTTCTTTGTCGCCAATTCCGAACCAACCGCGGTCGATGCACTGTGTCACTTCCGCGTCCGCGGCATGCAACCCGAGGCCTGGTTCCCGGATAGCGGCCGGATCGAGCCGATTTCCGCGTTTGAAGAAGTGGACGGTCTGACGCGGATTCCGCTGAAGTTCGAGCCATCCGGTTCTATGTTTGTCGTATTCAAAAAGAACAGCCTGGGGACGGCCATGCACATTGTTTCAGTCAAGCGCGACGAACAGGAATTCATTGATACGGGTGCGCCGGGCAAGCAAGGAGCGACGAGCGAGGCCGCACTAACCAAACCGGCCACCGCTGATGCCGCTCCGGCATACCATCTCGTCAGCCGCGAGATCTCGCAAAACGGCAGTTATGTGATCAAGACAGCCGACGGCCAGACCCGCCAGGTGTCTCTGGCTGATTTGCCGGTACCGCTGGAAATCAAGGGTCCGTGGGAGGTTAGATTCACGCCGGGCTGGGGGGCTCCGGAGAAAATTCAGATGGACCCACTCATGTCATGGAGCGAATCCAGCGACCCAGGCGTGAAGTATTTCTCCGGCACTGCCACCTATCGGAAGGTCCTCGGCGTTCCCCAGCAACTCGCCAAGACCAGCAATCCAGACTCCGACATTTCATTCAAAACCTATCTGGACCTCGGCAAGGTCGCGGTGATGGCCGCTGTGAACCTCAACGGCAAGGATCTGGGCATCCTCTGGAAGCCGCCTTACCGCGTGGACATCACCGACGCGATCAAGGACGGCGACAATGTGCTGGAGTTGCGGGTGGTCAGCCTGCCAATCAACCGCATGATCGGCGACGAACTCCTGCCCGAGGATAGCGAACGCAAACCTAACGGCACTCTCGAGCGTTGGCCTCAATGGCTCCAGGACGGCAAGCCCAGCCCGAGCGGTCGCTTTACCTTCACGAGTTGGCGGCTATGGAAGAAGGATTCGCCGCTGCTAGAGTCCGGATTGCTAGGTCCGGTGAGCTTGCTCAGAGTGGCCAAAGTCGAACTGAAATAGTCGGGAGGTGCCTGGAGTAACTCGTGCTAAGGAGCCACCACATTCTTGTGGTGCTAGCGGAAGACCCGCCCGTGAATGAGTGCCTAGAGCGAGCTTCCGGGTCGCTCCTTCCGCACGACGACAGTAAAGTCGTGCCCCATAACGGGCATCCGGGCTAGTGTGTGTCGGGCTCATCACAGCACGGCAGCGAGCAAGCGCAAGGCGAGCGCCAGCAAAGCCATCCCAAAGCCTGCGTCGATCCAGCGTGCCGCCGCACGGTACCCGCGTTTGAGCGGCGGCCATTGGAGCGCCCAGGCCCAGGCAATCCATAGGACAAACCCCTCGACGACAATCACCGCGCCCAAAGCCAGCGGCCACCACGCCGGATGCCCAGGCGAGAGAAAGGGGGCTGCCATCGCCGCAAAAAACAAGGCGACTTTCGGATTGAGCACGTTGCAGAAAAACCCGCGGCGCCAAAATACCTTGGCGGCAACCTCGCCCGCTGCCACCGTTGCGGAGGAATCCACAGGCTGCGGCCACCACGCAGCACGCAACAAGTGCGCAGCCAGCCAGCCCAGGTATAGCGCGGCGGCTCCCCTCAGGCAGCGGGCCAGCGGCGAGGCCCCGGCTAACAATAACGACGCTCCGCTCATCGCCACCGCCGCATGCAACACCAAGCCGCAGGCAATCCCGCAGCCAATCCAGCTGCCGGCCCGGCCACCGCTGGCGAGCGATGTGCGCGTCAATAGCAGCATGTCCGGCCCCGGACTGAACTGCCCCAGTGCCGTAACTCCGGCAAACACCGCCAATTCAAGCATTCCGTTCACAACGAGTCACTGGCTGTTACGTAGTTAAGCAACGACGGCACCTGCGGTGCCTTGAGCACCGCGCCGCTATCTGTCTTGTGTTTACCAGTGAGCCATGGAATCGGCGTTCGCATGGCCAAATATTAGGGAGCCTGGCCTCAGACACAAGACGCAAGATATTCCCTAAAAACAAACTCTTCATTCCGTGTATTCCGTGCACTCTTGAGGTGTGCAGGCTCGCTCATGGGCATGTCTTCCGCACGACGACACTAAGGTCGTCGCTCCCCAACGGGCCGCATCCTGGCCAAGTGAGTCGAGATGACCCTGGTCCGGATCCTCGTCCCGCCTCAATCACCGAAATCAACCACTTTCATTCCCCAAACATTTTGACAAATCCACGTGTTATCCCTACGCTCCGCCCCGTTGCCGCCATCACGCCGGTCTCAGGTGCCATCGTGGCCGCTTGTTTCTCTTTCTTCTGTCTTCTGTCTCCAAGTCTTCTGTCTCATTCCCAATAACAAATAACCTATAACCTCCCCCCCATGACCAATCTCCGCACATTCACCACTGGCTCCGGCACCGAAGGCAAATTTCACTCACTACCGGCCCTCGCCGAGCAGGGATATCCGAATTTATCGCGCCTGCCCATTTCCATCCGCATCGTGTTGGAATCGCTACTGCGCAACAACGACGGCCTCAAGGTGGGCGCGGCAGACATAGCCAACCTCGCTAATTATAATGCCAAGGCCCCCGGCGACTTTGAAATCCCGTTTGTGGTGGCACGCATCGTGTTGCAAGACTTCACTGGCGTGCCCCTGCTCGTCGATCTGGCTGCCATGCGCTCCGCGGTGAGCGCCATGGGCAAGGATGCCAAGATGATCGAGCCACTCGTGCCCGTCGACTTGGTTGTCGATCACTCGGTGCAAGTGGATTACGCCGGCACCGGCGAGTCGCTGGAACTCAATCTGGATTTGGAATTCCACCGCAACCGTGAGCGCTACGAATTTCTCAAATGGGGTGAACAGGCGTTCGATACCTTCAAAGTGGTGCCCCCAGGCATCGGCATCGTCCATCAAGTGAACCTCGAGCACCTCGCCAAATGCGTCCTCGAAAAAGATGGTCTCTTCTATCCGGATACCTTGGTCGGCACCGACTCCCACACCACCATGATCAACGGCCTCGGCGTCGTCGGTTGGGGGGTGGGCGGCATCGAGGCGGAAGCCGGCATGCTCGGCCAACCCGTCACGTTCCTCGTGCCGGAAGTCGTCGGTGTCTATCTGACAGGAGAGCTGGCCGCCGGGGTCACCGCCACGGATTTGGTCCTCTACGTCACCGAAGTGCTGCGCAAAACCAAGGTGGTGGGCAAGTTTGTCGAGTTTTACGGTCCGGGTGCCCGTGCGCTGTCGCTGCCGGACCGCGCCACGTTGGCAAACATGGCACCGGAGTACGGTGCGACGATGGGATTTTTCGGCATTGACGAAATCACCACCGGCTACTTGGCAAGCACAGGGCGCAGCCCGCACCTCTGCCAAACCGTCCAAAGCTATTACCAGGCCCAACAACTCTGGGGCATCCCCACCGAACGCGACGCCCTGGATTTTACCCAAATCGTCGATCTCGATATCGCCACCGTCAAACCTTGCATCGCAGGCCCCAAACGCCCCCAAGACCGCATCGAAATCGAGTCGCTCAAGGCCACCTGGGCCACATTGCTCACTGCCCCCGCACCTAACGGCTACAACAAGCAAGCCGCGCCCGGCTCAAGCGAACCGCTCGACCTACCACCCTCGCTCGATTCCATCCCCGACGAAGCACCCAACCTCGGACATTCGTTTGGTGCCGAAGTCGGCGTGATTACCGAACCTAACGAGGACTTGTCCTATCCGCTATGGGAAGTTTCCGTTGATAGCAAGGGCGGCGTGACGGACACCATCACCCATGGCTCGGTGCTCATCGCGGCGATCACCAGTTGCACTAACACATCCAATCCCAGCGTCATGCTCGCCGCCGGATTGCTGGCCCAAAAGGCCAATGCCCGCGGCCTAACCGTCAAGCCAGCGGTCAAAACGTCCCTCGGGCCAGGCTCGCGCGTGGTCACCGATTACCTCAATAAAACCGGCCTTCAAGCCGAACTCGACAAGCTCGGGTTCCAAACCGTCGGCTACGGCTGCACCACCTGCATCGGCAATTCCGGCCCGCTGGACCCCGGCATCGAGGACGTCGTCAAAGCCGAGGATATCATCGCCGCCTCGGTGCTCTCCGGTAACCGCAATTTCGAGGCCCGCGTCCACCAGTCCATCAAGGCAAATTTCCTCATGTCCCCTCCCCTCGTGGTCGCCTTCGCCATTGCCGGCACCGTCGATATCGACATGGCCAGCGAGCCGTTAGGCTACGGCGGCGACGGGCACCCGGTTTTTCTGGCAGACATTTGGCCGAGCGCCGCAGAAGTCCAAGCCGCCATGGATACCTCACTCAAGCCAGAGGTATTCCAACAACTTTACACCGGTTTTGCCGACCAAAACCCCAAGTGGAATTCGATCCGCTCATCAACCGGTAATGTCTATCAATGGGACCGGCTCTCCACCTATATCCAGGAACCGCCGTTCTTCGACGGCTTCTCGCCCACCCCGCGAGATATCGTCGAGATCCACGCCGCACGCCCGCTGGGTATCTTCGGCGACTCGGTGACCACCGACCACATTTCCCCCGCCGGTGCCATCAAGAAAGATAGCCCCGCCGGCCGCCACCTCACCGAAAAGGATGTGGCTGTCGCAGACTTCAATTCGTACGGGTCGCGCCGCGGCAACGACCGCATCATGACCCGCGGCACCTTCGCCAACGTCCGCATTAAAAACCTGATGGTTCCGGGCAGCGAGGGTGGCGTCACCCTCGTCAACGGGGAAACCCAGGCAATCTACGACGCCGCCGCCGTCTATCAGGCCGCCGCCATTCCCTCCATCATCATCGGCGGCGAAGACTACGGCATGGGTTCCAGCCGCGACTGGGCGGCGAAGGGCACTAGTTTGTTAGGCGTGAAAGCAGTCATCACCAAGTCGTTTGAGCGCATTCACCGCTCCAACCTCGTCGGTATGGGGGTGTTGCCATGCAACTTCGTCAACAAGGCGGATTACGACAAGGTCAAGGACCTCGCCGACGCCACCTTCGACCTCATCGGAATATCCAACGACCTCAAACCCGGCCAATGCGCCACCCTCCGCGTCCATCCGGTTGGTGAAGCTTCCGTGTTCGACATCCCTGTCATCGTGCGCATCGACACCCCAGTGGAAATCGACTACTACCGCGCCGGTGGCATCCTGCCCTACGTGCTGGCGCAAATCCTGGGCTAACGGCATGGTCGGCTGGCGTGCCTGAGACTCCTGCGCCTAACGAACGCCAGTGGGCTCCGCCTCCTTGCGCGTGCCCGAGTCCCTTGAACCGTTACGGAGCGCTGGCTTCAGCCGGCGCGTCTCGCCGGCTGAAGCCGGCGCTCCATTGTGCCACCCAAGTGACTCAACGTTCCACACCCTGCCCGCCGCCTGTAACAGCCATGTGAGTCGGGAGGATTAGGTAGCGCCGGCTGAAGCCAGCGCTCCATAGCGCAGCCCTCCCTCTCGAATACCCCGGATCGCTTCCAGGAATTTTTCAGGTCTTTTTCGCTGCGAAAAATAGACTGGTGCTCCCTGCAAAAACTATCTAGGATTCCCGATGCTCAGGATTAATTCACCTAACATGATTATGAAAACAAAATTAATGATGGATAAAGCAGACGGCAAGCGACTTACCGACGAGGCGGAGACTTGGTTTGAACGCATGATAAACTTGGCAAAAACCGCGGGCGTGTCACATCGGCGGGTGGCAACCCGTTTATTGTGCGTCGCCGTACTGATCCCGACGCTTGCCTCACTGGGATGCAGCAATATGCGGTCCACCGCAGCGGTGCCAACCGAGGCATCCAACTCGAGACCGAGCGGTAACCTCGCACCGGGCGACGTGATCAACGTCATATTTTCCGGTGCCCCAGAGTTGAATACCAGACAAAAAGTCCAGCCTAACGGCAAGGTCAGCCTGCCAACCATCGGCGACGTCAGTGCTGCTGGCAAGACCATCACCCGCCTACAGCAGCAACTGACCACACTCTATCAACCGCACCTGCAAGATTCCACCGTGGTGGTCTCCTTGGCAGGTGCGGCGGCCGGCGTGTATGTGTCCGGCGAAGTGCTGCGGCCTGGCAAAATTCCGCTAGACCGGCCGATGACGGCGTTGGAAGCGGTGATGGAAGCGGGCGGATTCACCAAGCTCGCCAATCCCAAGCAAGTATTTATTGTAAGGAACCAGGAGGGCAAGAGCCAGCGCTACGTATTAGACATGAAGCAAGCGCTCTATGGCACGGAGAGCATTCCATTTTATGTTAGAGCGTACGACGTTATCTATGTGAAGGAGAGTTCTTGGTAAAGCACGTCCGTGTGGACAGGGGTCTGGCAGCCAGCCGGAGAATGTGATTTCCAGGGATTGCGGCTGGCTATTTTCGTCCCGATCCGCCTTACTTTCCCGCGTGAAATCCTTCTTCAGCCTGGTTTTCGTGGTTCTGGTGTTCCTCACCGTCGTCGTCGCTGCCGGCCTCTTGTGGCATCTGAGTGCCACCAGCGAATTTACGCGCAAGGTCCCCCACCCCGCCTCCAATCCTGCCTCCCCACCAAACAATTCTCCCGCCACAACGCCGAAACAGCCCTGAAAACCCCCATAATTGCTTTGCACAAATCACCCGGGCCACGCATAAACCGCGTGGCTTTACTATAATTCACACCCTATCCCCCCAACCATCCAATGCAACCCACCCTCCTCGTCCTCGCCGCCGGCATGGGCTCGCGCTACGGCGGACTCAAACAAATCGATCCAATGGGCCCCAACGGCGAGACCGTGCTCGACTACTCGGTGTTTGATGCGATCCGCGCTGGGTTTGGCCGCGTTATTTTCATCATCCGCGAGGATTTTGCCGAAGCATTTCGCCATGGTATCGGCTCGCGATTTGCGGGGCGAATCGAGGTGGACTATGCGTTCCAACGCTTGGACGATGTGCCTGCACCGTTCACGGTACCTGCGGGGCGCAGCAAGCCGTGGGGAACCACCCATGCCGTGCGAGCCGCCCGCTCACTGGTCAAAGAACCCTTCGCCGTCATCAATGCCGACGATTTCTATGGCCGCGACGCCTATCAGCGGGCCGCCTCCTTTCTCACCCAAACACCCGCCGACGATGGCAAGACCCACTACGCGATGATCGGCTATCCGCTGGTCAACACCCTCTCCGAGCACGGGGATGTCAACCGCGGTATCTGCAGCACCAGCCCCGACGCTCTGCTTACCGGCGTCGAGGAATACGTCAATATCCTGCGCGAAGCTGACGGAATCGTACGCGGCATAGCACTCGACGGCCAGCGCAAACCCATCGCGGAAAACGGCCCGGTCTCGATGAATTTCTGGGCTTTCGGACCAGGGGTGTTCGCGCAAATCGAGGACGGCTTCAGCCAATTCATGGCGGCGCACGGCCAGGCCGAAAAATCCGAGTACTACATTCCGACCATCGTTGATTACCTGATCCGTTCCGGCCAAGCGGATTGCACGGTCATCCCGACCACCAGTCACTGGTTTGGCGTCACCTACCCAGACGACAAGCCGCATGTGGTGGCCTCCATCCAACATCTAATCACCACCGGGGAGTATCCAGAGCGGCTGGGTTAGAAGAAGACGCAAGACCGCAAATCATTAATAACCTATAACTCTTCCTCCCATAAAAATATTAATCACTGGCGGCAGCGGATTCATTGGCTCCCATCTCGTCGAGCACTTTCAGGGGCTAGCCGACGAAATCCGGGTGCTCGACAATCTGCGCAGCGGCTACCGACACAACCTCAAAGGCTTCAAGCATACCTTCATCGAGGGCTCGGTCACCGACCCGACGCTGGTCGAACAAGCCGTGCGCAACGTCGATTATGTGTTTCATCTGGCGGCCCTGGTGAGTGTGCCAGAATCTATGGCCAAGCCCGCCGAGTGCGTCGAGATTAACGTCAGCGGCCTGCTTAACGTGCTGGAAGCCGCCGCCAACGCGGGGGTCAAGAAACTCGTTCTGGCGTCCTCCGCCGCCATTTATGGCGACAATCCGACGGTGCCAAAAGTGGAGACGATGTTACCGGAGCCCCGCAGCCCGTATGCCATCACTAAACTCGACGGTGAATACTACCTCGACCTCTATCAACGGGAAGGGCGTTTAGAAACTGCCGCGCTGCGATTTTTCAACGTATTTGGTCCGCGCCAAGATCCCAAGGGTGCCTACGCCGCCGCAGTACCCATCTTCATCGAGCATGCCCTACGCAATGAGGACATCACAATCTTCGGCGATGGAGAACAGACACGCGATTTCATCTACGTCAAGGACATCGTCGGTGCCCTCACCTTTGCCGCCAGCACCGCGGAACTCAGCGGTGTTTTCAATGCCGGCTATGGCGGCCAACTCACCATCAACCAGCTAGCCCAGCAATTGATAGACGCCGCGGGTTCCACCTCGCAAATTATTCACGGGCCTACCCGCCCGGGTGACGTGAAGCACTCGCGTGCCAGCGCCGCCAAACTCTGCGCCGCCGGCTGGGCTCCACAATACTCGCTTGAAGACGCCCTCGCCGCCACGCTCGGGTCCTTCCAGCGTGCTTGAGGCATCTGAGAGACGCGTAGGGAACGATGACATTACAGTCGTCGTGCGGAAGGATTGGCCATGAGCCGAGCTTTCGGTACTCAGTCATGGACAGCCCTTCCGCCACCCCCACAAAATGTGGTGGCTCCTACTTCGCGACTTAGCGCAGGACCTTCATTTTGTGGATACCGAACACGGCGTCATCGCCGAGTTCTTCCTCGATGCGAAGGAGTTGGTTGTACTTGGCGATTCTATCGGAACGGCTCATGGAGCCGGTTTTGATCTGGCCGCAATTGGTGGCCACGGCGATATCGGCGATAGTGGCGTCTTCGGTTTCGCCGGAGCGGTGGCTGAGGACGGCGGTGTAGGCATTTTCCTTGGCCATTTCGACGGCGTCGAAGGTTTCGGTGAGGGTGCCGATCTGGTTGACCTTGACGAGGATCGAGTTGGCCACCCCGAGCTTGATACCCTTGGAGAGGAACTCGGTGTTGGTAACAAACAGGTCGTCGCCGACAATCTGAGTGGTCTTGCCGAGCTTGTCGGTTAGAACCTTCCAGCCGTCCCAATCATTTTCGGCGCAACCGTCTTCGATCGAGATGATCGGATAATCTTTCTGTAGTTCGGCATAATAGGCGACGAGTTCCTCGGCGCTCTTGACGGACTTGTCAGATTTCTTGAAGACATAGGCGTTCTTGTCCTTGTCGAAAAACTCGGAACTAGCGGCATCGAGGGCGATGGCAATATCGATGCCGAGTTTGTAGCCGGCTTTTTCAATGGCCAAGGCGATAACGCTGAGGGCATCGGCAGCACTCTTGAGGGTAGGGGCAAAACCGCCTTCGTCACCCACGGCAGTGGATAGGCCGCGATCGTGCAAAACCTTTTTGAGGGAATGGAAGACTTCTGCGCCGTAGCGGATGGCCTCACGGAAGGTAGGGGCACCGATAGGCATGATCATGAACTCCTGGAAGTCGATGGGGGCATCGGAATGTGCACCACCGTTGATAATGTTCATCATCGGTACCGGCAACACCTTGGCATTGGGGCCACCTAGGTATTTGTAGAGGGGTACGCCTAACTGAATAGCGGCGGCCTTGGCCACCGCGAGCGACACGCCCAGAATGGCATTGGCACCGAGTACCTTCTTGGTTGACGTGCCGTCCAACGCGAGCATTGCAGCATCTATCGAGGATTGCTCGGTGGCATCAAAACCTAGCAAAGCAGGTGCGAGCTTGGTGTTGACGTTTTCGACGGCTTGGAGCACGCCCTTGCCGAGGAAGCGTGCCTTATCGCCATCGCGCAGTTCGACGGCTTCGTTCTCGCCGGTGGAGGCGCCGGAGGGCACCGAGGCGCGGCCGATGGCACCGCCTTCGAGGTGTACGTCAACTTCGACGGTGGGATTGCCGCGGGAGTCAATAACTTCGCGGCCGTGGATTTCAACAATGGTGGTATAGTCCATGGTGTGTGTGTGTGTAGTGTTATGTGTGTTTAGTTGGAGAGGTGATAAAGGCTAGAAAGACTTCAAGACGCAAGAAAAGAGGCCATGCAGCCATGGCGTGGCGTGCAACGCATTCCAGATAACTGATAACTGATAACGTTCTTCATTTTGTGTCTTGTGTCTTGGAGCGAAGCGGTCTTGAGTCTTGTGTCTTCTAAGGATTGAATGGGGCGATGGATTTGATGGTTAGAGTTTGCATCTGCTCGGTGACGGTGTCGCGGATCTGGACGGTGTCTCCCGGGACTCTGCCTAACAGAGCTTTACCGACCTCTGAGAGATAGGACACATGTTGGAGGTCTGGAGCGGAGTCCCAAGCGCCGAGGACGCACATGACGATAGGGGTGGCAGAGGCGTCGGCGAGTGTGACGATGGTGCCGATATTGACGGAGGAAGCATCCGAGCCCTTAAAATCGGTGCCGCGGGAGTTATGAATTTCCTTTTCCAAGGCCGACTGGCGATGGGCGAGGTATTTTTCCAAATCCTTGGCAGACTTGTACTCGAAGTTTTCGCGGAGATCGCCGTAGGAGCGGGCGATTTTCACGTCATTGCGATTTTGGGGGATTTTATTACGGACCAGGTCGTCGAGTTCGGCTTTTTTGCGTTCCAGGCTATCCCAAGAGACCAGGAGGATTTCCTCACGTTTTTTGGTACCGACACCGCTGACGAGTTCTGCGGTTTCCGGGCGGATTTTGATGATACGAGCCATCAGGGATTTTTTCTCCAACTCGCCGAACACGGGGCAATCGAGGAGGCGCCGGGCGAAGTTACGCGACTCATTGATATCCATGATGGAGACCAAATCACCGAGGAGGGCTTTGTCCTCATTGAGAAGTGTTTGGAGACGGGATGTCTTGCGCGGGCCATCCGCAAGGTGATCATTCTCCAGAAGATTGAGAATTGAGGCTCCGACTTCCGGACTGAAAACCGAGGCGGCGGGGGGCTTGCGCTCGCGGCAAACCCAAATGAGCGCGTCGGGCCCCAGAGCACGGCGGGCCAAGGCGGAGCGCAAGTGCCCGGCGAGGGCCGGCATGCCTCCACGATCCAACAGAATGCGAGCAATTTCGGTAACGCCACGCGCGCCAGCACAATCGAAAACCTGGACGATTTTTTCGATCCACACATCGCCATAGGCCTCTGGGAACGCCTCAAACACAGCACGCTGACGCGTCGATGGCAAGGCGGCGATATCTTCGGCGAGCTTGGCGGCATCGACCCCGGCAATGAGGCTGGCAAGACGAACTGCGGTAGGATCGAGATCGAGAGCCTTTGATGAGCCGATAACCTCATCGCGCGCGGCGACAAGCTGGAGTGCTTGGCCGAGAAGGACGCGTGAGGCTTTTTTAGCACCGTCATCAATGTCCAAGAGCAGCCGCTTGAGAGCTTCCGTATCATTTTCGAACGCGCCGATGTCGGCGGCGATGGCTTCCAGCCCACGGATCATGCCCTTGATGTCGCGGGCCGCTTCAAAATCAGCGACGAGAGCCTCAGCCGGGGTGCGATCGCCACCGCGCAACACGATGGGCTCGGTGCGTTTGGATGGGATAACGGCGCGGCGGCTTTCGCGGAGGGATTTTTTGGTAACATCCCACCATTTTTTGAAGGAAGCCTCAGGAATGACGGTGCCGCAGAGTTCTTTTTCGAGGGCATCACCGGTCATGCTGCCGCCATGACTGTGGAGGAGGTGAACAATGAGTTCGACGGGATCCAGTTTGGACACGGCGCGAAGTTCCTCGATTTGCTCGATTTTTTTGGCACGGAAATCGGTGGCGGCGATCCACTCGGTTTTTTGGAACGCGAATTGGAGTTCCATCACTTGGCCCATCGACTTTTCAAAGTCGATGGTGACCTTTTTTCCAGGCAAATCCCAGTCGGTAACCTTGCCGGAACCGAAGGATTTATGAATACAGAAATTTCCGGGAGCCAATTGAGATAGGCGCTCGCCAACAGATTTGGGAATGCGACCGGCCTCAACCAGCTTCGCCACGTCAGGATGCATGCGGCGGAAGATGAGAAGCCGACGAACAAAACGCAAGGCAAACCCGGTAAAAAAATCCGTGAGGCCCGTAAACTCAGTGTTTGGGCGGCTCAGCGGGCGACGAAGTGACGCTTGGCGGCGGCGTAGGCGGCGTAGTTGGCGACAAAGTTGGCGGCGGCACGACCCGTGGGCGCGGTGCCCGCACGGGCTCGATGCGGCTATCCAAGGCATGGTCGAGGCTGCGGCGCAACACACAGATGCGGCGGTGCCAATCAGCGGGGATGGCGTCGGAATTACCATCCGCGCCGAGCCTGCCGTCAAAGATGATTTTTTTATCAGGTCCGTGGATAACGACCTGATAGCCATCGCCTTCGCGACGGACGAGCGCCTTGCCGTCGGTATCGGAAAAGGTGGCGGTGCGATTCTCCGGGGTGATGATGCGCGTCGGGTGGCCATCGTCGGAGATAATGGCGACATCGACCATATCTCTGGAAAAATCCCGGTTATCGGCGGGAGCTTCGCCCAGTGTGACATTGATTTCCATGGGTTTGCTATCCCGGAAAATCGCCAGCGTTATCTCATCTCCTGGTTTTTTCAGGTTGAGCAGGGTGGCCAATTGCCCTTGGTTCACAAGTAATTGATCACCGAATTTCCACAACACATCCTTGGGATGGACCGCAGCGATGTCTGCGGGCCCGCCATGGCTCACGGCTTGAACCAAGAAACCGATCCCGGGAGGCAATGAGGGAATAAGCGCCGCAAGGGTTGCATCAGGCTTGCGTACGCTGAATCCAAGCCCGAGCCACGCCGAGCCGGAGCGTGCGTATGGCGGCGGCAGCGGCGGCTTGCGCTCAGCTTCCTCGCCAACGCAAGTGACAAGCAGCGTGGTGAAAAGCAGCAATGAATGACGAAGTGGCATCTCAGAAAAAGGTTACAGGCGTCAAAATCATCTCCTCACGAGGGTCGCAAACCTGCACGACGATACCCGTTTCCTCATCGCGCAGCGTGTTGGCCTCCACCACGCGGACGCGCACAGCTTGCATCGCGCCGCCATCGGGGTCAGCCACCCAGCCCTCGTCAGACATGGTTTCGATGCGGTCTGACTCACTGACCAAGACCAGCCCGGAGACCTTCTCAGACGCCGGGCGAGCCATCGCCAAGGGCAAGGTGCCGGCGGGCTTGCTGGGAACCAGCGCCAACAAGACAGCGAGCGAGGCGGCAATACCAAGTGGCAGCGCGAACCGGCGGGCCCACCCCCACCACTGGCGCGATCCCCTCGCCGTGGGCTGCGGACCGGCGGCGGCCAATTCGTCCAGCATGGCCTCGATGGAGCGCTGGCCGGCCTCGCTGAGAGCGGGCGGCATGAGCCTGGCGAGGGCGGCTTCGATGGGGTTAGGCGCTGGCATGATGGGCCTCCCTGAGTTGGCGCAATTCATGCGCGAGTTGTTCGAGGGCGTAGCGGTAGCGGGATGCGGCGGTGTTGGGGGAAATGGCGAGGGCTGCGGAAATTTGTAAAAATGTGAGACCGCCCCAAGTTTTCATAACGACCACTTCGCGCAATTTTGGACTGAGGCATTCGACGGCATCGCGGAGCATCAGCGCCTCCTCGTCCTCCTCGAGGAGCGGATCGAGCCAGACATCTTGAAAATCGTTAAGATAGACGATGGATTCCTCGCGTTTTTTGCGGCGGGTTTCGCTGCGGTGCAGGTTGAGTCCGCAAAAACGGATCGTGGAAAACACCAGCGGCAAGTCTGGAGGGCCGCCGCCTTTATCCTCCTGGTAATGCCAGAGGCGCAATATGGCTTCCTGCAACAAGTCCTCGGCATCTTGCTGGCAATTGCCCCAGCCGCGTGCAAACACCAGCAATCGCGGACCGTTTTCGGCCAGCCAAGCTTTCCAAGTGCTCGCAGGATTCGTCATCATCCGATGGAGTAATGCCGCCCCATAGTGGCTTTGTCTGTGAAAAATTCTCGCGTTCAGTCAAAAAACCGGCTCTTGCTGGCCTTGGCGGGAACGCGGGGTTTTCCCAGAGTGGGGGTTTTAGCCGGGGGCTCGACACGTAACGTGTGGCGCGGAGCAACCACCGATGCCCCGTCCTTACTCACATATTCATTTTGGATCAGCCATTTTTCCACTTCCTCACCGCTGACGTCGGCTAGCATGTGGCCATCGACTTCGACGCATGGGCAGAGCGGTTGGCCGCTGCGTTGTTCCATTTCCCAGCGGAATGCGGGGTTTTTGACGACATCCTTTTCCTCGTAGGCGAGTCGGTACTTGCGCATTACGCCACGCACGCCCTCGCTCCAACCGCAGAAAGTTTTAAGGTAAATGACAATTTTAGGGGATGATTGGCTCATGGTATTGAACGGGTGGTTTGGGAAAAAGTATCCGCATCTGGGAATTACGCAAGCCTCGTCTTGGTGAGTGCACCGCGATCACATCCCTGGCGTCCTCCAAATCCTTCGGCCTGCCCCATCGGAGTTTCCGCTCCGAAGAGGCCGATGGTGGGGCAGGCAGATTTTTCACAATTAGAACTTCCGTTCGCAGCGGCGCTGGCATACACCTCTAACCGTGAGCGCGAGGAATTTATGGATGGTCCCGTTTCTCCTATTCTCGGCCGTCATCGGCCGGGCGCAGCAACCATCGCCAATCCCCGATTTTGCCGAGGGTTTCAAACAACTCGCCGCCCTCGGCATGCCGCCGTTGGATGCCAAAGCCACTTGGTCAGTGGTCTCCGAGGCCGCCAATCCCTCCAACTACCAACTGCGGGAAATCACCAAATCCCTCAAGGGCAATGCCTGGCTGCTGCCG